>NZ_VSWF01000044.1:0-24346 GCF_009668305.1 Comamonas sp. CAH-2
AGCCCGACCCCACCCGCACCAGCATCGATCTGATGATGGAACGCCCACGCCGCGCCGGTGGCGGTGGCTTCCGCGGCAACAATGGCGGCGGCGGCATGGGTGGTGGCGGCAATCGCCGCCGCAGCGGCGGCGGTGGCGGTGGCTTCAACCGCTAAGCCCAGTGGTCCAGCGCTGCGCAGCTGGACACTGCTTGCCCGGCTCCGCCTGCACACACCGGTGCGCACGGCGGCCCGCCACACGGCAAGCGCCTTGCACTGACACGGCAACAGAAAACCGGGGCGTTAACATGCGCCCAGCTTCGGTTTTCACCCTCACGCTGTGCCCCCGGCGGCTGCCACAGCCCGGCAGGCACACACCTCCACTTGGATTTCTGAGGTTCACAGCACTATGACAAAGCCCTTCGCCCCTGTCTTCGCGCCGTACCAGGAACGCCCAGGCACCGCCTTCGCCACCCACGCCGCGCGCGTGGCCCTGGCAGGCACCGCACTCGCCCTGGCAGCCTGCTCCAGCACGCCGCTGCCACCCTGGCCCTCGACAGGTAGCCGCCCGCAGCCTCCTGCAGTGGCCCCAGCTGCCGCGCCGGCTCCGGCAGCCAGCACCAATACTGACAGCCCCCGTCCTGCAGCCGCCAGCGTCACCCCGGTGGCGCCCAGCAACATGCTGGAGGCCCTGCCCTACAGCGCCGCGATTGCCGAACTGTTTCCCGACCCTGCAGAGCGCTACAGCACCCCCGGCCTGTCCGACGGGCGCCGCAGCCTGACCACCAACAGCGAGCTGACCGAGCTGCTGCGCGAGCTGAGCCAGGCCAGCACGAGCGGCGGCCCACGGCTGGGCGTGCTCAACAGCGGCAGCGCGCAAAGTGGCGCCCCCATCCTGGCGCTGATTGCCACGCAGAGCCCCAGCATCTCGCCCCTGGCCCTGGAAGAAAGCGGGCGCCCCAGCGTCATGATCGTGGCCGGCCAGCAAGGCACGGACACCGCCGCCACCGAGGCCGCCCTGGTCCTGGCCAAAGAGCTGGGCACCGGCGGTCTGCTGGCGCCACTGCTGGACAAGATCAACATCATCCTGGTGCCACGCGCCAACCCCGACGGCTTTGACCAGGGCCGCGCCACCACCGCCGATGGCACGGACCTGCGTTTTGACCACCTGCTGCTCAAGACACCGGAAGCGCGCTTCCTGGCCAAGCTGGCGCGCGACTACCGCCCGGCCATCGTGCTGGATGCCGGCGAATTCGCAGCCATCGAACCCACGCTGCAGCGCTTTGCTGCCGTACACGCCAACGACATGGGCCTGCAGTACGGCGTCACGCCGAATGCCCACGAGTTCGTGACCAAGGCTGCGCGCGAGTGGCTGCACGAACCCGTGGTGCAAGCCCTCAGCCTGGCGCGGCTGCGTGCCGACTGGGCCTTCACGGCCACCGGCAGCGACGCCGCCACCGGCTTTGCTATGGGCGGCCTGACCCCCACCACGCTGCGCAACGCCTCCAGCCTGAAGAACATGGCCAGCATGGAAACCCTGAGCCGCGGCAGCGACCTGGGCCGCACCCACATCCAGCGCCGCGTGCACAGCCAGGTCAAGGCGATGATGGCTGTGCTGCAGAACGCCGCCCAACGCGCTGACAACCTGCGCCAGGTGGGCGCCTTCGTGGCGCGCGATGTCGCCTCCAAGGCCTGCCGCAGCACGCTGACCGTGCAGGCGCAGCCGCGCCAGGAACAGCGCGAAGTGACGCTGGTGGACGCCCAGACCGCCCAGTTGGTGCAAAAGCCCGTGGCCTGGACCAGCGGCCTGAGCATGGTGCAGCCACGCCAGCGCCACCAGGCCTGCGGCTACTGGCTGTCGCCGAATGCCGTGCAGGCCACCGAGCGCCTGAGCATGCTGGGCGTGATCGTGCAACGCGTGGGCGAACTCTCGCCCATGCAGGTGGAGACCTACCAGGCCGCCACACCCGGCACCAGCACGCCCACGGCGAATGTCACGCTGGCCCGCACGGCCATGGAGGCCACGCCCGGCAGCTACTACGTCAGCATGAACCAGCCCCTGGCCTACCTGGCGGCAGCAGCCCTGGAGCCCGACACCCCGTACAGCTACATGAGCCACGGCGTGCTGGGCGGCCTGGGCGATGTGGCGCGGGTGGTGACACTGCCCAACATCGTGTTCGACGAGGATTGAGGCCCAGCGCCACAAGGTCCGCCATGCTGCCCCCGCAGCAGCTATCAACCCAAAGCCCCGTGTTGCTCTGCAGCGCGGGGCTTTTTTAAACTACATCAACGATAGCAATCAGCGCTCACTGCACCTAGGCTACAGCCACTTTGGCCCCGTAGACAGCCACCACATTGCCCGATAGTTCAGCCCTGCACCACGGCCGGTGCCTCGGCGGGGGGCGACAGCGCCACCAAGCTGCTGACCACACGGTTGCGCCCGGCCCGCTTGGCCTCGTACAACAGGGCATCGGCATGCCGCAGCAGCGTCTGTAGCGAAGCCATGGCATCGCACATCACCACCCCAAAGCTGGCGGTCAGCGGCTGGGGCAGCAGGCGCAGCGACTCCAGGACCAGTTGCTCGCGCATGCGCTGCACCACCGCCACCGCGCCCTCGAGGTCCGTGCAGCGCAGCATCAGCACAAACTCCTCGCCCCCGAAGCGCACCACCAGATCGTCCTGGCGCACATGCTGTACCAGCACCTGCGCCACCAGTTTGAGCACCTCGTCACCCATGCCATGGCCCAGGTTGTCGTTGATGTGCTTGAAATGGTCGACATCGCAGACCACCAGGGCCCACTGCCCGCCAGCCTGGCGCATGCGCGCCGGGGCCTGCTCGAAGAAGGCGCGGCGGTTGAGCAGTTGGGTCAGCGAATCGCGGTCCCGCTCGTGCTTCAGGATCACGAACATCTCGCGCACACTGACGGCCAGCAGCACGGCGATGAACCACAGGCTCAGCAGCAGGTTGACCGCCAGCATCAGCAGCCACAGGGGCGAGCTCGACAGCTCCGGCAGCGGGCCCTCCCACAGGAACACGGCCACGATCGCCGGGCGCAGCACCGAATACGCCACGAACACCAGGTAGGAGGCGCGCAGCAAGCGCTCCAGCCCGTGCACCGGCCGGCGCTGCCGGTACACGGCCATCACCCCCAGCAGCAACAGCAGCACCATGGCCAGGTTCAGCACCAGGATGCGGATGCGCAACTGGTCGGTGACCTGCGAGAAGTAATACAGCAGCCCCAGCGCCAGCACGCCCACGACCGCAGCCAGCCGAGGATGGGCCACGCCCCCGTACTTGAGCGCCATGCCCTGGGCCATGGCCCACAGGCCGGACAGGTAGAACGCCCCCAGCAGCACGGCCGTGCGCGCTAGTTGCTCGTTGCTCATCAGGGTCTGCGCCGCCAGCGGCACTGCGGGCAGGATGTAAGCCGCCGCCAGCCACAGCAGGTAGCGATGCTGACGCAGCACTGTCCAGCAGACGACCAGGGCCAGGCCGAGCAGCACCCCACACACAGGCACGATCAATGAGAAATACTGGCTGGCTTGCAAAAATGGATCTCGAATATCAAGGGCAATCGCAAAGTCTAACGCTGGCCTCATTTGGCAAGCAGTTTTCCTGCATGAACGGGGGGATTCTCCGCATCAGGCACCCGTGCTCTGGAGGCGGTGGTGTGCCGGGGTTGGGGCGCACACGCTAGGATTGCTCCTTTTTTATGAGCATTCATCGCATTATGGATAAGCACTGCATCCATTTCCAGCATTCATCAAATTTCCTTCCCACCCCAAGCCTGCGCCCCCTCCCGAGCCATTCCTTCTTCCGAAGGAAAGCCCGCAGGCCCTTGCCTTCCACCGGCGTCACCGAAGCGGCGCGGCATTTTATGCGACTTGCATATAAAGCAAGTTTCTTTTATAATCCATGGTTTTCAGGGGCTGGGCTTGTGGCTCCTGGGCAGCGCCTCTGCACCGCGCTGCCGCACCCAGGGCTTCGCCCCAGCAAGACATTGCCATCCCCACAAGCCGCCGCCCGCCCCCGGGCCGTTGCCCTTCGCCGGCTCCGAAGGGATATTTTTTAACCATTCTTTTCTGCCTGGCTGCCACCCGCTCAGGGTCTGCGCCAGCTTCGACACCATGCACCATGCTTCGATCACCGAGCGTGTCGGCCACTATGTGGTCACTCCGCTCACCCACACCACCGCCAGCGGCAAAGTGTCCGCGGCGGTCTCCATCCGCCGCGGCGTCTATGACCGCGTCTTCCGTTTCATCGACCAGTTCGACTCGCGCGCCAGCGCCACCCGCTACGCCTTGCAAGAAGGCCGCAGCATGGTGCTGTGCAACCAGCTGAGCTGACCCCACCACCACAGAGGAGTGAAATCACATTGGCCAAAGAAGAACTGATTGAAATGCAAGGCCGGGTGGACGAAGTGCTGCCCGATGCCCGTTTTCGCGTCACCCTGGACAACGGACACCAACTGATCGCCTACTCCGGCGGCAAGATGCGCAAGCACCGCATCCGCGTGCTGGCCGGCGACAAGGTCAGCCTGGAAATGTCCCCCTACGACCTGGACAAGGGCCGACTGACATTCCGACACATCGAACAACGCAGCGGCAGCCCTGCCCCGCAGCGCCGCCGCTGAGCGCCCCGGCGATTGCATCCTTCTCAGCCCGCCCTGCAGCGGGCTTTGTTTTTTGCGCCATGTCTCGCTCCACGGGCATCTTGAAAGCATAGCGCGCTACGCTTGCCAGGCAATGGTCTGCAGGGGCTTCATGCTGCAAGCACCACACCCATCCACCTCAGCGGGCCTGCCTTGCAGTACCCGCGCGACTACGCCTGCACCCTCGTAGGATTTGACCGACAATTCCAGTCGACATGCAAGGGCGGCCACCCCGGCCGCCCCCACCAACGTTTGCAGGGATGGAATGCGCAGACTTCGCCACCTGACCAACCGACACCGGGCACCGTCCACCAACATGGCCCTGGGGCTGCTGCTGGCCTTCAATGCCGGCGCCGTGAATGCGGGCGGCTTCCTCATCCTCGGCATGTACACCTCGCACATGACCGGCTTTGCCTCGCAACTGGCCGACAGCCTAGTGCTGGGCAACGGCAAGCTGCTGCTCAATGCCTTGGGCGCCATCCTGGCCTTCATGACCGGCGCCGCCGTGTGCGCCGTGCTGGTCAACTGGGGGCGCCAGCGCCAGCTGTACAGCGTCTATGCCCTACCCCTGATGCTGGAGGCGCTGATGCTCTTTCCCTTCGGCCTGATGGGCACCGTCACCCTGAACTGGAACACCCCGTTCGCCGTGCCACTGACGGTGCTGCTGCTGTCCTTCATGATGGGCCTGCAAAATGCCGTCGGCTCCAAGACCTCAGGGGGCAGCACGCGCACCACGCACATGACCGGCAACTTCACCGACCTCGGCATGGAACTGGGCAAGGCCCTGTTCTGGCGCCGCCAGCGCCGGCAGTCCGCCACAGCCCTGCCCGCCGTGCAGCACGACTGGCGCCGCATGCGCATGACGGCCGGGCTGATCGCGATGTTCGTGCTGGGCGGCATCACCGGGGCCCTGGGCTTCAAGCACATTGGCTTTTTCTGCGTGGTGCCGCTGGCCCTGCTGCTGCTGGCCCTGTCCGTGCCGCCGTTTCTGCGCGATGCCGCACACTCCACGGAATTGCAGGCCCTGTGGCGCAGGTTCCACCAGCGCTGAGGCTGCGCCCGCCCGGCCCTATACCCTGCTGCAGGCCGCGGGGCGCCAAATCGGGGCATAATGACGCCCAGTCATGAAGATGGCGGTGAAAAAGCCAGTTGCAGCCCGCAGCGCACCATTTACCGCTATGTTTTGTGAAGCTACAGGCACAGATATACAAACGCGGTGGCGTTAGCTCAGTTGGATAGAGCAACAGCCTTCTAAGCTGTGGGTCACTGGTTCGATTCCAGTACGCCGCGCCATCTCTGCACCAGCCCCTATAAGCCGTTCGATGCCTGCATCGCACGGCTTTTTTGTTTTCTGCAACCACCATAAAGAGACAGCCATGCCCACCCTGCCCACCACCATGCTGGCCGCCGCCCACCACGGGTTCGGCGCCCCCGAGGTCCTGCAGCCGACCACGATGCCGCTGCCCAGCCTGCGCCCCAACGACCTGCTGGTGCGCGTGCGCGCGGCCGGTCTGAACCGTGCCGAGATGAACTGGCGCCAGGGCAAGTACGGCGAGCAGCCCGGCTTTGGCGACAGCGACGCGGTGATCGGCCTGGAGATGGCCGGCGAGGTGGTGGCCATCGGTCCCGAGGCCCAGGGCTTTGCCATCGGCGACCGCGTCATGGGGATTGTCGGCGGCGGCGCCTATGCCGAATACGCCCGCATCGATGCCGGCATGGCCATGCACACGCCCGACAACCTGAGCGATGAGGAAGCCGCGTGCATCCCCGAGGCCATGGTCACCGCCCACCACGTGCTGCTGCACCTGGGCGAGATGCAGCCCGGCGCCCGCGTGCTGGTCCACGGCGCGGGCGGCGGCGTCGGCACCTCGCTGATGCAGATGGCGCGCATGGCCGGCGCGCGCACCATCGTCACCACCAGCAGTGCCGGCAAGCATGAACGCCTGCGCAGCCTGGGCGCCGACATCACCATCGACTACGCCAGCCAGGACTTTGCCGAAGTGATTGCACGCGACGTGCCTGGCGGGCGCGTGGATGTGGTGATCTGCAACATGGGCGCCCCTTACCTGGAGCGCAACCTGCGCAGCCTGGAAGCCGGGGGCCGCCTGATCCAGTTGGGCCTGCAGGGGGGCGCCCAGGGCAGCCTGCCCATGGATGTGCTGATGACGCGCCGGCTGCGCATCGAAGGCACGGTGATGAAATCCCTGACCCCGGTGCAGAAGGCCGCCATGACCCAGCGCTTCGCCCAACGCTGGCTGCCGGTGATTGCCCAGCGCCAGTTGCTGCCGCTGATCGAGCGCAGCTACCCGCTGCGCGAAGCGGCCCAGGCACACCGCCATTTCGAGCAGCAACAACCCTTCGGTAAGCTGCTGCTGCGCTGCTGAACGCCGCAGTCAACAAAAAAAGAGAGCTGTCAGCGCTTGTCGTGATTGGGTTTCAGGATTTTTTCTATCCTGAACCACGACACAACAAGCGCCAGCAGCTCTCTTTTTAGATGAGTTCTGGGCGCGTCTGAAGACTTATTTGCTGGCGGCCAGCAGGCTGTGGCCACCGGCCTCCACCCAGCTGCGCACGCGCTCGGCGTCGCCCAGTCGGCTGTACTTGCCCACCGAATCCAGGAACACCATGATGATCTTGCGACCCGCCACCTCGGCCTGCATCACCAGGCAACGGCCGGCTTCGGAGATGTAGCCGGTCTTTTGCAGGCCGATCTCCCAATGGTCGCTCTTGACCAGGCGGTTGGTGTTGTTGAACTGCAGGGTGCGGTTGCCCACGGCCACTTCGTAGCTGGGCGAGGTCGAGAATTCGCGCACCAGCGCGTTGGAATGCGCCACGTTCACCAGGGTCGCCAGATCATGGGCGCTGGACTGGTTGCGGCTGGACAGGCCGGTGGGCTCGACAAACTGGGTTTCCGACATGCCCAGCAGCTTGGCCTTCATGTTCATCAGCTGCACAAAGTGCTGCAGGCCACCGGGGTAGGTGCGGCCCAGCGCATGCGCAGCGCGGTTTTCGCTGGACATCAGCGCCAGGTGCAGCATCTCGCCACGGGTCAGCGTGGTGCCCACGCGCAGGCGCGAGCTGCTGTTCTTTTCCGTGTCCACGTCTTCCTGCGTGATGGTGATCATTTCATCCATCGGCAGTTTGGCCTCGGCCACCAGCAGGCCGGTCATCAGCTTGGTGATCGACGCGATCGGCAGCACGGCGTGGTCGTTCTTGCGCAGCAGGACCTCGCTGGTTTCTTGGTCCATGACCAAGGCTACGCTGGACTTCAGGTCCAGCGGATCGGACACCTGGTGCAAGCCGGCCAACTGGCCAAACGAAGGACGGGCCACCACGGCGGCGGCCGCCGCCGCACCGGCCGCCGCCGCGGCGACCGTGCGACGCGCAGCGGGCTTGGCCGCGACCTTGGTCTGCTGGGCCTTGGCCGGACGTGCCACCGCCACCTTGCGGCTGGAACTGGCGGGAGACTTCTGGGCCACGGCCTTGCGCACCACGGGCGCTTTTTGCTGCTTGGACGCAGTGACCGTCTTTTTGGCAGGTGCCGTCTTGGATGCGTAGGCGGCCGGGGTGGCCAATGCGCAACTGAGTGTCAGGAATGCCAGGGCTTTGGCGATGCGCGCATACGCAACAGAAGATCGGTGGTGCATGCAAGTGCTCCAAACAACAGACGACGGTAGAAGTGCCGGTAACCACCAAAAAAGTCGTGCACTCACGCTAATTGCACGACTTTTTGGACAGAAATTAGGGAAATTATAGGACGGCCGCTACCGTTTGTAGCAAGGAGTTAGCACTCAATCGCATTTATTTGAGAGCAAACAATACAGACGGCATCGCAGCTGGCACCTGCGATACCGCCTGTCACGTGGCAGATTTCACCATCCGGAAAGTCAGCAGCCCGGCGGCACTTGCGCGCACAGCGCAAGCCCACCAGAGCGCTACATCAGGCTGCCGCCGTCTGCACGGCCGGGGCGCGTCGCACACCGGACAAAATCGCACGGATCGACGCCGAGACGATGTTCGCATCCATGCCCACACCGAACACCGTGTGGCTGTCGTCCACACGCACTTCCACATAGGCCACGGCCTGGGCGTTGGCGCCCTCGCCCACGGCATGCTCGCTGTAGTTCATCACGCGCACGCTGCGGTCCAGGGACTGCGACAGGGCCTGCACGAAGGCATCGATCGGGCCGGTGCCCTTGCCTTCGAGCACGCGCTCCTGGCCGTCCCAGTGCAGCTTGGCATTCAGCGTGACCTCGCCGTTTTCTTCCGCCAGACGGTATTGCGGGGCCTGTGCCACGTCCATGCCGAATTCCTTGCGGAAGATCTGCCACAGGTGGTTGGCGGTGAACTCGGTACCCAGGGCATCCATTTCACGCTGCACGACCTGGCTGAACTCGATCTGCAGGCGGCGGGGCAACTGCAAACCGTATTCGGCTTCGAGCAGGTAGGAAATGCCGCCCTTGCCGGACTGGCTGTTGACGCGGATCACGGCTTCGTAGCTGCGACCCAAGTCCTTGGGGTCGATCGGCAGATAAGGCATGTCCCAGATATCGCCTTCCTGGCGCGCGCTGAAGGCCTTCTTGATCGCGTCCTGGTGCGAACCCGAGAACGAGGTGTAGACCAGCTCGCCCACATAGGGATGACGGGGGTGGACAGGCAACTGGTTGCAGTACTCGACCGTGGCACGGATGCCGTCGATGTCCGAGAAATCCAGGCCCGGGTTGATGCCCTGGATGTACATGTTCAAGGCCACGTTCACCACATCCAGGTTGCCGGTGCGCTCGCCATTGCCGAACAGGCAGCCTTCCAGGCGGTCGGCGCCGGCCAGCAAGGCCATTTCCGCGGTGGCCGTGCCCGTGCCACGGTCATTGTGCGGGTGTACCGACAGCACGATGGAGTCGCGGCGGTTCACATGGCGGTGGGTCCACTCCACCATGTCAGCAAAGATGTTGGGGCTGGAGTGCTCGACCGTGGTGGGCAGGTTGATGATGCACTTCTTCTGGGGCGTGGGCTGCCAGACATCGGTCACGGCATCAATCACACGCTTGGAGAACTCCACCTCGGTGTCCGAGTACATCTCGGGCGAGTATTCAAAGGTCCAGTCAGTGTGGGGGTGGTCGGCCGCAATGTCCTTGAACAGTTGGGCATTGCTGCGGGCCAGTTCGACGATCTCGTCCTCGCTCATGCCCAGCACCACGCGGCGCATCACCGGGGCCGTGGCGTTGTAGAGGTGAACGATGGCGCGGGGCACGCCTTCCAAGGCTTCAAAAGTGCGGCGGATCAGGTGTTCGCGCGCCTGGGTCAGCACCTGCACGGTCACATCATCGGGAATGCGCTTTTCCTCGATCAGCTTGCGCATGAAGTCGAATTCGATCTGCGACGCCGAGGGGAAACCGACTTCGATCTCCTTGAAGCCGATCTTCACCAGCTGTTCGAACATGCGAATCTTGCGCTCGATGTCCATGGGCTCAATCAGGGCCTGGTTGCCATCACGCAGGTCCACACTGCACCAGACCGGTGGCTTGGTGATGGTGGCGTCGGGCCAGGTGCGATCGGTCAGGCGCACTGGCACAAAAGGACGGTATTTGCTGGCGGGGTTCTGCAACATCGACATGGGCGCTCTCTTTCGTGGATCAAGAAAATGTGGCCTGGACTCCAGCAACCCCAAACAAAAAAGGCCCGTCGCTGGAAGCTACGGGCCTGGGAAGTAGGGTGTGTGTACGCGCGCGCTACTAGATCTGCCCGTTGGACATGGTTGGTAGTAGAGCTAGCGACAGGTTTTGCATGCGGACAACTCTAGCACAGTTTCTGGAAAAGTGTTGCTCGCATTTGTGCTCAATCGTGCAAACCGCGTTCTTCCGGCTCTTCCTTGGAAGTGCTGATCACGCTGGTGCGCTGGCCTTTGGACTTGCGCCAGGCGTAGACGGCATAGCCGCTGAAGCCATAAATGGCAAACACGGCGAACAGCACTGTGGGCGTGTGAATATTGATGATGGCGATGCCCAGCACGATCAGCACGATCGCGGCGAACGGCACGCTGCGCTTCATGTTCACGTCCTTGAAGCTGTAGAAAGGCACGTTGGTGACCATCGTCAGGCCCGAGTACAGCGTCAGGAAGAACATCACCCACATCAGCTGCACCCAGGTCAGCACGCCATCCTCGCCGCGCACCACGCCGTAGTCGTTCAGCACCCACATGAAGCCGACGACCAACGCCGCCGCCGCGGGCGAAGGCAAGCCCTGGAACCAGCGCTTGTCGACCACGCCGGTGTTGACGTTGAAGCGCGCCAGACGCAGTGCTGCGCACGAGCAATAGACGAAGGCGGCAATCCAGCCCCAGCGCCCCAGACCCTTGAGCGCCCATTCATAGGCAACCAGCGCTGGCGCCACACCAAACGAGACCATGTCGCACAGCGAATCCATTTGCTCGCCAAACGCGCTTTGCGTGTTGGTCATGCGGGCCACGCGGCCATCCAGGCTGTCCAGCACCATGGCGCAGAAAACGCCAATCGCAGCCAAATCGAAGCGGCCATTCATCGCCATAACGATGGCATAGAAGCCGCCGAACAAGGCGGCCAACGTAAACAGGTTGGGCAGGATGTAAATGCCCTTGCGGCGCTTGCGAACCACCACGCCGGCGTCGCCCGCTTGGGCGTCGTTGCTGTCATGCATGTAATGCACCTCCAGAGCGCTGCCGCAAGCATCCGCGGCAGCTATTAAAACCATAGTATTTTAAGCAGATGGGTTGCACCATCTGGATGACAGCCAGTGTAGCGGCGTTGGCTTTGCCCCCAACAAAGAAAAAGGCCACTGCACAGGCAGCGGCCTTGGGCTGCCGCAGCCAGGCTGCGGCAGGGGATGCACCAGCATCAGTTGCGGGTCTGGTCCACCAGCTTGTTCTTGGCGATCCAAGGCATCATGGAACGCAGCTGGCCACCGACCTGCTCGATGGCGTGCTCGGCGTTCTGGCGACGGCGGGCGGTCATCGAGGGGTAGTTCAGACGGCCTTCGCTGATGAACATCTTGGCGTATTCACCGCTCTGGATGCGCTTCAGGGCGTTGCGCATGGCCTTGCGGGATTCTTCGTTGATGACTTCGGGGCCGGTCACGTACTCGCCATACTCCGCGTTGTTGGAGATGGAGTAGTTCATGTTGGCGATACCACCTTCGTACATCAGGTCCACGATCAGCTTCAGCTCGTGCAGGCACTCGAAGTAAGCCATTTCGGGGGCGTAGCCCGCTTCGGTCAGGGTCTCGAAGCCCATCTTCACCAGCTCCACGGCACCGCCGCACAGCACGGCCTGCTCGCCGAACAGGTCAGTCTCGGTTTCTTCCTTGAAGTTGGTTTCGATGATGCCGCCCTTGCCGCCGCCGTTGGCGGAAGCATAGGACAGGGCCACGTCACGGGCCTTGCCGGACTTGTCCTGGTAGATGGCGATCAGGGAAGGCACGCCGCCTCCCTTCAGGTATTCGGAGCGCACGGTATGGCCGGGGCCCTTGGGGGCGACCATGATCACGTCCAGATCGGCGCGGGGCACAACCTGGTTGTAGTGCACGTTGAAACCGTGGGCGAACGCCAGGGTGGCACCCTGCTTGATGTTGGGCGCCACGTTGTTGTTGTACACCTCGGGGATGTTCTCGTCGGGCAGCAGGATCATGACCACGTCGGCCGCCTTGACCGCGTCGTTCACTTCCATCACGGTCAGGCCAGCCTTGCCGACCTTGTCCCAGGAAGAGCCGCCCTTGCGCAGACCGACAATGACCTTCACGCCGCTGTCATTCAGGTTCTGGGCGTGGGCGTGGCCTTGGCTGCCGTAGCCGATGATGGCCACGGTCTTGCCCTTGATCAGGCTCAGGTCACAGTCTTTATCGTAGAAAACTTTCATGGTTGGCTCCAGTGGTTTGTTGGGGTGTTGAAACTTGGGAATTCAAAAAATCAGTGTACGCGGCAAACGACGGGGTTCTGCCTCAGACACGCAAAATGCGCTCGCCGCGGCCGATGCCCGAGGCACCGGTGCGCACGGTCTCCAGGATGGCGGTGCGGTCGATGGCCTGCAAAAAGGCATCGTTCTTGGATTGGTCGCCGGTCAGCTCGATGGTGTAGCTTTTTTCGGTCACATCGATGATGCGACCACGGAAGATGTCGGCCATGCGCTTCATCTCCTCGCGCTCCTTGCCCACGGCGCGCACCTTGACCATCATGAGTTCGCGCTCGGTGTAGGCGCCCTCGGTCAGATCGACCACCTTCACAACTTCGATCAGGCGGTTCAGGTGCTTGGTGATCTGCTCGATGATGTCGTCCGAACCGGTGGTCTGGATGGTCATGCGCGACAGCGACGGGTCTTCCGTCGGTGCCACGGTGAGCGACTCGATGTTGTAGCCGCGGGCCGAAAACAGGCCGACCACGCGCGACAGGGCTCCGGGCTCGTTCTCGAGCAGCACGGCAATGATGTGTTTCATGGTGAAGGATTCCTCTTTTCGCTGCCCTCCCCCGCGACCGGTAAGCCGCAGGCTTGGCAGACAATAGATTCGTCAAAATTCGGAGCGCAGTGCGCAAGCCATGCTTGCGGTTGCGACTCCTATCACTTGGAAACATAGTGCTGGCATGCGCCAGCAGCTATGTTTTCACAAGCATGCTCAGAGGTCGTCCGGCCCCAGCAGCATTTCGGTGATGCCCTTGCCCGCCTGCACCATGGGGAACACGTTCTCCGTGGGGTCGGTGCGGAAGTCCAGGAACACGCACTTGTTCTCTTCGCGGGCAATCCGGCGCGCTTCCTTCAAGGCCGCTTCGACCTGGGAAGGGTCCTCGATCAGGATGCCGGCGTGGCCGTAGGCTTCGGCCAGCTTCACGAAGTCGGGCAGCGAATCCATGTAACTGCTGGAATAGCGGCCTGAGTATTCGATCTCCTGCCACTGCCGCACCATGCCCAGGTAGCGGTTGTTCAGCGCACAAATGATCACCGGGGTGTTGTACTGGCGGCAGGTGGCCAGCTCCTGGATGTTCATCTGGATCGAGCCTTCGCCCGTGATGCAGAAGACTTCCGCCTGTGGCTTGGCCAGCTTGATGCCCATGGCATAGGGCAGGCCCACACCCATGGTGCCAAGCCCACCGGAGTTGATCCAGCGGCGGGGCTCGTCAAAGCGGTAGTACTGCGCGGCCCACATCTGGTGCTGGCCCACATCGGAAGTGATGTAGACGTCTTCGCCCCGAGTCATGTTGAACAAAGTGTCCACCACGTGCTGGGGCTTGATGACGTCCTTGTTGTCGCGGTCGAACTGCAGGCAGTCGCGGCTGCGCCAGGCTTCGATCTGCATCCACCACTGGGCCAGGGCCCCGTCGTCAGGCTTGGTCGTGGTTTCACGCACCATAGCGATCAGCTCGGTCAGCACCTCTTTCACATCGCCCACGATGGGCACATCCACCTTCACGCGCTTGGAGATGGAGGAAGGGTCGATGTCGATGTGGATGATCTTGCGCTCCACCGACATGAAGTGCTTGGGGTTGCCCACCACACGGTCGTCAAAACGCGCGCCCACAGCCAGCAGCACATCGCAGTTCTGCATGGCGTTGTTGGCTTCAATCGTGCCGTGCATGCCCAGCATGCCCAGGTACTTGCGGTCGCTGGCCGGGTAGGCACCCAGGCCCATCAGCGTGTGCGTGACGGGGTAGCCCAGCATGTCCACCAGCGTGCGCAGTTCGGGGCAGGCATTGCCCAACAGCACGCCACCACCGGTATAGATATAGGGACGCTTGGCGCTCAGCAGCAATTGCAGGGCCTTGCGGATCTGGCCGGAGTGCCCCTTCTTGGCCGGGTTGTACGAACGCATTTCCACGCTTTGTGGGTAGCCGCTGTACGCCGCCTTCTTGAAGGACACGTCCTTGGGAATATCGACCACCACCGGGCCGGGTCGGCCAGTGCGCGCCACATGAAAAGCCTTTTTCATGGTGATCGCCAGGTCGCGCACATCCTTGACCAGGAAGTTGTGCTTGACGATAGGGCGGGTGATGCCCACGGTGTCGCACTCCTGGAAGGCATCGGTGCCGATGGCGGCCACCGAGGTCTGCCCGCTGATGACCACCAGCGGAATCGAATCGGTATAGGCCGTGGCAATGCCGGTCACGGCGTTGGTCAGTCCAGGACCGGAAGTGACCAGTGCCACGCCCACTTCACCAGTGGCACGGGCAAAGCCGTCGGCAGCGTGCACGGCCGCCTGCTCATGGCGCACCAGCACATGTTCGATGCTGTCTTGCTTGTACAGCGCATCGTAGATATAGAGCACCGCGCCACCTGGATAGCCCCACAGGTGCTTCACACCTTCAGCTTGCAGTGACTTGACGAGGATTTCGGCACCCATCAGTTCCTGGGTACCAGCTTGCGAAGAGGCCGCCGCCGCGTTGGCGTGCTCTGCTTTGGAGATTTCCATGATCCACCTTTGTGAATTTCTCTAACGAAAAACCTTGGGTGCCCCTCGCCAGCGTCCTTGTGGGACAGGTTCAGGACTTAAGGCCAAAGGACATGGGCGTGAGGGTGTACGCCGGACCTTGACCCGTTTGCCTTGTTGAATTGCAAGCACCCATTATGGCACTGCAACATACGGTTTGGCGAACGCTTTTCGGCAGTTTGCCAACGCGATGCGATAATCAGGGTCTTTGCCGCAAGATGCATCCAGTTACAGCTGCATGGGTTTTGTGCGTTATCGACTTACCGGGCACTTCTGTCTTGGCCACCGAACAAGAGCTATCTGACTTCCTGAAAGGCGTGGAGAAACGAGCGTTCAAACGCTCGGTTTACCACGTCCGCGACGAGGAGGCCGCCTTGGACATCGTGCAAGACAGCATGCTGAAACTGGCGCAGCATTACGGCGACAAACCCGCCCAGGAACTGCCCATGCTGTTCCACCGCATCCTGTCCAATTGCACCCTGGACTGGTTCCGGCGACAGAAAACCCGCAACGCGTTGTTTACCAATATGGAAGACCTCGCGCATGGAGATGACCCGGACGACGAACGGTTTGATTGGATGCAGACCTATGCCTCTGACGAGCAGCAGGAAGCCAGCCAGAGTGCCGAAGCCCTCACCCAGCGTGCGCAATTGTTACAAAGTATTGAAAATGAAATTCAAGCTTTGCCTGCGCGTCAACGGGAAGCGTTTTTGCTGCGTTACTGGGAAGACATGGACGTGGCGGAAACCGCCGCCGCCATGGGCTGCTCAGAGGGCAGCGTGAAAACCCACTGTTTTCGCGCCATCCAGTCGCTGAGCAAAGCGCTCAAAGCCAAAGGAATCGAGTTATGACCACACCTTCGCACCATGATGAACTTGCGGCCGACACCTTCGCCCGCAAGCTGGCTGCGCACCTGTCTTCAGCAGATGCCAACCTGCCGTATGTGGTCACCGAGCGCCTGCGTGCAGCCCGCGTCCAAGCCGTGTCCCTGCGCAAACGCAGCTCGGCGCCGTTGCGCGCCCTGCACACGGAGTCGGCTCCCACCCTGCTGGGCACGCAGAACGGAACCGCCATTCTGGGAACTCGCAGCGGCCAAGGTGACTCTACGCCCCTGTGGCTGCAACGCCTGCTGACGGCCCTGCCGCTGGTGGCACTAGTGGCGGGTCTGGCATTCATCGGCGCCGAGCAGGACAGCCGCGCCACCGTGGATGTGGCCGAAGTGGATGCTGCCTTGCTCACCAGCGAGCTGCCTCCAGCCGCATTTACCGATCCGGGATTTCAGCAATACTTGCAGACCACCGTGTCTGACACCCCCTAAGAAACCGCTCCCTGCCGCACCAAGCCCCTGGGGCTGGTGTGCAATTGTTACACTCGGCCCTACATGCCACTGACCTCTGCTCCCTCAACAATTTCACGCTCGTCCTGGATCGCTGTTGGCTTGGCGAGCGTGCTGTTGCTGGGCTTGGCCGCAGGGGGCATCTGGAGCAGCTACCAAGTCACCATGGTGCCCAGTGCCGTGCCGCCGGGCATGGCCGTGGAAGAGCAAGGGGATGGCGCCTCCCTGACCACCGACACCCACTCGCGCTTGCGTCTGAGCGCAGCCGGCCCCAGCTGGCGCGAAATCAGCGAAGCCCAGCGCCAGGCGCTCATGCCCTTGCGCGATCGCTGGAACACCATGGGCGCCCTCGCCAAGCGCCGCTGGCTGGTGCTTGCAGACCGTTATCCCACCATGGATGAGGCCGAGCGCAATCGCCTGGTCAGCCGCATGACCACCTGGGCCAACCTGAGCGTCCAGCAGCGCAACCAGGCCCGTATCAATTTTGAGAGCGCAAAGCGCTTGTCTGCAGAGGAACTGCAGTCAAAATGGGATGCCTACCAGGCCCTGAGCGAAGCCGAAAAGCAACGCTTGGCCGAGCAGGCCCGCAAGGCCAAGGCAGCCAAGAAATCCAAACGCCGGCTGGCCCAGGTGCCCCCCCCCGCGCCGCCGGCCGTCAAGGACGACAAACCGGTCAAGACCGCCCCACTGCCTGCCGTCATCACCCAGCCCGTGGCCACACCTTCAGTGGTGGAAAGCGTGCCGGTGTTCACACCCCAAGCCGCCCCAGCGGTGCAGCTGACACCCCTGGAACAGAAAAGCGCCAAGCCCGAAGCCCCGGCAGCGGCCAGCCAGCCCGTGGCCGTACCACAGGCAACCCCGGCCCTGGTGCTTCCGCCCTTGCACCCCGCCACGGATCCCCACCAACCGGCCACTGCAACACAGCCGCCTGCTGCACATCCCCCAGCTCCCGCCGCGGCACAATAATCCCCTTCCGCCCGGAAGCTGCCCATCGAGCCTGCATGCCCCCATCCGCCCCATCCCCGTTGTCGCTCGCCCCACTGCACGCGCCCAGCCTGCGCCGGCGCATGGCTTGCTGGCTGTACGAAAGCCTGTTGCTGTTTGGCGTCGTGTTCGTCGGGGGTCTGGTGCTGGGCAGCGCAGGTGTCCTGTTTGGTCACCCCCTCTCACCCAAGACACTGCAGGCCCTGTTGTTCGTGGTGCTCGGCATTTACTTTGCGTGGTTCTGGAGCAAGGGCCAGACCCTGGCCATGAAGACCTGGCACATCCGCGTCGTGGACCAGCAAGGCCGGCCACTGACACGCGTGCGTGCGCTGGCACGGTACGCCCTGTGCTGGCTGTGGTTGCTGCCCCCGCTGGCATTGCTGGCGCCGTTCCACCTGCCCTGGGCCGAAGTCGCCGTGCTCACCACGGGCTGGGTCGCCGTGTGGGCCTTGCTCAGCCGCTTTCACCCCGAGCGCCAGTTTTTGCACGATGTGCTGGCCGGCACCCGTCTGGTGGCCGAGCCCGCCGCATTGACCCCGCCCCGCCCTCAACCCTGAGGATTGCGGACGTTGGCGGCCACCACCAAGGATTTCCCAATGCACCAGCCCCCTGCTTTTTCCATCTGCGTTTACTGCGGCTCGCGCCCCGGCGAAGCTGCTGCCTATGAAGCTGCGGCCCGCGCCGTCGGCACATGGATTGGCCTGCGCGGGGGGCAACTGGTGTACGGTGGCGGAAAAACCGGCCTGATGGGCATGGTGGCCGAGGCCACCAAGGCCGCCGGTGGCCGCGTGGTCGGTATCATTCCCCAGGCGCTGGTCGACAAGGAGCTGGCGAACGCCGCGTGCGATGAGCTGCACATCGTCACCACCATGCATGAGCGCAAGGCGATGATGGCCGAGCGCAGCAATGCTTTCCTGGCCCTGCCCGGCGGGATCGGCACCTTCGAGGAGCTGTTTGAAGTCTGGACATGGCGCCAGCTGGGGTACCACGACAAGCCCATCGGCCTGCTGAATGTCGAGGGCTACTACACCAACCTGCTGGCCTTCCTGGAGTCCACCGTGCACCAGGGCTTCATGGGCGCCTGGCAAATGGACCTGATCCGCAGCAGCGACAGCCCGGCCGAATTGCTGAAGTTCCTGGTCGAATCGGCCGGCACAGCCCCCGAAAGCCAGAACCTGCGCGAAGTGATCTGACTTCCCGGCTCGGCCATCTGGCCTGCACACAAAAAAAGCGATCTTTCCAGATCGCTTTTTTCATGTGCGGCGCCACTCAGATCGCCGCGCTGTCCAGGTCACCGGTGCGAATGCGCACCACTTTTTCCACGGCAGTGACGAAGATCTTGCCATCCCCGATCTTGCCCGTCCGGGCAGCCGCCACGATCGCATCGACACAGCGGTCCGCATCTTCCGTCGCCACGGCCACTTCAATCTTCACCTTGGGCAGGAAGTCCACCACATACTCCGCGCCACGGTACAGCTCCGTGTGACCCTTCTGCCGGCCAAAGCCTTTCACTTCCGTCACGGTCAGGCCCGTCACGCCGCACTCAGCCAGAGCTTCGCGCACCTCTTCGAGCTTGAAAGGCTTGATGATGGCAGTGATCATTTTCATGGTGAGGACTCCAATTTGAATTGCAAAACTAAGACAGAGAGGCAGCCAGCAGGCACTAGCGCCTGAAGCCGTTGGTGATCGGGCAGCGCCAGTCTTTGCCAAAACTGCGCGGCGACAGACGCGGGCCCACCGGGGCTTGCCGGCGTTTGTATTCATTGATGCGAATCAGACGCACCACACGCTCCACATTTTCGGGCGTGTGCCCCTGGGCCAGGATGGTTTCGATGGGCTCGTCATTTTCCACATAGCGGCGCACGATGTCGTCGAGCACCGGGTACGGCGGCAGGCTGTCCTCATCCTTCTGATCGGGGCGCAGCTCGGCGCTGGGCGGACGGGTGATGATGCGCTCGGGGATGGGGTGCAGCCCGGTCCCGAAGGGATCGTTGGCATTGCGCCAGCGCGCCAGCGCAAACACCCGGGTCTTCAGCACATCCTTGATCACGGCAAAGCCACCGGCCATGTCACCGTACAGCGTGCAGTAGCCCGTGGCCATTTCACTCTTGTTGCCGGTGGTCAGCACCACGGCACCAAACTTGTTGGACAACGCCATCAACAGCGTGCCGCGGATGCGCGCCTGCAGATTCTCTTCGGTGGTGTCTTCGGCCCGCCCCTGAAACTGGGTGGACAGGGCGGCCTTGAAGGCTTCGAACTGCGGCGCGATGTCGATCACCTCATGGTGCACGCCCACGCGATCGGCCATTTCCTGCGCATCTTTCCAGCTGATGTCCGCAGTATAGGGCGAGGGCATCATGACCGTGCGCACACGGTCCTTGCCCAGCGCATCCACGGCAATCGCCAGCACCAAGGCGGAGTCAATGCCACCCGACAAGCCCAGCAAGGCCCCCGGAAAACCATTCTTGCCAACGTAATCCCGCACGGCCAGCACCAGGGCATCCCACAGGGCGGCGTTGTCGTCCTGGACGGGGGCAATCTGGCCCGCCAGCTGCACGCCGTCGGCCTGCGGCTGGACGGCTACCTGCGCCAGCACCTGCTGGAACGCAGGCGCCCGCATGGCCACGGTGCCATCGGCCTGCAAGGCAAAACTGCCCCCATCGAACACCAGCTCGTCCTGTCCACCCACCATATGGGCATACACCACGGGCAAGCCGGTTTCCATGGCACGCTGCGCCAGCACGGCCTCGCGCTCGGACTGTTTGCCCAGATGGTAGGGCGAGGCATTCAGCACCAGCAGCATCTGGGCCCCGGCAGCCTTGGCCGCCTGAGCGGGACCGGTGACCCAGGCATCCTCACAAATCAGCACCCCAGCCTTGACACCCCCCACCTCCACCACGCAGGCCTGCTGGCCCGGCGTGAAATAGCGCAGCTCATCGAACACGCCATAGTTGGGCAGCGCATGCTTGACATACTGCCCCAACACCCGGCCCTGACCGATCCAGACCGCTGTGTTCTGGCGGTGCAGGGTGCCCAGTACCGCCTGGGTGCAGCCCACCAGCAGGCGCAGGTCTGGCCAGGCGGCACTTGCTGCAACGACCTGCTGCAGCGCAGCATCACTGGTCTGCTGGAACGAAGGGCGCAGGAACAGATCCTCGGCCGCATAACCACACAAAGCCAGCTCCGGCGTCATCAGCAAAACAGCACCCTGGGCATGGGCTTGCTGGGCGGCTTCGATAATTTTTTGTGCGTTACCGCTCAAGTCTCCGACCGTGAAATTGAGCTGAGCAATGCAGATGGAAGTGGTCATGAAAATTAAAGCCCGCAGGCCTGCCAAAACACCAAGCGTTGCTGCCTGTGCGCCTTGTCACACACCCTGGCAGGCAAAGAAAGCGATTATCACTCCCTCACAGGATTGCGACGGCTGCAAGGAAATTGCAGGCCATCCCAGCACTTCGGTACGCACCAACGCCGCCATCGCAGACTTCCCAGAAAACAGGTCAAGCCCCGAAGGCAGGAGGCTTGGCGATGGCGGCCTGCCCAGCACGCCACCCGACAAGAGCCTCAGAAGGACTCCCAGTCATCCTCACGCGCCGTGACGGCCAGGGCTGGTTTGGCCGCTGGGACAGGCGCCACTTCGGCCACGGCCTGGGTGCGGCCGCCAGGTGCTGCGGGCGCAGCGGATGCAAGCGCCACCGAAGCAGTCCGGGGCACGGCCTGCGCTGGCTGGGCAACCGGCCGTGCCGCGGTGTGCGACAGCACGGCGGCCTGTGCCGGCTTGACCTTGAAGCTGGACACCGCATCCACCAGCTGCTGGGCCTGGTGCTGCAGGCCCAGCGCGGCGGCCGCGCTTTCCTCGACCAGGGCCGCATTCTGCTGGGTCACCTGGTCCATCTGCGCAATCGCATCACTCACCTGCCCCACGCCCTGGCTTTGCTCCTTGCTGGCGGCGCTGATCTCGCCCACCAGATCGGAGACATGGCGGATGGCAGTGACCACCTCCTGCATCGTGGCGCCGGCCTCGGCCACCAGATGGCTGCCCTGCCCTACGCGGTCCACGCTCTCGGTGATCAGCAACTTGATTTCCTTGGCCGCGTCGGCGCTGCGGCCCGCCAGGGCGCGCACCTCGCCGGCCACCACGGCAAAGCCGCGGCCCTGCTCGCCTGCGCGGGCGGCTTCCACCGCCGCATTCAGCGCCAGGATGTTGGTCTGGAAGGCGATGCCGTCGATCACGCCGATGATGTCGGCAATCTTCTGGCTGCTGGCATCAATGCCTTTCATCGTGTCCACCACCCGCGCCACGACATCACCGCCACGGGCGGCGACCTGCGAGGCATTCATGGCCAGCTGGTTGGCCTGGGCCGCGCTGTCCGCGTTGTGCCGCACGGTGGAAGACATCTGCTCCATGGAAGCAGCCGTCTGCTGCAAGGCGCTGGCCTGCTCCTCGGTACGGCCAGACAGGTCGGCGTTGCCCGAGGCGATCTGCTCGCTCGAGGTCAGCACGCCCTGGGCATTGGTGCGCACATGGCTGACCACCTGTTCCAGCTTGTCGCGCATGGACACCAGCTCCTGCAGCAGCACACCCATTTCATCGCGTCCGCCGCGGGGAATGTCCTGGGTCAGATCGCCTTCGGCAATCTGCAAGGCCGCATGCACCGCCTGCTTCACCGGCACGGTCACCGTGCGGGTGATCCACCATCCCCAGACCAGGGCCACCGCGGCACTCAGCCCCATGCCCAGCAGCACCCAGGTCACTGCAAACTGGTAGCTGCGCGCGGCCTCCTGGGCGGTCTGGTCGGCCTGCTCGCGGTTGACGCTGGACAGCTGGCCCAGCGCATCCAGCAGGTTCACGAACGCGGGCTCTGCCGTGCCCACGTAGAAGTTCGTCACGGCATCGCCCAGCAGCAGGTCGCCTTCGGGCTGGCTGTAGTCCTTGTCGCGTGCCTGCTGCACAAAGCTGGCATGCGTCTGGGCATACTGGCCACGCAGTTGCTGGTAGCGCTCCCAGAGCTGCTGCTCCTGCGGCTGGCGTGCCAAGGATTCATAGCTGCGCTCGTGCGCCTGGATCTCTTCCTGCACCCGGGTGATCTGGGCCACATAGCCGTCCACTTCGGCCACGCTGTTCACATTCAGGATGCCGGCTTCTGCACGGCGCAGGCGGCTCCACAGTTCGCGCAGGCTGCTGACATCGACCACGCTGGGCATGGCGTGCTGCACCACGGCCCGGGTGCTGGCATCCATCTGCCGCATCTGCCACAAAGAAATGCTGCCCAGCGCCAGCGTGAGCAACGTGACCAGTGCAAACCCGGCCCCCAGCTTGGTGGCCATCCGCATATTTGCCAAAAACATCTCGTCTCCAAGTGGACGCGGGGCCGAACAAGGGCAAAAAAAATGCAGACCCCGCCAAGGGTCTGCACATTAACAAACAATTACAAAGGTTTTTGCGTTCTATTTGCGAAAACCAGGTTTCGCAAATGAAATTTTTAGGCCTTGTTGTAGTTGGCGATGCCGTCCACGATTTCCTTGTGGGCCTCGTCCACGCCCTTCCAACCCAGCACCTTCACCCACTTGCCCTTTTCCAGGTCCTTGTAGTGTTCGAAGAAGTGGGCGATCTGGTTCAGGGTCAGCTCGTGCACGTCGGCCAGGCTTTCGATCTTCTCGTAGGCAGGCAGGATCTTCTTGGTGGGCACAGCCAGCACCTTGCCGTCCACGCCGCCTTCATCTTCCATGTGCAGGATGCCGATGGCACGGCAAGGCACGACCACGCCGGAGGGCAGCGGGAAGGGGGTCATCACCAGCACGTCCACGGGGTCACCGTCACCCGCCAGTGTCTGGGGTACATAGCCGTAGTTCACGGGGTAGTGCATGGCGGTGCCCATGAAACGGTCCACGAACACGCAGCCGGTTTCCTTGTCCACTTCGTACTTCACGGGATCGGAGTTGGCGGCGATCTCGATCACCACGTTGAAGGTTTCAGGGGCGTTCTTGCCGGGTGTCAGCTTTTCGAAGGACATGATGTTTGATCAGGTTGTGAAACAAAACCCCGCGAGGGGCAACCCGAGGATTTTAGAGGCATGCCCTTGCTGACTTCTTGCAGTGCGCTGGAATATCCGCGCCACCCGGCCTTGCGCCGCTCACAGTGAGGCGGGACGCGCGCCATGGCGCACCGGGCCGGAGCGGGCCTCGATGGCCTGCTGCACCTCCTTGCGCAGCCCCAGCGCAAAGCCCATTTCCGCCAGCACGAACAGCGGCCCGATCAGCAGGCCGACGATGTCGTCCATGAAGGCCGGCTTGCGCCCTTCCCAGTAATGGCCCACAAACTGGATGACCCAGCCCACCACAAACAGCCCCACGCCCCAACCCAGCCACAACGCCATGGTCTGCTGTGCCAGCCACACGCCCACGGACAGCATGCCCCCCAGCACCACGGCCAGGGCGATGCCGTAGCGGGTGTCCAGCAGCATGTAGTACACCGAGGCGGCCAGGGCCGCCAGCACCGCAGGGCTGACGACCAGGCCACTGTCTCCCCAGGCCCAGCCGGGGCGCGACAGCAGGATCACCACGGCGAACAGAATCATCGGCACGCCCACAAAATGCGTCAGGATGTTGCGCCCATCGCGGTGGTACTCCGCGTACTGTGCCAACTGGTCCACCAAGGTTTTCATCACGGCCTCCCGGGCAACGCTAAGACCCTTGCATGCTGGTGGAGGGGCCAGGCGCTGTCTACAGGGCTTGCCCTTAGAAAATTAGATAGCTGAATGCGCAGGCTGCATGCGCGTTACAGGCCTTTTTGCCTCACAAGGCGTAGCCTGGGTGACTGCACACTGGCGCCCAGCTGCCGACAATCGCCGCCACGTTGTGGCAGCGCGGCGGGGGATGCGGAGTGCCCAAGGCACGCCCCCTGACCAGACACGCGCTGCCGGCCCCACCCCACCAAGCCTATGCCCCTTTCC
>NZ_VSWF01000045.1:0-24315 GCF_009668305.1 Comamonas sp. CAH-2
GTCTCGCGCACCTGGCCCTCCACCCAGCGGTGGCGGCAGCTTTGGGGGCGGCGGCGCTTCCGGGAATTGGTGACGCACCATGGCCCGCCTGCTGCAACGCCTGTACCGACTGTGGCACCACCGCTGGGTGGAGGGCCAGGTGCGCGAGACATTCCCCGACGACGTGCTGCAGCGCCTGGAGCGGGCCGTCGCCGCCAGCGAGCGCCTGCACACCGGCCAGCTGCGCCTGTGTGTGGAAGGCGGACTGCCCTACAGCTACATCTGGCGCAACGCCAGTGCCCGCGACCGGGCCGTCGGGCTGTTTGGCAAGCTGCGCGTGTGGGACACCGAGCACAACAATGGCGTGCTCATCTACCTGCTGCTGGCGGAGCACGCCATCGAGATCGTGGCCGATCGCGCCATGACCCGTGCGGTGCCGCAGCTCACCTGGGATGCCATCGTGCGCGACATGCAACAGTCTTTTCAGCAGGCCGCCTACGCGCAGGGGTTGGAGCAGGCGCTGGAACTGGTGTCCCAATTGCTGGTGGCGCACTTCCCGCGCAGCCCCGCAGACCGCCCCGACGCCGCAGACAACCTGCCGGATGCCCCGGTGGTCCAGGGCCGCTTCACCAAGGATGTCTAGCCCACGGCCGGGCACGGCTGGAAAGAACTTTTCACGCTAGAGGGCCCAGCGCGCCAGCCACTCACGCCCTGCGGGCGACTGCAGCCCCACGAACGCCACCGCATTGCCCAGCACAGTCAGCCAGAAACGTCCGCGGAAATTGGCTTTGCGGCTTTTGTGGCGCAACCACTGCTGCGCCACAATCGCGCCCGGCCAGCCCCCCAGCAAGGCCAGGGCATGCAGGGTGGATTCCGGCGTGCGCCAGAGCCCCGCCTGGGCCGCCCGCTTGTCCTGCCAGTAGGCGCAGAACGTGACCAGGCTGAGCACCGCGTACCCGGGCAACACCCAGCGCGGCACGCCCCAGACCACGGCGGAGCCAACCCACACCAGCGCAAAGGCCAGGATCACCACATAACTGCCGTGCCCGCTGGCCCGCGCACCGCTGGGCATCCTGTCCGCCGCGCGCGGGCCACCGCCAGTACGTGGGCGAACACCCGGCCGCCATGTCACCTGCTGCGCCCGCGGTTTGCCGCCTTCCATGCCCATGGCAAATTCCAGGCGCAACCCCAGCTGCGGACGGGACGTGGCTTGGGGCCGCGGCTGCCAGGCGCTGATGTGCACGAACACGCGCGCACCACCCTGATCCGGCTGGATGAAGCCAAAGCCGCGGTCATCGTTCCACTCCACCAGACTACCGTGATAGCGCAGCATCAATATCTTTCAAAAACCAGAGCTGTCTACGTTTGATCAGCAACGCTTTCAGCATATTTATCGATGCAAAGCCTTGTACATCCAGCGCCAAGTGCTTTGTTTTTGAGAACAGGCATAAAAAAAGCCACCTTGCGGTGGCTTTTTTTGCAGAGACCGGTCGATCAGCGCTTGCCGCGGTACTTGCGCAGCGCGGCCATCTGTGCCGCCAGCACAGCCAGCTCGGACTGGGCCTTGGCCATGTCGACGTCATTCTTGGCGTTCTTCATGGCTTCCTCGGCGGCCGCCTTGGCCTGGGTGGCTTTTTGCTCGTCCAGATCCTTGCCACGGATGGCGGTGTCGGACAGCACGGTCACGCAGTGGGGTTGCACTTCCAAAATGCCACCGGCGACGAAGATGAATTCTTCGCTGCCATTGGGCAATTCGATGCGCACGGAACCGGGTTTGATGCGGGAGATCAGCGGCGTGTGCTTGGGCAAGATACCCAGCTCGCCCGCTTCACCAGGCAGTGCGACAAAGCGCGCTGGACCGGAGAAGAGGGATTCCTCGGCACTGACCACATCAACGTGGATGGTGTTCATCTTTGCTCCTGAGAAAAGGTGGGACTGGGCTTGTTGCGACGTGCCACCGGGGCGGGCGCCCCGGTTTCACGACAGCTTAAGCAGCCAGCTTCTTGGCCTTTTCGAAGGCTTCGTCGATGGTACCGACCATGTAGAAAGCCTGCTCGGGCAGATGGTCGCACTCACCGGCGCAGATCATCTTGAAACCACGGATGGTTTCGGCCAGAGGCACGTACTTGCCAGGGGCGCCGGTGAACACTTCAGCCACGTGGAAAGGCTGCGACAGGAAACGCTGGATCTTACGAGCACGGGCCACGACCAGCTTGTCTTCAGGCGCCAGTTCGTCCATGCCCAGAATCGCGATGATGTCGCGCAGTTCCTTGTAGCGCTGCAGGGTGCCCTGCACTTCGCGGGCCACCTTGTAGTGCTCTTCACCCACCACTTGGGGGTCCAGTTGGCGGCTGGTGGAGTCCAGAGGATCCACGGCAGGGTAGATACCCAGCGAAGCGATGTCACGCGACAGCACCACGGTGGAGTCCAAGTGGGCGAAGGTCGTCGCAGGCGAAGGGTCGGTCAAGTCGTCCGCAGGCACGTACACGGCCTGGATCGAAGTGATGGAGCCCACCTTGGTCGAGGTGATACGCTCTTGCAGACGGCCCATTTCTTCGGCCAGCGTAGGCTGGTAGCCCACAGCGGAAGGCATACGGCCCAGCAGCGCGGACACTTCGGTACCGGCCAGGGTGTAACGGTAGATGTTGTCCACGAAGAACAGCACGTCCTTGCCTTCGTCACGGAACGACTCGGCCATGGTCAGGCCGGTCAGCGCCACGCGCAGACGGTTTCCTGGAGGCTCGTTCATCTGGCCGTAAACCATGGCCACCTTGGACTCGCCCAGGTTCTCCTGGTTCACCACGCCGGCGTCCGACATTTCGTGATAGAAGTCGTTGCCTTCACGGGTACGTTCACCCACACCAGCGAACACCGACAGACCGCTGTGGGCCTTGGCGATGTTGTTGATGAGTTCCATCATGTTCACGGTCTTGCCCACACCGGCGCCACCGAACAGACCCACCTTGCCGCCCTTGGCGAAAGGGCAGACCAAGTCGATCACCTTGATGCCGGTTTCCAGCAGCTCCTGCGAAGGCGACAGTTCGTCGTACGCAGGGGCCTTGCGGTGGATGGCGGCCGTCAGGGTCTGGTCCACGGGACCACGTTCGTCGATGGGGTTGCCCAGCACGTCCATGATGCGACCCAGGGTCGCCTTGCCCACGGGCACGGTGATGGCGGAACCGGTGTTGGTCACCATCAGGCCACGCTTCAGACCGTCGGAAGAACCCAGCGCAATGGTACGGACGATGCCGTCGCCCAGCTGCTGCTGCACTTCCAGGGTCAGGGCCGAGCCTTCCAGCTTCAGCGCGTCGTACACCTTGGGCATCTGGTCACGTGGGAACTCCACGTCCACCACGGCGCCGATACATTGAACAATCTTGCCTTGTACTTGAGCCATTCTTTGCTCCAATCTGTTTGTCTGTTAAAGCCGTTTACACAGCGGCAGCGCCTGCGACGATTTCCGACAGTTCGGTCGTAATCGCGGCCTGACGCGTCTTGTTGTAGACCAGCTTCAACTCGCTGATGACGTTGCCAGCGTTGTCGGTTGCGGCCTTCATGGCCACCATGCGCGCCGATTGCTCGGACGCCATGTTTTCCGCCACTGCCTGGTACACGAGGGACTCCACGTAACGCACCAGCAGATCGTCAATGACGGTCTGGGCATCAGGTTCGTAGATGTACTCCCACGATGCACCCGTCTTCTCGGCTTGCATTTGCTCGTTCGACAGTGGGAGCAGTTGCTCCACCACCGACTCTTGCTTCATGGTGTTGATGAACTTGGTGTAGCTCAGGTACACCGCGCTCAGCTTGCCTTCAGCGTATTGGTCCAACAACACCTTGACAGGCCCGATGAGCTTGTCGAGGTGGGGCTGATCGCCCAGTGCTGTGGCTTGAGAGACCACCTTGGCACCAATACGGCTCAGGAAAGCCAGTCCCTTGCTGCCAATCGCCACGGCCTCCGCCGAAGTGCCCGCATCTTGCAGTTCACGCAACTTGGTCGTGACGACACGCAACACATTGGTGTTCATGCCGCCGCACAAGCCCTTGTCGGTCGTCACCACAATGATGCCGGCCTTCTTCGCATCAGCATGCACTTGCATGAAGGGATGCTGATACTCAGGATGTGCTTCGCCAAGATGAGCTGCAATATTGCGGACTTTTTCGCTGTATGGACGGGCAGCCAGCATCCGTTCCTGCGCCTTGCGCATTTTGGATGCAGCCACCATTTCCATGGCTTTGGTGATCTTCTTGGTGTTTTCCACCGATTTGATCTTGCCGCGTATTTCCTTGCCTGCTGCCATGATGGCTCCTCGTCCGGTTTAAGCGAACGACTTCTTGAACGCAGCGATGGCAGCGGTCAATTCAGCTTCGTCCTTGCCTTCCTTGTCGAAAGCGCGGTTGGCGTTCAGGCGGTCCAGCAGGGCGCCGTGGCTGGTCTTCAGGAATTGGTGCAGACCAGCTTCGAAGGGCAGCACTTGCTTGACTTCGATGTCGTCCATGTAGCCCTTGTTCACAGCGAACAGCGTCGCGCCCATCAGCGCTGTGTTCAGCGGCGAGTACTGGGCCTGCTTCAACAGTTCGGTCACGCGGGCACCACGATCCAGCTGCTTGCGGGTTGCGTCATCCAGATCGGAAGCGAACTGCGCGAACGCGGCCAGTTCACGGTACTGCGCCAAGTCGGTACGGATACCGCCGGATAGGCCCTTAACCAGCTTGGTCTGGGCAGCACCACCCACGCGGGACACCGAGATACCGGCGTTGATCGCAGGACGGATACCAGCGTTGAACAGGCTGGTTTCCAGGAAGATCTGGCCGTCGGTAATCGAAATCACGTTCGTAGGCACGAAGGCAGAGACGTCGCCAGCCTGTGTTTCGATGATGGGCAGCGCAGTCAACGAACCGGTCTTGCCCTTGACAGCGCCCTTGGTGAAGGCTTCGACGTAGTCGGCGTTCACGCGAGCGGCACGCTCCAGCAGACGGCTGTGGAGATAGAACACGTCGCCGGGGAAAGCTTCACGTCCTGGAGGACGACGCAGCAGCAGCGAAACCTGGCGGTAGGCCACAGCTTGCTTGGACAGGTCGTCATACACAATCAGGGCATCTTCACCGCGGTCGCGGAAGTATTCGCCCATCGTGCAGCCGGAGTAAGCCGACACGTACTGCATCGCAGCAGATTCGGAGGCCGTTGCAGCCACGACGATGGTGTACTCCATCGCGCCAGCTTGCTCCAGCGCGCGCACCACGTTCTTGACGGACGAGGCCTTTTGACCGATCGCCACGTAGATACAGGTAACGCCTTGACCCTTTTGGTTGATGATGGCGTCGATCGCAACAGCGGTCTTGCCAGTCTGGCGGTCACCAATGATCAGCTCGCGCTGACCACGGCCCACGGGCACCATGGAGTCGATGGACTTGATACCGGTTTGCAGCGGCTGGTCCACGGATTGACGTGCGATCACACCAGGCGCAACCTTTTCGATCACGTCGGTCATCTTGGCGTTGATGGGACCCTTGCCGTCGATAGGCTGGCCCAGCGCATTCACCACGCGGCCGATCAGTTCGGGACCCACGGGCACTTCCAAGATACGACCGGTGCACTTCACAGTGTCACCTTCGGCGATGTGGGTGTACTCACCCAAGATCACCGCACCGACGGAATCACGCTCCAGATTCAGAGCCAACCCATACGAAGGCTGGCCATCGGCGGAAGCGGGGAATTCCAACATTTCGCCTTGCATCACGTCCGACAAGCCGTGCACGCGCACGATACCGTCCGTCACCGACACCACGGTGCCTTGGTTACGGATATCGGCAGTTGCTTCCAGCCCTTCGATGCGGCTCTTGATCAATTCAGAAATTTCTGCGGGATTGAGTTGCATGACTCTTTCCTTCTTTCTTTGGTTAGCCGAGACCTCAATCCGCTTACGCAGTGAGGGCCGCTTTCATTTGTTCCAGACGAGCCTTGACGGAGGTGTCCAACACCTCGTCGCCCACCACCACGCGAACGCCGCCGATCAAAGATGCATCGATCTGGACGGACAGGTTCAGCTTGCGGCCGAAGCGCTTTTGCAGCGCATCGCTGATGTCGTTCAGAGCGGCATCCTCTACGGGGAAAGCGCTGTAAACGATAGCGTCGGACGAGCCATTGAGGCGGTTCACGATGGCACGGAACTGCACAGCCACTTCAGGCAGTGCGTCCAGGCGACCGTTTTCAATGATGACGCGCAGGAAATTGCGAGCGGCATCGGGCAAAGCCGAACGGGCCACGCCAGTGATGACGCCGAGCACTTGCTCGACCGTCACCTTGGGGCTGTCGGCCAGTTGACGCAATTGCGGATCAGCGGCAATCGCCGCCAATTCCTCCACCCAAGCGACAGTGCCGTTCAAGTCAGCTCCGCTGGCGGAGCTGGCCTTGAACAAGGCTTCAGCGTAAGGGCGGGCAATGGTGGCGAGTTCTGCCATTTTGCTTTCCTTACAGCTCTGTCTTCAGGCGGTTCAGCAGATCAGCGTGAACGCCGGCATTCACTTCCTTGCGGAGGATCTGCTCGGCACCCTTCACGGCCAGTGCAGCGACTTGCTCACGCAGTGCTTCACGGGCTGCAACGGCTTGCTGCTCAGCTTCGGCGCGGGCAGCAGCAACAATCTTGTTGCCTTCTTCTGTCGCGCGGACCTTGGCCTCTTCAATGATGGCCTGGGCGCGGCGATCGGCGTCCGCAAGCCGCGATGCTGTCTCGTTGCGCGTCTGGCTCAGTTCCTGCTCAACGCGCTTGTTGGCAGCGCTGAGCTCGGTCTTGGCCTTGTCGGCAGCAGCGAGGCCATCGGCGATTTTCTGGGCTCGCTCATCCAACGCCTTCGCAATCGGGGGCCACACGAACTTCATCGTGAACAGCACCAAGATCAGGAAGACGATGCACTGAACGAACAGGGTCGCGTTAATACTCACGGCAACACCTTTCTTTCTAGGGCGTTGATCGGAGCTTAGGCCAGGACGAAGGGGTTGGCGAAAGCGAACAGCAGGGCGATAGCAACACCGATCAGGAAAGCGGCGTCGATCAGACCAGCCAAGATGAACATCTTGGTTTGCAGTTCGTTGATCAGCTCAGGCTGACGGGCCGAGGATTCCAGGAACTTACCGCCCATCAGTGCGATACCGATCGAAGCGCCGATAGCGCCCAGACCAACGATCAGACCACAAGCCAGAGCGACGAGACCGAGAATGTTTTCCATGATGACTCCTAGGGATTAAAGGAAAGTTGAAGTTGAAAGGGAAAGGTCAGTGGGCTTCATGCGCCTGGCCGAGGTAAATCAGCGTCAGCATCATGAAAATGAAGGCCTGCAGGGTGATGATCAGAATGTGGAAGATCGCCCAGATAGAGCCCGCAATGATGTGCCCCACGGGGAGCAACACACCAGAGAGCGACATGGCAGCCGCGCCGCCCATCAGGGCAATCAGGCAGAACACCAACTCACCAGCGTACATATTGCCGAACAGTCGCATACCGTGCGAAACCGTCTTGGCAACATATTCAATGATCTGCATCAGCAGATTAACCACGCCCAGGATCAGGGCGAAAACGGGATTCTTCGACGTACCGAAGGGCGCGGTCACCAGTTCGTGAGCCCAGCCGCCAGCACCCTTGATCTTGACGCTGTAGAAGAAGCACAGCAGCAGTACGCCCGTCGACAGACCCAGAGTGGTCGACAGGTCGGCCGTGGGCACCACGCGCAGATAAGCGTGCGAATCACCCTGAGCGGTCTGCCACAGCACGGGCAACAGGTCCACGGGCAGCAAGTCCATGGCATTCATCAGGAAGATCCAGACGAACACGGTCAGCGCCAGAGGGGCGATGAACTTGCGCGATTCAGCATTGTGGATGTTGGCCTTGGCCTGGGTGTCGACCATTTCCACCAGCATCTCAACCGCAGCCTGGAAACGGCCGGGCACGCCAGCCGTGGCTTTGCGGGCCGCCAGCCAGAGCACGAAAAGGCCGATCACACCGCAAATCAGGCTGACCGCGACGGAGTCGAGATTCACCACCGAGAAATCGATGATGGAGTTTTGCTTGATATTTTGCAGATGCTGCAAGTGGTGAACAATGTATTCACTTGCGGTTGGAGCGTGCGCGTCGGCTGCCATCGGTGAACTCTTCTCTCAATATCAATCGGTTTTTCGGACACTGGCCCGTCCTGTCACCAGAACCAGCCAATACGTTTTCATCGTTACCACCATCCCTGCCAGCAACGCCAGCCAATGCAGGTTTGGCACCAAGACAGGGGCTGCGGCCAACATGGCGATGCACAGCACCAGCTTGACAAATTCCCAGGCAAAAAGCCTTGCAATCGCACCCGACGCATACCCTGCGCGCCCGCTGTTGCGGGCCACGCCACGAGCAAACAGCGCCGCAGGCACCACGATCGCCAGTGCGCCATAAGCGGCCGACCAGCCGGCCTCGCGACCTGCCACCAGCGCTGCCACCACGGCGCACAGCGCGCCCACCACCACCTGGGCGGCAAGCACACGCCACATGGACATCCGGGGCTGTCGCTGTCGCCACGCCTGCGCTTCTTCGGGCGTCAGGGGCTTGATTTGCGGCTCTTCGTCCTCAAATTCCGTTTCGTGGGCTTGGTGTTTCATGTTGTCAGATGCGCCAGCGCTCAAACCGGAATTTTCACAAAGCCTCTGATTATACGTAGAAACCCGTTTTGCAAGCGCCACCTGCAGCAGGTTGCGGGGGTTTTCACGGACAATTCCCGCAGCTTATGTCGTCCTGCGGCAACAAGACATCGGGTTTGCACCGTTGTAAAAGCACGTAAGTTGCCTTGCAAGACACCTAAACCCGCACCCACGACCAGCGGCGCAACCATAGCGCACAATGGCTCTCGCACCAAGCAAAACCCTTTGCTCCATTTTTCATCATGACCATGTCCGATACATCCGCTAGCACCGATCCCCGCAAGGACTCGCTGATCGAGTATCCAAGCCTGTTCCCCATCAAGGTGATGGGCCTGCACGCGGAGGACTTTGTGCACGCCATCACCCGCGTAGCCCTGCAGTTCGACCCCTATTTCGACGCCAGCACCATCGAGCAGCGCCCCAGCAGCGGCGGCAAGTACCTGGGCGTGACCATCACCGTGACCGCCACCAGCCGTGAACAACTCGACGACCTGTACCGCGCCCTGACCAGCCACCCCCTGGTCAAGGTGGTGCTTTGAGCCAAGTGGCACCGCACGCCATCGACGCGCGCCTGCTGGGCCGCGTGGACTATGCGGCCTGCAACCAGGCGATGCAGGATTTCACCGCACACCGCGACGAGCACACGGCCGACGCACTGTGGCTGTGTGAGCACGCACCCACCTTCACCCAAGGCCTGGCCGGCAAGGCCGAGCATGTGCTGGTGCCCGGCGGCATTCCCGTCGTGGCCACCAACCGCGGTGGCCAGGTGACCTACCACGGCCCTGGCCAGGTGGTGGCGTATCCGTTGCTGGACTTGCAGCGCCGGGGTTACTTCGTCAAGGAATACGTCTACCGCCTGGAAGAGGCCGTGATCCGCACCCTGGCGCACTTTGGCGTCACCGGCCACCGTGTGGAAGGCGCTCCCGGCATCTATGTGCGCCTGGACGATCCCTTCAGCCACGCCATGCTGGCACAGCGCCCGCAGCGGCGCGAGCCCGGCAGCCCTGCGCCCCAGCCGGACTTCACCGGGCTGGGCAAGATTGCCGCGCTGGGCATCAAGGTCAGCCGCCATTGCACCTACCATGGCGTGGCACTGAACGTGGCCATGGACCTGGAGCCCTACCACCGCATCAACCCTTGCGGCTACGCAGGCATGGCGACCGTCGACCTTTCTACAATCGGCATCCAGACAACCTGGAACGAGGTGGCGCAAGTGTTCGGCAGCCAGCTGATCACCCGCCTCGCGCCCTGAGACCACCATCATGAGCAGCAACGAAGTCGTGCGCGAAGCACAGTCCGCCGAGAACTACAACCCGCTGGCCAAGCAGAAGGCGGCCGCCAAGCTGTCGCGCATCCCCATCAAGGTCGAACAGGGCGAAGTCCTGAAGAAGCCCGAGTGGATCCGCGTCAAAGCGGGCAGCCCCACCACGCGCTTCTACGAGATCAAGGACATCCTGCGCGAGCAGAAGCTGCACACGGTGTGCGAGGAAGCCAGCTGCCCCAACATCGGTGAATGCTTTGGCAAGGGCACGGCCACCTTCATGATCATGGGCGACAAGTGCACGCGTCGTTGCCCGTTCTGCGACGTGGGCCACGGCCGCCCCGACCCGCTGGACGTGGACGAACCGCGCAAGCTGGCCGAGACCATCGCCCGCCTGCACCTGAAGTACGTGGTGATCACCAGCGTGGACCGCGACGACCTGCGCGACGGTGGCTCGGGCCACTTCGTGGAGTGCATCCAACAAACCCGCGCACTGTCGCCCACCACCCAGATCGAAATCCTGGTGCCCGACTTCCGCGGGCGCGATGACCGCGCACTGGAAATCCTGAAGGCCGCGCCGCCCGATGTGATGAACCACAATCTGGAAACCATCCCGCGCCTGTACAAGGAAGCGCGTCCGGGTTCGGACTACCAGTTCTCGCTGAACCTGCTCAAGAAGTTCAAGGCCCTGCACCCGAATGTGCCGACCAAGAGCGGGCTGATGGTGGGCCTGGGCGAGACGGACGAGGAAATCCTGGAAGTGATGCGCGACATGCGCGCCCACGACATCGAGATGCTGACCATCGGCCAGTACCTGGCGCCCACCAACAGCCACTTGCCCGTGCGCCGCTACGTGCACCCCGACACCTTCAAGATGTTCGAGGCCGAGGCCTACAAGATGGGCTTCAGCCACGCCGCCGTGGGCGCCATGGTGCGCTCCAGCTACCACGCCGACCAGCAGGCGCACGCCGCGGGCGTCTGAGTCCGCACCGCGCACAAAAAAAGCAACCCGCGGGTTGCTTTTTTTATAGCGCTTGGCGCGCCAGAAATGCTGACTTCAGCATCCAACCATTTTGAAAACAAACAGCAGCGCGCGCTGGCTGCTCCTGTTTCAAGATCTATGTTCACCGTGCGAAAAGATGCGTGGCTAACCGGGCAGTCCGCTGGCTGGCAAAAAACGACGCACAGGCTTGACAGGCCTGTTTGTCGCCCCACGATGAAACCTGAAAGGGCCGGTTCTTGGCATCCCCCACCAGAAGACGTGCTTCCAAGAACCCAGTGCTACGCATCATAGCACTGAATGAGAATTAATCTCAATTAAATTGCAACAATACGCAACACGCCGTGCGACGTAATGACGCGCGTGGCCCGGTTGCCGGTGTTACTGCGCCACTTCCAGCAGCGCCGCCGGGCTTTCGGCCGCCAGCACCGTTTGCGCCCAGGGCTGCAGCTTGCGCGTGTCGGCGCGCAGCACTTCCTGCTTCACGCTCAGGATCTGCGCTGGGTGCATCGAGAAACTGCGCAGGCCCAGGCCCAGCAGCAGGCGCGTCATGGCGGTATCGCCCGCCATCTCGCCGCACACACAGACCTGCTTGCCCATGTCGTTGGCCGTCTGGATGACCTGGGCCACCAGGTGCAGCACGGCCGGATGCAAGGGGTCGTACAAATGCGCCACGGCCTCGTCGGCGCGGTCGATGGCCAGCGTGTACTGGATCAGGTCGTTGGTGCCGATGGAGACGAAATCAAAATGCTGCAGCAGGCTGCGCACCATGATGGCGGCGGCCGGAATCTCGATCATCGCGCCCAGCTGCACCGGCCCCTGGGCCACGCCCCGCGCCTCCAGCTCGGACTGGGCCAGCCGAACCTGCTGCACGATGCTGTGCACCTCGTGCTGGTGCGACACCATGGGGAACAGCAGTTGCACCGGGCCCAGCGCCGCAGCGCGCAAGATGGCGCGCAGCTGGGTGCGAAACATCGCGGGCTCGGCCAGGCTCCAGCGGATGGCGCGCAGACCCAGCGCGGGGTTCAGCGAGATGTCGCGGCTGACTTTGTCCAGCGGCTTGTCCGCCCCCACATCGATGGTGCGGATCGTCACCGGCAGGCCCTGCATGCCCTGCACGGCGGCCTTGTAGGCCTCGAACTGCTCCTCCTCGCCGGGCAGCTTGCCTTCGCGCCCCATGAACAGGAATTCGCTGCGGAACAGCCCCACGCCGGCGGCCCCGGCATGCACGGCCGCACCGGCATCGCCGGGCTGCTCGATGTTCGCCAGCAGCTCCACCTTCTGGCCATCCAGCGTGATCGCCGGGGTGTGGCGCAGGCGCGCCAGACGCTCGCGCTCCAGCACGTCCTGGCGCTGGCGGAAGCGGTACTCCTCCAGGATGATGGGCGAGGGGTCCACCAGCACCACGCCGGCATTGCCGTCGATCACCACCCAGTCATCCTGGCGGATCAGCTGGCTGGCAGCGCGCGCGCCCACCACGGCGGGAATGTCCATGCTGCGCGCGACGATCGCGGTGTGGCTGGTCTTGCCACCGACGGCCGTCACAAAACCGGCAAACACGCTGCGCTTGAACTGCAGCATGTCGGCAGGCGACAGGTCCTGCGCCACCAGCACCAGGGGCGCATCGGCCAGCCCCTCCAGCATGGGCTGCGAGCCGTCCTGCGCCGGAGCGGGCGGCGGTGGCGGCGCTGCCACGGGGCTGGTGGCCAGGCCACGCATCTGCCGCAGGACGCGGTCGGCCACCTGCTCCAGGTCGGTCTTGCGCTCGCGCAGGTAGGGGTCCTCCATCTCGTCGAACTGGCGCGAGATCTGCTCCAGCTGCGTCATCAGCGCCCACTCGGCGTTGTACAGCCGCTCGGCCACCCAGTGGCGCACGCCCGCCGCCAGCACCTCGTCCTGCAGCAGCATCAGGTGCACTTCCAGCAGGGCGGCCAGCTCGCCCGGCGCATCCTCAGGCAGGTCGCTGACCAGGCGCTGCAGCTCGTCGACCACGGCCGCGCGGGCCTTGCGGGCGCGGTCCAGCTCCGCCTCGACCTGGTTCGCGTCGATGAAGTAGTGCCGCACCTCAACCCGGCTGGCGGCCACCACCACCGCCCGCCCAATCGCAATGCCGCGCGAAACGGCCAGCCCATGGATGGCAAATGTCATGCCTTGATCCTTTTCAACGATGCCTCTTGCTGGGCACCGACGGTGCACCATGCAAAAAACGCAGCCTAACTGCTGCGTTGCCCGTGTTTATTGGCCTTCGCCAAACTTGTCGTTGATCAGTGCCACGAGTGCGTCCAGGGCTTCCTGCTCCTGGGGGCCATCGGTTTCCAGCTCCACCACGGAGCCCACCCCGGCCGCCAGCATCATGACGCCCATGATGCTCTTGGCGTTGATGCGCCGCTCGCCCTTGCTCATCCAGACATCGCAGGGGAAGCTGCCGGCCAGCTTGGTCAGCTTGGCCGAAGCGCGGGCATGCAAGCCCAGCTTATTGCTGATGGTGATCTCTGTCTTGACCATGTTCTTTCCGGGAATTCTGGTTGCGTGGGGCATTGCTGGCCGCCACTTGCAGCATGCCTTGCTGACCGCCTGCCAGCGCACGCGCGGCCTGCTCGTCCAACGGTTCGTAGCGGTAGCAGATGGCGCGCAGCAGCATGGGCAGGTTCACCCCCACCAGCAAGCGCGCGGCACTGCCCTCCACCAGCCGGTGGGCCACATTGCTGGGCGTCGCACCGAACACATCCGCCAGCACCAGGGTGCGCTCGGCCCCGCTGTGCGCCAGCAGGGTGCGCGCCGCCTGCAACGTGTCTTCGGGAGATTCGTTGGGCGGCACATCCAGCACGCTGACATCCTGGGCGCTGTCGGCAAACACGTGCAGCGCACATTCGCGCAAGGCGTGCGCCAGCGGGGCGTGGGCAATCAGGAGGATGTGGTTGGCAGTCGTGGTCATAAGGCCTTAGTCTGGATTGCCATTATGGCGCGCCAGCCGTGCCGCGTGAGCCGCAGAGCGCAGCACGCGGGCCGATCCCGCTCAGGGGCGGGCCTGCAGCACGATGCTGTTGAAGAACTGGCCCGCGATCTTGTGGTGGGCCTTGGGGGCATAGACCACGGCATGGAAGATGCGCGCCTTGTCGCCCTCCTTGCGCGCAAACCAGACACCGTGGGTGGTGATGGTCCAGCCTGCGGGACCGACACCTTCCACCGTGGCGCGGATGGAACGCCCCAGGTCCATGGCGCCGGCGGGCACGAAGGGGGCGCCGCTCTTGTCACCCTCGCCGTCCACGGCCTTGAGGCGGGTCAACACCGCGGCCTCCCAGAATGCCAGGGCATCGTCGGCCTGACTGGCATCGTCCAGCACCCAGTGCGACAGGGCGAAGGTGGAATCCACGGCATCGCAGCCCATCATGTTGACCGGCACACGGCCCAGAGACATGCCGAAGTCCACCGGCGTGCGGGCAAACTGCGGATCGCACGGGAACTGCATTTCCAGGCCCGCATCGTCCAGCGCGACGGGGCGCCAGGGCAACTCCGGTTCGTGCTTGCCACAGGCGCCCAAGGCCAGCGCAGCAGCGGCAACCAGGGCACAACGCATCAGGGTGGAAATCTTGCTCATGCCTGGATTATCGGCAAACCCCAGGCGAACTGGATGGTGAACTTCTTCGGGGTAAACCACTCCATACATGGGCGTGCTGCGGGGATCTGCCTGGGGCCGCATCCCGGCAACTTGGCACAATACGACGTATGGCAATCAAACATCTGGTGGCAGGCGTGGCGCTTGCTGCATTCGCAGGCCTGGGGGGCTATGTGCTGTGGGGCGAGTCCGCGCAGCCCGCGCCCAGTTCGCAATTCGTGCTGCTCGACGGCTCCAGCACCACCACGCAGCAGCTGCGCGGCAAGGTGACGCTGGTCAACTTCTGGGCCACCAGCTGCGTGACCTGCGTAGCGGAAATGCCAGAGGTCATCGCGACCTACAACAAGTACAAGGACCAGGGCTATGACACCCTGGCCGTGGCCATGCAGTACGACCCGCCCAGCTATGTGGTGAACTTCGCCCAGTCGCGTCAGTTGCCCTTCAAGGTGGCGCTGGACAACACTGGCCAGATTGCCAAGGCCTGGGGCGATGTGAAGCTGACCCCCACCACCTACATCGTCAACAAGCGCGGCGATATCGTGAAGACCTACATCGGGCAGCCCAACTTTGAAGAGCTGCACCAGCTGATCGAAAAGCTGCTGGCCGAGGCCTGAGGCGCGCCAGTCCCATCTCAAAAAAAGAGCTGCCAGCGCTGGATGGCGTGGGGTTTCCGGCCTTAAAAGCCTTGAAACCCGCCCCACACCTGCGCTGGCAGCTCTTTTTTATTCAAACAACCGGGGGGCTATCAACGGTTGCGGAAGGCGTCGTGGCAGGCCTTGCAGGTCTGGGCCGCAGGACCGAAGGCGGCCTTGAGCTGTGCCAGATCCCCGGTCTTGGCGGCCGCGGCCAGCTTGCCGGCTTCGGTCACGAAATCCTTGGCATGGCCGTCGAACTTGGCCTTTTCCTTCCAGACTTCGGGCTTGGTCTTGCCCCCCTCGGTGCCTGCGCCGAACGCCTGCCAGGGCAAGGTGGCCAGCGTCTCCAGCACAGCGCCGTTCTGCTTGGCCAGATCGGCGTTGAACTCGGCCCGTCCGTTGGCCATGGCACCCAGCGAGCCGAAGTGCTGGCTCATCACGAACAAGGCATTCTGGCGGTACTTGACGGCATCTTCGGTCTTGCCAAACTTCAGCGTGTCGGCCGCTGCCGTCGCACCCGCCAGCGCCGCAGACAGGGCCAGCGCAGCCACGGACAAGGTTTTGAACTTCATGGGGAACTTCCTTTCTCGGTATGAACCAGACAACCCTGGTTGTAACAGGGGAGTATCGCCGCGCCCCGGCAGTTCCCCAACCCTCCGGCATTTTTTGATGCGCCGCAGCATCTTTCCCCTTCCGCCCCGTACATTCCACCCATGAGCTCACCCACCACCACCCGCCTGCGCATCTGGGACCTGCCCACGCGCCTGTTCCACTGGTCGCTGGCCGCCAGCGTGATTGCCCTGATCGTCACCGCCAACATCGGCGGCAACGCCATGGAATGGCACCTGCGCCTGGGGCACGTGGTCCTGGCACTGCTGCTGTTCCGCGTGGTCTGGGGCCTGGTCGGTGGCCACTGGTCGCGCTTCGCCACCTTCATCCCCGGTCCCGTGCGGCTGCTGCGCCACCTGCGTGGCCAGGGCCGCCCCGCCGACAAGGCCGGCCACAACCCTCTGGGCGCCCTGTCGGTGCTGGCCATGCTGGGCATCCTGGGCCTGCAAGTCGGCACCGGACTGGTCAGCGATGACGAAATCGCCTTCGCCGGCCCCCTGGTGCACTTTGTCTCGTCCGACACCATCGCCTGGGCCACCAGCTGGCACAAAGGCTGGGGCCAGTGGCTGCTGTGGACGGTGATCGGCCTGCACCTGGCCGCCATCGTGTTCTACAGTGTCGTGCGGCGCGACAAGCTGGTGCCCGCCATGCTGCACGGCGACAAGGTCGGCCTGCCCGCCGACCTGCCCGCCAGCCGCGACGGCCTGGCCAATTGGGCCTCCGCCCTGCTGTTCGCTGCGGCCTGCGCCGTGATGGCCTACTGGGTCTGGACCCGGGCGGCGTTCTAACCACGGTATCCCTGGCTGCGGCATGCCGCTACACTGGGCTCTTGTTTTGCCCTTGAACACCCAGTTTTGAACGTGGACCACCCCAGCGTGGCCGTCGCCCTTGCCGCGACGCCCCAAGACATGGCCAGCGCCGCCTTGCTGTTCAGCGAATACGCCGACAGCCTGGCCCTGGACCTGGCCTTTCAAAATTTTGCCCACGAGTTGGCCACCCTGCCCGGCGACTATGCCGCGCCACGCGGCAGCTTGCTGCTGGCCCATGTGGGCGATGCCCTGGCCGGGTGCTGCGCCCTGCGACCCCTGGACACCGCCGACTACCCGAATGCGGCCGAGATGAAGCGCCTGTACGTGCGCAAGGCCTTCCGGGGCTTCGGCCTGGGGCGCCAACTGGCCGAAAGCGCCCTTGATGCAGCGCGCCAGGCGGGCTATGCCTGCGTGCTGCTGGACACCCTGGACGACATGGAGGCGGCGCGCAACCTCTACACCGACCTGGGGTTCACAGCGATCGAACCCTACTACCACAACCCGATTGCCGGGGCGCACTACCTGAAGGTCGACATCTTCTGAACGACCGCCGCACCGGTCCAGACGCCTGCACAGTGAAAGGTATGGCACTGCAGGGACACACGCAGCCAAGCAAGGCACTGCATCACGCCACAGGAAGGCTTGATCGCGTGGCGTGGTGTTACGCCGCATTCACCACAGATCCCACACATTCCCGGCAACCGCGTGGGCTCCACCCGCGCTTGTGCAATCCTCGGGACGTGGCAACATGGCCGCATGTCTGCCTGACATCGCCATCAACACCTTCTGCCGCCACATCACACCGCTGAAAGCAGCATGATGTGTGTTTGACCGACACACGGCATCCGCGCTGGATGCGGGGACGCAGTCCGTGAATAATGCGGCAGCAGCGTCCTTGTCCACTCCCGCACGGGCACGGCGTTGCGACACCGAACCGACCACTTGCCCATGATTCCCACCGACCGCCCCGTGCTGGGCCGAGACCTCGAGACCGTGCGCCAGGGCTTCGGGCTGGCGACCCAGGACATCATCTGGGTGCTCGGGATGTCCATCACCCGCTGGATGCAGATCGTGCGCCAGGCCCCGGACGCGCCGGTCAAAGACCCGGCCCTGGCCCTGCTGGTGCGCTTTCTGGCGCAGCACCCGGAACTGGCCGTCGTACCTAAAGTCCCGACGGCTTCGGAAGTTTTCAGCCTGATGAACGAGGCCACGGACGTTGAACTCAAGCGTTTTGCCACCTACTTTGGCGCCGAGGCATCAGCCTCCTACCGCTGGATGCGCCCCGACGCACGGCCGGCCTCGGTGGTGGTCCGCCTGATGCACTTCATGAAAACCGCCCTGCTGATGCGCGACACAGCAGGACGCACGCACCTGCTGGAGGGCTGGCGCCAGACCGTGGCCAGCGAAGCCAGCAGCCGGGGCGTGCCCGATGTCTTCCAGTCCGGGCGCTGGAGTGTGGTGCCGTTGGTGGACAAAGGAGCCCCCTCGTCACAGCTTCCACCAGCCACCACCCCGCCCTAGCCGCAACCGGCGAGTGCCGCAGCTGGCGCCAAGCACCATAAAAAAAGCGCTGCAGAAGCAGCGCTTTTTTGCAATCCTCGGCGGCTTAGGCCTTGGCTTGGGCCAACAGCGTGGCGGCGTCCGACACTTCAAACTTGCCGGGGCCTTCGACGTTCAGGCTCACCACCTTGCCGTCTTTGAGCAGCATCGAGTAGCGGTTGCTGCGCAGACCCAGGCCCTTGCCGTTCAGATCCAGGGTCAGGCCCGTGGCCTTGGCAAATGCGGCGTCGCCGTCGGCGATCATGCGCACCTTGCCGGTGGCGTTCTGCTCGCGCCCCCAGGCGCCCATCACAAACGCATCGTTCACAGACACACACCAGATTTCGTCCACGCCTGCCGCCTTAAAAGCCTCGGCCTGCTCGATGTAACCAGGCAGGTGCTTGGCAGAGCAGGTCGGGGTAAAGGCGCCGGGCACGGCGAACAGGGCAATCGTCTTGCCTACGGCGGCCTGGGGCAGCTCCACAGGGTTAGGGCCGATGCTGCAGCCATTGCCTTCCACTTCCACGTACTCCATCAGCTTCACTGCGGGCAGCGCGTCTCCAACCTTGATCATTGTGTGTCCTCCAGGATGTGCATCGCCTTGGCTTGTTCCCGTGCGCACAGCGCCGGGCAAGGCGACAAATAAAAAAGCGACCCACATTGTGGGTCGCTTTTCAAGACTATGCAGTCAAAGCGGTTGAACGCTTAAACCAGAGCAGCCTTTTGCACCAAGCGGGTCGCCACCCAGTTCTTGGTCTTCGACAGCGGACGGCTCTCGGTGATTTCGATGGTGTCACCCATCTTGAATTCACCTTGCTCGTCGTGAGCGTGGTACTTCGAGGACTTCACCACAATCTTGCCGTAGATGGGGTGCATCACGCGACGCTCCACCAACACGGTCACTGTCTTAGCGCGCTTGTCGCTCACCACCTTGCCAATCAAGGTGCGCTTGAGGGATGTTTTAGCTTCCGTCATGTCGGCTCCTTACTTGGCGGCTTGCTTTTCAGCAAGAATGGTCTTGGCACGGGCGATCTCACGGCGTGTGGCCTTCAGAGTCGATGTGTTGCCAAGTTGTTGCGTGGCCTTTTGCATACGCAGACCGAAGTGGGCCTTTTGCAGGGACTTCACTTCAGCTTCCAGGGCGGCCACGTCTTTTTGGCGGAGTTCAGCAGTTTTAGTCATGTTGATTCTCCTTATTCACCAATGTGACGGGACACGAAGGTCGTACGCAGAGGCAGCTTTGCAGCGGCCAGGCGGAACGCTTGACGTGCCAGCTCTTCAGGAACACCCACGATTTCGTAGATGATCTTGCCGGGCTGGATTTCGGCCACGTAGTACTCGGGGTTGCCCTTACCGTTACCCATACGCACTTCAGCAGGCTTAGTGGAGATGGGTTTGTCGGGGAACACACGAATCCAGATACGGCCGCCACGCTTGACGTGACGCGAAATCGCACGACGTGCGGCTTCGATCTGACGTGCAGTCAGACGGCCACGGTCGGTAGACTTCAGACCGAAATCGCCGAAAGCAACAGCGTTGCCACGGGTAGCGATACCGGTGTTGCGGCCTTTGTGTTCCTTGCGGAACTTGCGGCGTGCAGGTTGCAGCATGTTTATTCTCCTTTACCGTCCGCTGCTGTAGCGGGCGCGTCAGTCTTGCGAACGCGCTTAACGGAGTCAGCGCCGGCACCAGCAGGCTTGTCGCTGCCGTCTACAGGAGCTGCGTTACCGCCTGTGGGGCGGCGGGCACCACGGCCTGCGCCGTCACGGCGACCATCGCGGCGGGGGCCGCGTGGACGACGCTCGTCATCAGGACGGGGAGTCTCGACGGCGGGCAGGTCGTTGCGGCCCAAGGTATCACCCTTGTAGACCCAGACCTTCACGCCGATGATGCCGTAAGTCGTCTTGGCTTCGGAGAAGCCGTAGTCGATGTCAGCACGCAGAGTGTGCAGAGGCACGCGGCCTTCGCGATACCACTCGGTACGGGCGATTTCGATACCGTTCAGACGACCGGAAGACATGATCTTGATGCCCTGGGCACCCAGACGCATGGCGTTCTGCATCGCACGCTTCATGGCACGACGGAACATGATGCGCTTTTCCAGTTGCTGGGTGATCGAGTCAGCGATCAGCTTGGCATCGATTTCAGGCTTGCGCACTTCTTCGATGTTCACAGCAACGGGCACGCCCAGGCGAGTGGCGAGTTCCTTCTTCAGGTTCTCGATGTCTTCGCCCTTCTTGCCGATCACAACACCAGGACGGGCCGAGAAGATGGTGATACGGGCGTTCTTAGCAGGACGCTCGATCAGCACGCGTGCCACAGCAGCGTTCTTCAACTTAGCCTTCAGGTACTCGCGAACCTTGATGTCTTCGGCCAGCATGCCGGCGAAGTCACGGTTGCTAGCGTACCAACGGCTAGCCCAGTTACGGCTCACAGCAAGGCGGAAGCCGGTAGGATGGATTTTCTGTCCCATATTCTTCCTTTAGGCCTCAGTTACCGACTGTCACGTAGATGTGGCAGGTAGGCTTGCTGATGCGATTGCCACGGCCCTTAGCGCGAGCGGTGAAACGCTTGAGCGTCGTGCCTTGCTCGACGTAGATGGTCTTGACCTTCAATTCGTCGATGTCGGCGCCGTCGTTGTGCTCGGCGTTGGCGATAGCGGATTCCAGAACCTTCTTCACGATCACAGCAGCTTTTTTCTGCGTGAAGGTCAGAATGTTCAGAGCTTGATCCACCTTCTTGCCGCGGATCAGATCCGCGACCAGGCGACCCTTGTCAACCGACAAGCGGACGCCACGGAGGACTGCACGTGTTTCAGACATGGTCGTTCCTTACTTCTTGGCCTTCTTGTCGGCGGGGTGACCCTTGAAGGTACGAGTCAGTGCGAATTCGCCCAACTTGTGACCCACCATTTGGTCGGTGATGTAGACAGGCACGTGCTGCTTGCCGTTGTGCACGGCGATGGTCAGACCGATGAACTCGGGCAGAACCATGGAGCGACGCGACCAGGTCTTGACGGGCTTCTTGTCCTTGGTAGCGACGGCCTTTTCAACCTTGGCAACCAAGTGATGGTCAACAAACGGACCCTTTTTGAGAGAACGAGTCATTTGCTACCCCTTACTTCTTACGACGCGACACAATCATGCTTTGTGTGCGCTTGTTGTTACGGGTACGGTAGCCCTTCGTCAGGTTGCCCCATGGGTCAACAGCGTGACGGCCTTCACCGGTCTTACCTTCACCACCACCGTGCGGGTGGTCGATCGGGTTCATGGCAGTACCACGGACGGTAGGACGGATACCCATCCAACGCTTCACACCGGCCTTACCGTACTGGCGCAGGCTATGCTCTTCGTTGGCAACTTCACCGATGGTGGCGCGGCACTCGATGTGAATCTTGCGCACTTCGCCGGAACGCATACGCACTTGAGCGTAGACGCCTTCGCGAGCCAGCAGCGTAGCGGAAGCACCTGCGGAACGGGCGATTTGCGCGCCGCCGCCGGGTTGCAGCTCGATACAGTGGATGGTCGAACCCACGGGGATGTTGCGGATAGGCAGGGTGTTGCCCACGCGAATCGGAGCTTCGGAGCCGCTCACGATGGTCGCGCCCACAGCCAGATTGCGGGGAGCGATGATGTAGCGACGCTCGCCGTCGGCATAGCACACCAGAGCGATGTGGGCCGTACGGTTGGGGTCGTACTCAATGCGTTCCACCTTGGCGGGGATGGCATCCTTGTTGCGACGGAAGTCCACCACACGGTAGTGGTGCTTGTGACCACCGCCCTTGTGACGGGTTGTGATGTGACCGTTGTTGTTACGGCCAGCCTTCTCCGACTGCGATTCCAGCAGTGGGGCATAGCCAGGGCCCTTGAACAGGTGGTCACGCGTCACCTTCACCGCGCCACGACGGCCAGGCGAAGTTGGTTTGAGTTTGATAACAGCCATGATTAAGCAGCCTCCCCAGACAGGTTCAGCTCTTGACCGGGCTTCAGACGCACATAAGCCTTGCGCACGTTGTCGCGGCGGCCAATGGTCTTGCCAAAGCGCTTGGTCTTGCCCTTGGTGTTCACCACAGAAACGCCAGCCACTTCAACCTTGAACAGCAGTTCCACTGCAGCCTTGATTTCGTGCTTGGTGGCGTTTTGCAGCACCTTAAAAGTCACAGCGTTGGACTTTTCGGCAGCCATGGTGGCCTTTTCGGACACGATGGGAGCGACCAACACTTGCATCAGACGACCTTCGTCAAACTTGAGCGTGCTCATGCGAACATCTCCTTGAGTTTGTCGATTGCGCCCTTGGTGATGAGCACTTTCTTGTAATGCACCAGAGAAACGGGGTCTGCGTAGCGGGGTTCCACCACGAACACGTTCTTCAGGTTGCGCGAAGCCAGGTACAGGTTCTCGTCGATCTCTTCGGCGATCACCATCACCGACGACTGCAAATTCATGGACTTGAACTTGTCAGCAAGAACCTTGGTCTTGGGAGTGTCAACGGTCAGGGACTCCACCACCGCCAGACGGCCTTCGCGGGCCAGCTGGGACAGGATGGAAGCCATACCGGCGCGGTACATCTTCTTGTTGATCTTCTGCGAGAAGTTTTCTTCAGGCAGGTTCGGGAAGACGCGGCCGCCCCCACGCCACAGAGGCGAAGAGGACATACCAGCACGTGCACGGCCTGTACCCTTTTGCTTGAAAGGCTTGGCGGTGGTGTGGCGAACTTGTTCGCGATCCTTCTGAGCGCGCGTGCCCTGGCGTGCGTTGGCACGGTAAGCAGTCACGATCTGGTGGATCAGGTCTTCGTTGTACGCACGGCCGAACACAGTCTCAGGCGCGTCGAACTTGGACGCGGCTTGACCTTGTTCATTCAGGAGTTCGAGCTGCATTAGTTCGCTCCTTTGGAAGCTTTAGCCTTGATGGCAGGACGCACCGACACGAAGCCACCCTTCGCGCCAGGGATTGCACCCTTGATCAACAGCAGTTGGCGTGCTTCGTCGATACGAACCACGTCCAGGTTTTGGGTTGTCACGGTCACATCACCCATGTGACCAGTCATGCGCTTACCGGGGAACACGCGACCGGGGTCTTGTGCCATACCGATAGAACCGGGCACACGGTGCGAACGGCTGTTACCGTGCGAGTTGCGCTGCGCACCAAAGTTGTGACGCTTGATCGTGCCCTGGAAGCCCTTACCGATGGAAGTGCCTTGCACGTCCACTTTCTGGCCAACGCTGAACAGATCGGCCACGGGCAGGGCTGTGCCTGCTGCGTACTTGGCAGCGATCTCTTCGGTCACTTGGAATTCTTTGGTGACTTCACCGGCTTCAACACCTGCCTTGGCGAGGTGACCGGCTTGAGGCTTGGTCACGCGAGATGCCTTGCGTGTACCGAATGTGACTTGCAAAGCCACATAGCCATCGTTCTCTTGGGTTTTAACCTGGGTCACGCGGTTGTTGGACACATCCACCACTGTGACGGGCACTGCGTCCCCATCATCAGTGAACAGACGCATCATGCCCACCTTGCGGCCCAGCAACCCCAGGGAGTTGCTCAGACTCATTTGTTTGCTCCAAAACTTTCGCCGCTGTAACTGCAATTGGCCCAGCGTTGCACCCAACCAGAAGCCCGGCAAAGCGCACGAAAGAAGGTTAATAAAACTTCGCCAGAAAAGCGAAGCCCCAAATTTTAACGCGAACTGCTTTTTCAAGCAAGTTCGCGTTAAAAGAAGACCTTACAAGGCACCGCGAACGGTGCCCGTGCGAGTTCTTATTGCAGTTTGATTTCGACGTCCACGCCAGCAGGCAGGTCCAGCTTCATCAAAGCGTCCACGGTCTTGTCGGTAGGATCGACAATGTCCATCAGACGTTGGTGCGTGCGGATTTCCAGCTGGTCACGCGAAGTCTTGTTCACGTGGGGCGAACGCAGGATGTCGAAGCGCTTCATGCGGGTAGGCAGAGGCACGGGACCCTTGACGATCGCGCCAGTGCGCTTCGCGGTATCAACGATTTCAGCTGCAGACTGGTCGATCAACTTGTAATCGAAAGCCTTCAGGCGGATGCGGATTTTTTGCTTGGACATGTTAATTCCTAGTTTTTTCTAAGAATTAAGCGAGAACCTTAGCAACCACGCCGGCGCCCACGGTACGGCCACCTTCACGGATAGCGAAGCGCAGACCTTCTTCCATAGCGATAGGAGCGATC
>NZ_VSWF01000046.1:0-21215 GCF_009668305.1 Comamonas sp. CAH-2
GGCCTCGGTCACCGGGGGCGGGGTGGTGGGAACGACCGCGTCCGTCTGCGTGGAAGCAGGCGTTGCGTCGGTGGTGGGAACTTTTTTCTTGAAAAAACTGAACATTGGCGGGTTCTTAGAATCCTGCATTCTATGAAACGAACTTTATCCCTCCTAGCGCTGGTGGCCAGCCTGAGTGCCGGGGCCGAGAATTTGGCCCCCGCTGGCACGTTGTCCTCATCTCTGGCTGCATGGGCCGGCACGGCGGTGGCCAACCCGGCGTCGTCGGTGCAGCAGTTCACGCTGCGCAACGGGATGCAGCTGATCGTGCAACCCGACCGCCGCGCGCCGACGGCCGTGCACATGCTGTGGGTGCGCGTGGGCGCCATGGACGAGGTCGATGGCACCACCGGCGTGGCCCACGTGCTGGAGCACATGATGTTCAAGGGCTCCGAGCAGCTGGCGCCGGGCGAGTTCTCGCGCCGCGTGGCCGCGCTGGGCGGGCAGGAGAACGCCTTCACCAACCGCGACTACACGGGCTATTACCAGCAGATCCCGGCCGACCGGCTGCGCGACGTGATGGTGCTGGAGGCCGACCGCTTTGCCCACAACCAGTGGCCGGACTCCGAATTCACCAAGGAAATCGAGGTCGTCAAGGAAGAGCGCCGCATGCGCACCGAGGACAACCCGCGCTCCATGCTGTTCGAGCAGCTGTTTGCCACCGTCTACCAGTCCAACCCCTACCGCCGCCCGGTGGTGGGCTGGATGAGCGACCTGGACGCCATGACGGCCGACGACGTGCGCCAGTTCCACCGCCAGTGGTATGTGCCGGCCAAGGCCGCCGTGGTGGTCGCCGGGGATGTGGACGTGGCGCAGGTCCGGGCCTGGGCCGAGGAAACTTATGGCCAGATTCCGGCGCGTGCCGCGCCGGTCAGCAAGCCGCGCGAGGAGCCCCGGCAGATCGGTCTGCGCCGCATCGAGGTCAAGCAGCCGGCCGAACAGGCCTTCGTGGCCATGGCCTACCGCGTGCCGGCGATCCGCAAGGTGCAGGACCTGGACGCCTCGGACAAGGACGCGCTGGCGCTGCTGGTGCTGTCCGCCGTGCTGGACGGCTATGACGGCGCGCGCCTGGAGCGCGCCCTGGTGCAGGGCAAGGACCGCGTCGCCGACAGCGCCGGCAGCTCGGCCGGCGTGCTGGGGCGCGGCCCCGCCGTGTTCACGCTGACCGGTGTGCCCGCCAAGGGCAAGACCCCGGCCCAGCTGGAGCAGGCCCTGCGCGCCCAGGTGCAGCGCATCGCCAAGGAGGGCATCCAGCCCGCCGAGCTGGAGCGCGTGAAGACGCAGTGGATGGCCTCGCAGGTCTACGAGCGCGATTCGGTCATGGGCCAGGCGCAGAGCCTGGGCAACTACTGGGTCATGGACATGCCCGTGAATGCGGACGAGCTGCTGCTGCAGCAGCTGATGCAGGTCAGCGCCGCCGACGTGCAGCGCGTGGCGGGTCGGTATTTTGGCAACGACCAACTGACCATCGGCACCCTGGTGCCCCAGCCCCGCGCCGCCGGCCAGGCCCGCCCTGCGGCGGCCCCCGCCTCTGCGCAAATGCACTGAAAGTTGCTGACGATGAAAACGAAATTCATAGCTGCCAGCGCTTGGCTGGCTTGCACATTCTCTGGTTTTGGCATCAATTCCGCCTGGGCCCTGCTGCCGATCCAGCACTGGCAACAGCCCTCGGGCGCCCAGGTCTGGCTGGTGGAAAGCCCCAGCATCCCCATGGTGGACATCCAGGTCGACTTCGATGCCGGATCGCGTCGCGATCCCGCCGGCAAGGCCGGCTTGGCGGCGGCGGTCAGCCTGATGGCGGCCAAGGGCATCCGTGCCGACGGCAAGCAGCCGGCGCTGGACGAAAACGCCCTGGGCGAGGCCTGGGCCGACCTGGGCGCGGGCCTGGAGGCCAGCGCCGGCCCGGACAGCTTCAGCTACACCCTGCGCAGCCTGACCGTACCCGACCTGCTGCAGCGCGCGACGGACCTGGCCTCGCGCCAGATCGCCCAGCCCAGCTGGCCGGCCGAGGTCTGGCAGCGCGAGCGCGCCCGCTGGAGCGCCTCGATCGCCGAATCCAACACCCGCCCCGGCACGGTGGCCCGGCGGGCCTACGCCCAGGCCGTCTACAGCGGCCACCCCTATGGCCAGCGCGTGACCGAGCAGACGCTGCAGCACCTGCAGATCCGCGACATGCAGGCCTTCCACGCCCAGACCCTGCAGGCCTGCCGTGCCAAGGTGAGCGTGGTGGGTGCCGTCGACAAGGCCCAGGCCGATGCCCTGGTGACCCGGCTGCTGGCGCGCCTGCCCAAGGACGATGGCCACGGCTGCCAGCCCCTGCCCGCCGTGGCCGAGGTGCCGGCGTTGCAGCAGGCCCAGGACATCCGCATTCCCTTCCAGTCGGCCCAGGCCCAGGTGCTGATCGGCCAGCCCGGCATCAAGCGCAACGACCCGGACTTCCTGGCCCTGCTGGTCGGCGACCACATCCTGGGCGGCGGTGGCCTGGTGTCGCGCCTGATGGAAGAGGTGCGTGAAAAGCGCGGCCTGACCTATGGCGTGTCCAGCAGCTTTGCCCCCGGCCTGCATGCCGGCGCCTTCACCGTCGGCCTGCAGACCCGCCCCGACCAGGCCGAGCAGGCGCGCCAGGTGGCGCAGGCCACGCTGGCGCAGTTCGTGGCCGAAGGCCCGACCGAGCAGGAGCTGCGCGACGCCAAGGACAACCTGATTGGCAGCTTTGCGCTGCGCATCGACAGCAACCGCAAGCTGCTGGCCAATGTGGCCAATATTGCGTGGAATGGCCTGCCACTGGACTACCTGGACCACTGGACGGCCAAGATTGAAGCATTGACCACGGACGACGTGCGCCGCGCCATGCAGCGTGTGCTGCAGCCCGAGCGCATGGTGACCGTGGTGTTGGGAGAAAAGAAGTAATGGGTCGCAACAGTTATCGCAACATCGAGGAAGCCCTGGCGCTGGAAGCCCGCTTGAAAAAGCGCGAGGCCTTCAAGCAGGCCGAGGCCGAAGCCGCCGCCGTGGCGGCGGGCAAGAAGCCCGGCAGCAAGGGCCCCAAGCCCGCCAAGGCCAACACCGGCGGCGCCGGCGAGGTGCGCATCATCGGCGGCCAATGGCGCCGCACCCGCCTGGCCGTGGCCCAGCGCCCCGGCCTGCGCCCCACGCCGGACCGCGTGCGGGAAACCCTGTTCAACTGGCTGGGCCAGGACCTGGGGGGCTGGCGCTGCATCGACGCCTTTGCCGGCACCGGCGCCCTGGGGTTCGAGGCTGCCTCGCGCGGCGCCACCCAGGTGCGCATGGTGGAGCAGGATGCCGCCCTGGCCCAGCAGCTGGAGCGCCTGGGCCAGCAGCTCAAGGCCGAAGGCGTGCACGTGCAGCGCGGTGACGGCGTCGCGGCCCTGGCGCAAAGTGCGCCCGGCCACTGGCATGTGGTGTTCATCGACCCGCCGTTTGCCGCGGAAGCCCTGTTCGGCCCCGCCATGAAGGCGGCCGCCCAGGCCGTGGCCGAGGATGGCTTCATCTACCTGGAGGCCCCCAAGGCCTGGACCGAGGATGAGCTGGCGGCCTTGGGCCTGCACCTGCACCGCTACCTGAAGGCAGGCGCCGTGCATGCCCACCTGCTGCAGAAGCTGCCCGGCTGAGGGCCACCTTTCCTGGCTCTAAATTCATAGCTTCTGACGCTTGATGGACAAGCGTCAGAAGCTATTTTTATGTCTCAAACGCGCGCAGGCATAATGCGCGCCATCATCGCTACAACCTGGAGATCGCCATGGCCGAGCACGTGGTCGCCGTCTACCCCGGCACCTTTGACCCCATCACCCTGGGGCATGAAGACATGATCCGCCGCGCGGCCCAGATGTTCGGCCAGGTGGTGGTGGCCGTTGCCGCCGGGCACCACAAGAAGACGATGTTTTCGCTGGACGAACGCCTGACCCTGGCGCGTGGCGTCTTCAGCGACGTGCCCAGTATCCGGGTGGAGAGCTTCGACGGCCTGGTGCGCGATTTCGTGCGTGCCCAGGGCGCGCGCGTGATGGTGCGCGGCCTGCGCTCCGGCACCGATTTCGACTACGAGTTCCAGCTGGCGGGCATGAACCGCCACCTGATGCCCGATGTGGACACCATCTTCCTGACGCCCAGCGCGCAGTACATGTTCATCAGCAGCACCCTGGTGCGCGAGATCGCCACCCTGGGTGGCGACGAGGTGCGCCAGTTTGTCTCGCCCACCGTGCTGCAGCAACTGCTGGCCAAGCTGGACCGGGGCTGAGACCCCGGGGGCCACGGGGCGTCGACCGGTGGCAGACCGGTGCCGGGCGCTGGTGGCAGCGCTGTGCCCGTGTGGGCAGGTCTGCTCCAGCCTGTGTGAGCTGGTGCTGAACCACCACCCACTGGCCCCCTGCGGAATCGCCCATCTGCAGGCTGCTGTGGCGCATCCGACCCATAGCATGCGACGGTCCAGCCTGTGCATGCAGGACAGCAGCGCGACTTCAAGGAACGTGGCTTGACAGCGGGGCTGGCGATCCCGCATCGTTAGATCCAACAAAATGTAAATCTTTGCCATGCCCGTCACCATTTTCGACATCCGGGGTCCTCTGCCATGAACGACGTCGGCGGCATGGGCGTTGGGCACCTGGGCGATGGTCCGCAGGGCGTGACCCAGTATGGCGGCTGGCGCGTGCTGGCCCAAGCTGGGCATGCGGGCGCCAGCCGGGCACACACTGCCCGCGGCATTGAGGCCCCGCACGGGGGCTGAGCATGGCCACTTCCACCGACGCCATCACCATCCCCCAGGGCGCCTTGCAGGCGGCCCTGGCCAGGGAACTGTTTCACCGCACCAGCACGGCGGCTCCCATCGGGCTGTTGGGCATCGTGGCGGTGCTGTTCCCGCACTGGCAGGTGGTCGACCATGGCCGTCTGCTGCTGTGGGCGGCGCTGATTGCCCTCCCCCTGATCGGCAGTGCGGTCTTTGGCCGCTGGGCGCTGAAGGCCCTGGAGCGCGGTGTGCCAGCCCGCACGCTGATCAATTGGGAGTGTCTGCCGGCCGGCCTGGCCGGCGTGATCTGGGGGCTGATGCCCCTGATCGTCCAGACCGGCCAGCTGGACGCGCTGTTCTACTACCGCCTGATGCTGCTGTGCATCACCATCGTCTTCCTGATTCCCACCATGGCGCATTTTGTGCGGGTGTGGACGGTGTTTGCCGGTAGTGCGTGGGCGGTCCTCCTGCTGCAGGTGCTGCAGCAACCCTATGTGGAGCCGATGGGCTTCAGCCTGACCCTCTCGCTGGCGGTCTACTGGTGCATGACCTTTGGCATGGCCCAGGTGGACCACCGCCGTACCTGGCTGGCCATGCGCGACACTCTGACCATCAAGGCCTTGTCCGAGTCGCTGGCCGAGCGGGAGCAGGCGCTGCAAGAGCGGGTGAAGGAGCAGACCGCCGAGCTGCGGCGCACCGTGGAGAGCCTGCGCGAACGCGAGGCCTTGCTGAGCAATTCCCAGCAACTGGCCAAGGTCGGGTACTTCGTCTATGACCCCGAGCGCGAGGTATTCCGTACTTCGCCCCAGCTGGATGACATACTGGGACTGCGGCCCGATGGTTCGCGCACCCTGGAAGGTTGGCGGGAACTGGTGCACCCAGAGCACCGCGAGCGGGTCTGGGCGCAGATGATGACCCAGTTGCGCGACACCCAGAGCGAATCGGAAATGATGTACCCGGTGCAGCGCCGAACGGATGGCGCGATGCGCTGGGTGCGCTCGCGTTCACAGATGCAGCGCGATGCCCAGGGCAGGCTGTGTGCCTGGTTCGGCAACATGCAGGACATCACCGAGCAGAAAGAGGCCGAAGAAAAAGTCCACCAACTGGCCTTCTACGATCCGCTGACGCAACTGGCCAACCGCCGGAGGCTGCAGGAGCTGCTGCCGCGCGCGCTGCAGACCTGCCAGCAGGACCAGACCCACGGCGCGCTGATGGTGCTGGACCTGGACAACTTCAAGGTCATCAACGACACCCGGGGGCATGCCGTGGGCGACCAGCTGCTGGTCGAGGTGGCGCAGCGCATCAGCGCCAATGTGCGCAGTGGTGATACGGCCTCCCGGCTGGGCGGCGACGAGTTCGTGGTGCTGGCGCAGGGGCTGGACCCTGATCCGCAGGCAGCCCGGGCGCAGTCCATGGCGATTGCCGAGCAACTGCGCCTGGCGCTGAGCCAGCCCTACCTGCTCAACGGCCTGCAGTTCTATTGCTCCACCAGCATCGGCGTCACGCTGTGGGGCGGGGAGGAGCAGGACGCCCAGACCTTGCTGAGCCAAGCCGATCTGGCGCTGTACCGGGCCAAGGCGGCCGGACGCAATGCCATCATGTTCTTTGATGCCTGGATGCAAGCTGCAGTGGCGCACAAGGCGGCGCTGGAAGAAGGTTTGCGCCATGCCATTGAGCGTCGGGAACTGGTGCTGCATTACCAGCCCCAGGTGGACCACGACGGGCGCATTGCGGGGGCGGAGGCACTGCTGCGCTGGGTCACCAGCGCGGGCCGTTCGGTGTCCCCGGCCGAGTTCATACCGCTGGCCGAGGAGAGCGAACTGATCCTGCACATTGGTGCCTGGGTGCTGGATACCGGGTGCGCGCAGCTGCGCCGCTGGCAAAGCGCGCCGTCCACCCAGCACCTGCGGCTGGCGATCAATGTCAGCGCGCGCCAGCTGCTGGACCCGGACTTCCCTCAGCTCGTGGCCCAGACCATCGAGCGCCACCAGGTCCGCCCTGCAGGCTTGAAGCTGGAGCTGACGGAAAACCTGGTGATGGGCGATCTCGACCAGGTGGTGCGGCGCATGCACCAGCTGCGCCAGCTGGGGCTGGGCTTTTCCCTGGATGACTTTGGCACCGGCTATTCGTCGCTGTCGTACCTGCGCCAGCTGCCGCTGGACCAGCTCAAGATCGACCAGAGCTTTGTGCGCGACCTCAAGAGCGGTACCCAGGGTGCCACCATCTTGCAGGCCATCGTGAACCTGGGCACTTCCCTGGAGCTGGAGATCATCGCCGAGGGCGTGGAGACGCTGGCGCAGCGGCAGTTCCTGGCCGACTGCGGATGCACCCTGTTCCAGGGCTACCTGTTTGCCCGCCCGCTGCCCATCGAGCAGTTTCCGACCGGGCCGCTGGGACTGGATGGCGTGTCGCCATGAGACACAGCGTTCCAGACCTGCGCGGGGTGCCGGCGGGCACTGCGACCTGATGTGGCGCGAGGGCAGGCTGGGTGTATGGACCGCCGGGTCCTGGCTGCATGCGGGCTGCAGCCGGGGTGGTGGTGTTCCACAGTGTATCGCCGCGTTCGGACTTCGTCACTGCCTGGAGCTGGAGCACATCGGACGGCATTCTCGTGCGCACAGTCGCGCGCTGCGTCCATCGCGACAAGGATGTCGGTGGCCGATGGGGCGTTCACTCGGGGCAAGCCATGCAGATGGTGACGCGGTAGCCTGTTCTCGCAGGATTGTGTCAAAGCCGCTTGTGGCACGCTCTCGCTTGGCCAGTGGCATTGGGCCGTGGAAGCCTCGTGGAAAACATTCAACCTGCTCAAGGCAGTCGTTGGGGTCAGTCCGCAGATATTGAGCCTCTATGATTTCCTCGTGCTCGGCCCTGTGCCCCATGGCATGCGCCCACCGGGTACCTCCATTCCCTCACCCCTGCCCACCTGCCATGCAACTGCCAATCCATATCGTTGACGCGTTCACCTCCGAACAATTCAAGGGCAACCAGGCTGCCGTGGTCGTGCTCGAAGCATGGCTGCCCGATGCGACGCTGCAAGCGATCGCCACCGAAAACAACCTCTCCGAAACCGCCTTCCTGGTCTGGAGCGATGACCGCGCAGCGTTCGAGATCCGCTGGTTCTCGCCGATCAAGGAGATCGCATTCTGTGGCCATGCCACGCTGGCCAGCGCCTGCGTGCTTTTTGCATCCAAACCGGGGCACGACCGCCTCACGTTCTGGGCCGCTGCCGTGGGGAACGTGGTGGCGACGCTGCAGGCGAGCGGTCGCATCGTCATGACGTTCCCCCGCCGCGATGCGTGCCCACTGGCCGACGTGCCCAACGCGCTGCTGGAGGGCTTGCGTCCTGCGCCATCCGCGGTGCTGGTGAACGAGCAGGCCTATGTGGCCGTATATGCGAACGAAGCGGACGTGCGCGCGGTCCAGCCGGATCTGGTCCGCTTGCAAACGCTGGGCCCCCTCGATGTGGTCGTGACAGCCCCTGCAGACGCCGGTGCGCGCTATGACTTTGTGAGTCGTTACTTCTGGCCCGCGAATGGCGGGGATGAAGACCCGGTCACCGGTTCCATCCACGCCGCGCTGGTACCGTACTGGGCGGGACAATTGGGCAAGTCGGTCCTGATCGGCCACCAGGCCTCGCGGCGCACAGGCACTCTGTACTGCGAGGTGACGGCATCGAGCGTGGACGTCGCGGGCGATTGCGCCCGCTACCTGAGCGGAACGATCACGGTCTAGGGCCATAGGCCCGCGAACAGCGGTCGAGAAATCTGGCCGTTGCAGGCCTCTACAGTAGCGGCATCAGCCTGGCCCTGCTGCCCCACGGTGGGCCCCCACCACCTGGTGGACAAAGCCGAGCTTGGCCACGGCACCGGTCGACAGGGCAAACGGGTAGGCGTCGTTGTGGCCCAGGCTGCGGTTCAGGCTGTTGAGCAGCAGTGTCAGCGGTACGCACTGCTGCAGGATGTGCTCGAACGGCAGGCTGTGCGTGTCGAAGGGGTTGTCCAGCGGGGGCCAACTGGCCATGTGACCGGGCAGCCGCAGTTGCACGCGGTAGCTGGCGGCGGTCTCCATCAGGTCCATGACGTGCAGGTAATGGGCCCAGGTTTCGGCCCAGTCCTCCCACGGGTGGGCGGCGGCATACGCGCTCACATGCTGCTGTTGCCAACCTGCCAGCTCCTGTGGGCCGCGGGCATAGTGGGCTTGCAGGGCCAGGGCATAGTCGGCCCGCTCATCCCCGAACAGCGCGCGGAAAGGCTGCAACCAGGCGGTGTCACGCACCAGTGCATCCCAGAAGAAATGGCCGGACTCATGCCGCAGATGACCCAGTAGGGTACGGTAAGGCTCGAACAGGGCCTGGCGGCGACGCGCCCGTTCGTCGTCATCGGCTTCGGCTACGTTCAGCGTGATGATGCCGCTGAGGTGACCGGTCAGCACCGGGGGCTGGCCGGGCAGGTCTTCCAGGAAATCGAAAGTGGGCGCCGCAAACCCTTGCAGCACGCTCAATTGCAGGCAGGACAGGGTGTAGAACAGGTAGCGCTTGGCGTTTTCGATCTTGTGGGCGCGCAGCAGGTTCTGTGGGTTGTCAAAGTTGGGCAACCAGCGGGTTTGTCGGCACGAAACGCAGTAGGGCTGCGAGCCATCGGCATCGGTCGTGAAATTGCAGGGGTTGCCGGCGCTGCTGCGGTTGTGGCACATGCGCAGCCGTAGGTGCGGTGTGTGTGTGGTCGACAGGGGCTGCCAGACGTTAGGCTGCGTGGCATGAGGTTCCAGTGCGGCCATGCGCATCCACTCAGGCACAAAGGCCAGATGGGCGCCGCAATGCACGCAGGCGGTGCTCTCGAAGAACACCAGATGGCCGCAGTGGTCGCAGGTAAAGGCACGCATGCGGCAAGCTTAACGACAAAACGGTGTGGGCGCTGCCCATGAAAAAGCCGACCCGGCTTGGGTCGGCCCATGGCAGGCGGTGGTGGTCGCCACCGCCGCGGCAGCGCGGCGTGGCCCGATCAGGGGCGCACGACGATGCTGTTGCGCACCGAGGTCACACCCTTGACGTTGCGGGCAATGGCTTCGGCGCGGTCCTTCTCGGTCTGGCTCTTGGCAAAGCCGGACAGTTGCACCGTGCCCTTCAGGGTTTCCACGCTGATGGAGGTAGCGGCCACGGTGTGGTCTTCGGCAAACTTGGCCTTGATGGCGGTGGTGATGCCGGCGTCATCGACGTAGGAGCCCACGGTTTGTTGGTTGCGGGCTACCGAGCAGCCGGCGGCGCCAATGACGGTGGCACCGATCAGGGTGGCAAATGCGATGGCACGTGTGTATTGCTTCATGGATTGCATGGATTCAGCTCCTCTATGTATGTTTTGGTGTATCAGGGGGGAACAACCGTCCAGCTTCGGCCGCTGGGCGGTAAAAGCAGTGCGGCTGGCCGCAAATGAGCAGGTTTATCGGCGTCGGCCCAGCAGGAAGGCTGCTGCAATCGCCGCCCCGGCGGCCGCTGCCATCAGGATCGATTTGCCGGGCTGCTCCACCACATAGCGGGTGGTGGTTTCGGCGGCCTGCTGGAAGTGCCGGCGTGCGCGATCCGTGCCTTCGGCACACAGGTGGATGCCTTTGTTGCAGAATTCCTGGGCGCGTGCGGACAGGTCATCAATGGCCGGGCTGAGTTCCTTTTCCACGGTGCGCAGGCCTTCCTGGGCCTTGTCGATGGCGTGGTGGGCCGCTTCGCGGGTGGTTTGCGCGGCTTCGCGTGCCGAGGCGCGGGTCTCCTGGGCAAACTCCTTGGCACTGTCGCGGGCCGTCTGGGCGGCATCCTTCACGGCCTCCTTGGTGGATTCCGCAGCTTCGGCCAGTTTTTTCTTGCTGTCATCAAATTGGTTCATCGATCATTCCTTGTGCAGGTTGGAAGGGCCATTGGTGGCGGCAGGGGCACGCCAATCGGCTTAGCTTTTGCTTTTCAGCAGGCTCATCACAAAGCTGATGACGGCCATGATCACGAAGATGAAGAACAGAATCTTGGCGATGCCAACGGCACCTGAAGCGATCCCGCCAAAGCCAAAGATGGCCGCGACCAGGGCAATGATGAGAAAAACAACGGCGTAGTGCAGCATGGTGAGCCTCCTCGTTCGTAGTTGCTTGAATTCGTTGTGCTTTGAGACGAATCAGGGTTCCTACTGTAGGCGGCTTCGGCAGGGTGCCGTGCCAGTACCGGGGGAGGCTGCTTGTCAGCCCGGCGGGCGTGCTGCGTGTGGGGCCACGCCTACACCGGCAACTGGGTGACGGGCAGCAGCGCCCCCAAGCACCCCCAAAAAAAGCCACCCGCAGGTGGCATGAGGGGCTGGCCTGGGGACGGGCTCAGATCGCAGTTATGGCCTCGGCCGGGGTGGCGCCTGTGGGAATGATGGCCGACACGGTAGTGCCGGCACCCAGGGCCGAGTTGATGGTCAGGCGTCCGCCGGCTGCTTCCACGCGGTGGCGCATACCTGCCAGCCCATGGGAGTTGGGGCGGATGCTGGCAAGGTCGAAGCCCTCGCCGTTGTCCTTGATCTGCACCGCCACATAGGTGGGGTATCGGTGCACCGTGACCTGGATCTGGCTGGCCTTGGCGTACTTGCCGATGTTGGTCAGCGACTCCTGCACCAGGCGGTAGATGGTCAACTCGGTGGCCTCGGGCAGTTCCACGGCTTCGAAGATGGCCTCCACTTCGATGCCACTGCGCTGGGCGAATTCGCTGGTCAGGATTTCCAGAGAGGTCGACAGCCCCAGGTTCGCCAGCGAGGAGGGGCGCAGGTCTTCCACGATCCGGCGCTTGAGCGCAATCCCGCTGTTGAGCGTCTCCGTCATGTGTTTGATGCGGTCGGCGATCTCGGGGTTGCCCATGTCGATACGCGACTTCAGGCGTGCCACATCCAGTTTGGCGGCCGTCAGCAAGGCGCCCAGTTCGTCGTGCAGCTCGCGGGCCAAGTGGCCGCGTTCGTCTTCACGCACCTGCTGCAGGTGGTTCGCCAGTTCGGTCAGGGTGGCGGTGCGTTCGCGCACCAGGTTTTCCAGGCGTGAGCGCTCTTCGGACAGCAGGGCCTGTTCGCGCTTGTGCAGGCGGTCCACCATGTTGTTCTGGCGCAGGTACAGGTAGAAAGCGAACAGACCGAACAGCGTGACCGTGGCCACGCCTATGCGCCCCATGATGAGCGAGCTGTTGATGTCCTGCTGGTAACGACCGGCGCGCTCGGCCGTCAGTGTGTCGAGCTTGTGGGCGAGCTCGCGGATGTTGCTCATGTCCGTGTTGCCCATGTCGGTGAACATGACGAACTTCAGCGCATCGGCATTGCCTTCGCGGAACAGCCGCAGGCTCAGGTCCATCTCTGCGGTTTTGCGGCTGATGCTGTGCGACATCGGGATGAAGAATTCCATGCCCTGGGGCGTGGTCTCGATCAACTGGCGGATGCGCTGCAGGGTGCTGCTGATGTTCTGTATCGCTTCGTTGTAGGGCTTGAGGTAGTTTTCGTCGCTGGTCAGCAGGTAGCCGCGCAGGCCGGTTTCTGCATCCAGCATCTCCTTGGTCAGTGTGCTGAGTGCGGTGCGCGTGTCGTAGGCGTGGGCCAGGTTGCTCAGGGATTGGCTGGTTTGCTTGTTGCCATATTCACTGATGCCAATCATCAGGCAGGCGGCAAAAATCGCCACGGGCAGGCTGATTGCCATGCGGCGCAGTTGGGTCCATTTCACATTCAATCCTCCAGTTGATTGCGAGTTTGGTGCAGTTCTTCTGCATAATCAAGATGCTTTGAGACCAGTCAGTGCAAGGATTTGCAGGCAATCTGTTCTGTAGAAACCAAAAAGTTCAGGGCTTTGGCCCGCAACATAGAGAGAGGCTTCGATGATCAAAGTAGGTATCGTGGATGACCATTCCATCGTACGGTCAGGTCTGCGCCAGTATTTGTCGGAACACGTGGACCTGCGCGTGGTCGGTGAGGCCAGCAATGGCCGTGAAGCGATCGACTTGGTGCGCCAGCAGGAAATCGATGTCCTGGTGATGGATCTGTCCATGCCGGGGCAAAGCGGCCTGGATGCCTTGGCCATGCTGCGCGCCAAGGCGCCGGACATGGGCATCCTGATCCTGAGCGGCTATCCGGAAGAGCACTACGCCATCAACCTGATCCGCCAGGGCGCCAGCGGCTACCTGAACAAGGAGTGCGAGCCCAAGGAAATCGCCGAGGCGATCCGCACCATTTCGCTGGGCCGCCGCTACCTGACGCCCACCGTGGCCGATCTGCTGGCCCAGCAGCTCAACCGCAAGGACGATGCGCCGCCCCACGAGCAACTGTCGGAGCGCGAGTTCCAGGTGTTCCTGAAGCTGGCCAAGGGTGAAACCGCTGGTGACATTGCCAAGTCGCTGTCGCTGAGCGTCAAGACCGTCAGCACCTACCGCACGCGCCTGATGGAGAAGATGGCGCTGTCGTCCAACAGCGACCTCACGTACTACGCCCTGAAGAACAAGCTGATCGATTGATCTGCACTGCGGCCCGCGCCATCAAAAAAGCTGACCGAGGTCAGCTTCTTTTTCGTCCGGGGACCGGCAGGAGGTCACTGCATTTCCATGAAGTAGTCCAGCAGTGCATCGATCTCGTTGGACTTGTCGAAGATCGCATCCACGCCCAGTTCCTTGCAGCGCTGGCGCACGTCCAGGGTGGCGTAGTTGCTGAGCACCACCACGCGCTGGTGGGGCTGGCGCTGCTGGCAGGCGGCCACCACCCCCAAGCCGCTGCCCTGGCGCAGGAACAGGTCGACGATGGCCAGGTCCCACGCGTTGTGGGGATCGGTGAGCCAGGCCTTGCCTTCGGCCTCGGTTTCCGCGTACCCGACGGGCTGGACGTCCGTCAGTTCAAGCAACGTCTCAACCAGGTTCTCTCGGATGGTGGCGTTGTCTTCAACGAAAAAAGTACGTAGTTTCACGGCAGGGAAATCTCTACAAGGGCAGCACGGTCAGGGGGCAAAAGGGCGAGGGCCAATTCTGCGCCGTCTGGGTGAACACCGCTGTAGTCATAGTCCTACTTCTTGTTACAGCATATTGAACAATCGGGGTTGCGGCTGGTGCGCATACGCGACCACTCCATGCTGCGGCCGTCCAGAATCAGCAATTTGCCTGTCAGACTTTCGCCAAAGTTGGCGATCAGCTTCAAGGCCTCGGCCGCCTGCATGCAGCCGATGATGCCGACCAGCGGGGCCAGCACGCCCATGGTCGAGCACTGGACTTCCTCGAAGTCGGCCTCGGGCGCGAACAGGCAGGCGTAGCAGGGCGAGTCCTCGCGGCGCGGGTCGAACACGGTGATCTGGCCGTCCAGGCGGATGATGGCGCCAGCCACCAGGGGCACGCGGTGGCGCACGCAGGCGGCGTTGACGGCCTGGCGCGTGCGGTAGTTGTCGCAGCAGTCCAGCACCACCGTCGCCTGGGCCACCAGCTCGTCCAGCAGGGCCGCATCGGCGCGTTGCTGGATGCAGTGCACCTGGATCTCGGGGTTGAGGCCGTGGATGGCTTGGGCCGCCGAGCTGGCTTTGGGCTGGCCCACCCGGGCCGTGGTGTGGGCGATCTGGCGCTGCAGGTTGGTCAGGTCCACGGTGTCGTGGTCGACCAGGGTGATGCGGCCCACGCCCGAGGCCGCCAGGTACAGGGCCGCGGGCGAGCCCAGCCCGCCAGCACCGATGATCAGCACGTGGGCGTCCAGCAGGGCCTGCTGGCCTTCGATGCCGACTTCGTCGAGCAGGATGTGGCGCGAGTAGCGCAGGAGTTGGTCGTCGTTCATGGCGGGAAGGTCCGGCACCGGGGTGCATCACCGCCGCGCCGCGGTGCTGGGGGCGGCTGCCGGCCATCCGGCGTGGCACGGCGATGAAAAAAGCCGGGACACAAGGCACCCGGCGTTCTTGAAAACATGAGCTGGCAGCGCTGGATTTACATGACTTTCAATGTGTTTCGACTTTGAAAGCTATGCAAGTCGCGCGCTGGCAGCTATGAAAAGCTTTATTCGTCCTTGTCCTTCTTCTCGGGCGGACGCTCGGTCAGGGTCTTGCTGACCTTGACGGGCTGGCCCTTGAGCTGGCTCAGCGCCTGCTGCAGCTGGAAGTCCTTGTCCGAGCCGAACTCGGGCAGGCGGCGCGCGGAGACAGGCTTTTTGGTGTCCTCTTCCAGGCGCTTGCGGGCTTCTTCGCGCAGCTTCTCGCGGGCTGCGGAGGCTTCGGCTTCGGCAGAGGCGTCACCATTGCCCAGGTGCTTTTCCAGGTCGGCTTCGCGCATGCGCAGGGCGGCGTAGACGTCGCCCTCGGCGGTTTCATCGACCATCACGTCGGGCACGATGCCCTTGGCCTGGATGGATTTGCCACTGGGGGTGTAGTACAGGGCGGTGGTCAGCTTCAGGCCGGTGTCGGGACCCAGGGGGCGCACGGTCTGCACCGAGCCCTTGCCGAACGACTGGCTGCCCATGATGGTGGCGCGCTTGTGGTCCTGCAGGGCGCCGGCCACGATCTCGCTGGCCGAGGCCGAGCCTTCATTCACCAGCACCACCAGGGGCACCTTCTTCAGGGCGGCGGGCAGGCGCTTGAGCGGATCACCCTGACCACGGCGTGCGTAGTATTCGGGCGCGGCCTTGAACACGGACTTGCTTTCTGCCAGCTGGCCGTCGGTGCTGACCACGGTCACGCCCTCGGGCAGGAAGGCGGCGGAGATGGCCACGGCCGCATCCAGCAGACCACCGGGGTCGTTGCGCAGGTCCAGCACCAGACCCTTGACGTTGGGGTCTTCCTTGTAGATCTCTTCGATCTTGCGCACGAAGTCGTCGACCGTGCGCTCCTGGAACTGGCTCAGGCGCACCCAGGCGTAGCCGGGCTCGACCAGCTTGCCCTTGACGGACTGGGTCTTGATCTCTTCGCGCGTGATGGTCACGGGGAAGGTGCGGCTCTCGTCCTTGCGGAAGATGGTCAGTTGCACCTTGGTCTTGGGCTCACCGCGCATGCGCTTGACGGCATCGTTCAGGCTCAGTCCCTTGACGGCGGTGTCGTCGATCTTGGTGATCAGGTCGTTGGTCTTGAGGCCGGCGCGGTCGGCGGGCGAACCTTCGATGGGGGAGACGATCTTGATCAGACCGTCTTCCTGCGTTATCTCGATGCCCACGCCGACGAAGCGGCCGGACGTGCCTTCACGGAATTCCTTGAAGGACTTCTTGTCGAAATACTGCGAGTGCGGATCCAGGCTGGACACCATGCCGGAGATGGCATCGGTGATCAGCTTCTTGTCGTCCACGGGCTCGACGTAGTCGGTCTTGATGATGCCGAACACCGCCGACAGCTGCTGGATTTCTTCCAGCGGCAGGGGCGAGATGCCACCGCGTGCAACGGTTTGCAGCGATACCGTGGTCAAGGCACCGGCCAGCACGCCGAGCGACACCCATCCAGCAATTTTGAGTTTTTGGCCCATAGACTCTTCAGTTACTTATCCGCTTGCACAATATACACGTCGCTGCCTGGCGGGTGAACGGGCGCAGGCCCAACCACCCGCAGACAGGTAGGGTGTTACAACTTTCAGGCCTTGCCCTGGGCGGCCACGGCCGCGGCGGCCTTGGCGGCGGCTTCGGCGTCACCCAGGTAGTAGCTGCGGATGGGCTTGAGCTGCGCGTCCAGCTCGTACACCAGCGGGATGCCGTTGGGGATGTTCACGCCCACGATGGCATCGTCGGCGATGTTGTCCAGGTACTTCACCAGCGCACGGATGGAGTTGCCGTGGGCGGCCAGCACGATGCGCTTGCCCGACTGGATCTGGGGCGCCAGGGTTTCGGTCCAGAACGGCACGACGCGCGCCACGGTGTCCTTCAGGCATTCGGTCAGGGGAATCTGCTCGGGCGGCAGGGCGGCGTAGCGGCGGTCGCTGCGCTCGCTGCGGGGGTCGGAGGCCTCCAGCGCGGGCGGGGGCGTGTCGTAGCTTCGGCGCCAGACCAGCACCTGCTCGTCACCGTACTGCTTGGCCATGTCGGCCTTGTTCAGGCCTTGCAGACCGCCGTAGTGGCGCTCGTTCAGGCGCCAGTCCTTGACCACGGGCAGCCAGGTGCAGTCCATCTCGTCCAGGGCGTACCACAGGGTGTGGATGGCGCGCTTGAGCACCGAGGTGTATGCCAGGTCGAACTCGTAGCCTTCCGCCTTGAGCAGCTTGCCGGCCGACATGGCCTGCGAGACGCCGGTGGGCGTCAGGTCCACATCGGTCCAGCCGGTGAAGCGGTTTTCAAGGTTCCAGGTGGACTCACCGTGGCGGATCAGCACGAGCTTGTACATGGCGGCTTTCGAAGAAATACGGAGGGAAAAGTATCAACCCGCTATTTTAGGCCGCACCACCGGCCTGTATGGCTTGGATTGTCCAGGGCGTTGGCTGTCGCTCTAGAATTGCGCACTTTGCCAACCTGAGGACTGACGTGACGTTCATTGTTGAAAACTGGTATCTGATTTTGCTGGCGGTGGTCTCTGGTGGCTTGCTGCTGGTGCCCGGCCTCAAGGGCATGGGTGGTGGTTCGCTGCAGCCCAACGACGCCGTGGCCAAGATCAACCGCGAAAAAGCCGTGGTGGTGGACGTGCGCGAGCCCGAGGAATATGTGAAGGGCCACATCACCAACGCCAAGAACATCCCCCTGTCGCAGCTGGACGAGCGCCTGCCCCAGGTGGCCAAGAACAAGGCCGTGCCCGTGATCCTGGTGTGCGACAAGGGCGCGCGCGCCGTGCGCGCCGAGGCCCAGGCCAAGAAGCTGGGCTTTGAGAAGGCCCAGGCCCTGGCCGGTGGCATGAAGGCCTGGCGCGATGCCGGCCTGCCGGTGGATAAGGCCTAAGCCGGCTGGTTCTTTCCAGCTGTCCTACCATCAAGGGGTCCGCGAGGCCCCTTTTTCGTGGCCCCTGTTTCCAGACTGACAAGGATTTTTCCCATGCAAGCCGTGAAGATGTACACCACCGCCGTCTGCCCCTACTGCGTGCGCGCCAAGCAGGTGCTCAAGTCCAAGGGGGTGGAACAGATCGAAGAAGTCCGCATCGACAGCGACCCCGCTGCGCGCGACCACATGATGCAGATCACCGGCCGCCGCACCGTGCCCCAGATTTTCATCGGCGACACCCATGTCGGCGGCTGCGACGACCTGATCGCGCTGGACGCCAAGGGCGGACTGCTGCCCCTGCTCAACGCCTGAGGTCGTGGGCCGCAGCGCCGCGCTGCATAATGCCACCCCAAGTGCCCGCTGTCGCAGCCACTGCCAGCGGGCCTTTTTATGACCGACTGTTTTGCGTAGCAAGCGTAAGTAAGAAAGACCGAGACCATGTCCGAACAAGCAACGCCCGTCTTCCAGATCCAACGTGTCTATCTGAAGGACTTGTCCCTGGAGCAGCCCAATTCGCCCGCCATCCTGCTGCAGCAGGAACAGCCCAATGTCGACATCCAGCTGGGTGTGGAAGCCACGCCCGTGGCCGAAGGCCTGTTCGAAGTGGCCGTGACCGCCACCGTGCACACCAAGATCGACGACAAGACCCTGTTCCTGGTGGAAGCCAAGCAGGCCGGCATCTTTGAAATCCGCAACATCCCTGAAGACCAGATGGGTGGCGTGATCGGCGTGGCCTGCCCCCAGATCATCTACCCCTACCTGCGCGGCAACGTGGCCGACGTGGTGACCCGCGCCGGCTTCCCGCCCGTGCACCTGGCGGAAATCAACTTCCAGGCCATGTACGAGCAGCAGAACGCCGCGGCCCAGGCCGACGGCACCGTGCAGTAAGCCCGGCTGCCGCGGCACCGCCTGCGGGCGTGCTACAAAAGAGGCCCCGCATGCGGGGTCTTTTTTATGCATTTTTTGGCCTTTAGGCCAATGGATACAAGCGCTTAAAGCTATGAATTTGATTGTGATTGGTGCCGGTGCCTGGGGCACGGCCCTGGCGATTGGCGCGGCCCGCCACACCGCCGGCCACCAGGTCACGCTGTGGGCGCGCAATGCGCAGCAGGTGCAGGAGATGCAGGCTGCGCGCAGCAACCCCCGCTACCTGCCGGACATGGCCTTCCCCGACGGGCTGCAGGTCAGCGCCGCGCCGCTGACACAGGCCGTGCAGGGCATGGACCTGGTCATCATCGCCACCCCCATGTCGGCGCTGCGTAGCACCCTGAAGGCCCTGGCCGCAGCCCAGGTGCGCGTGCCCGTAGCCTGGCTGTGCAAGGGCTTCGAGGCCGTGCCCGCCGGCCATACCGGCGTGGGCCTGATGCCGCACGAGGTCTGCGCCCAGGTGGCGCCGCAGCTGGCCAGCGGCGCGCTCAGCGGCCCCAGCTTTGCCCAGGAAGTGGCCCGCGGCCAGCCCACCTTGCTGGTGGCCGCCAGCCGCCATGCCGCCGTGCGCCAGGCCCTGCTGGAGGCCTTCCACACCGGGCCGCTGCGCCTGTACGCCAACGAGGACATCGTCGGCGTGGAGGTAGGCGGGGCCGTGAAGAACGTGATGGCGATTGCCGCCGGCCTGTGCGACGGCCTGCACCTGGGCCTGAACGCCCGCGCCGCCCTGCTGACGCGCGGGCTGGCCGAGATGACGCGCCTGGGCGTGGCCCTGGGTGCCAAGCCCGAGACCTTCATGGGCCTGAGCGGGCTGGGCGATCTGATGCTGACCGCCACGGGCGATCTGTCGCGCAACCGCAAGGTCGGCCTGCTGCTGGCACAAGGCCTGACGCTGGCGCAGGCCGTGGATTCGCTGGGCCACGTGGCCGAGGGCGTGTACAGCGCGCGCACCGTGGTGCAGCGCGCCCAGGCCGTGGGCGTGGAGATGCCGATCGCCGCCACGGTGGTGGAGCTGCTGGACGGCCACATCACCCCGCAGGCCGCGGTGCAGCGCCTGATGGCGCGCGACCCCAAGCACGAAGGCCTTTAAGCCCCTGCGGCCGCTGGCGCAGGTGCAGCCAGCGCCGGCAGCTATGCATTTGCAAAAAAAGGGAGCCGATCGGCTCCCTTTTTGGCGTGCGGCGCACTGCGCTGCCAACCGCTTTACAGGCCCAGCTCCAGGGCCAGCAGCTCGTCCACCGTCTGGCGGCGGCGGATCAGGCGCACCTGCGCGCCGTCGACCAGCACCTCGGCCGCCAGCGGGCGGGTGTTGTAGTTGCTGGACATGCTGGCGCCGTAGGCCCCGGTGTCGTGGATCACCAGCAGGTCACCGACCTGTGCATCGCCCAGCGCGCGCGGCAGCACGACGCCGCCGTCGCCCTGGGTGAAGACGTCGCCCGACTCGCACAGCGGGCCAGCCACCACGCTGTCGCGCACGGCGGGCAGCACGCCCACGCCGCGGCGCTGGAGGTGCATGCCGTGGTAGCTGCCGTACATGCTGGGGCGCATCAGTTCGTTGAAGCCGGTGTCGACCAGCACGAAGTGGTTGCTGCCCGCCCCCTTGGTGGCGCGCACCGTGCCCAGCAGCACGCCGGATTCGGCCACCAGGAAGCGGCCAGGCTCCAGTTCCAGCGCCAGCTGGTGACCAACGATGGCCTCGGCCTGCTTGCGCGCCGCGTTCCACAGGCCGAAGTAGTGCTCGGTGTCGATGGTCGGGTCGCCGTCGCGGTAGGGGATGGACAGGCCGCCGCCGGCCGAGATGGCCTGCAGGTCGTGGCCGTGGTCCTTGGCCGACTTGACCAGGGCCACCATGGCGCCGCAGACCTCCTGCAGGTGGGCGTAGTCCACGCCCGAGCCGATGTGCATGTGCAGGCCGGCCAGGTGCAGGCCGTGCTGGGCGATGGCGTCCAGCGCAGCGTGCAGGTCGGTGTGCCAGATGCCGTGCTTGCTGTGCTCGCCGCCGGTGTTGGTCTTGTTGCTGTGGCCGTGGCCAAAGCCGGGGTTGATGCGCAGCCACACGTGGTGGCCGGGCGAGGCCGCGCCCAGCTGGTGCAGCATGTCGATGGAGCCGGCATTCACCGGCACCTGGTGCTCGATCACGGTGGCCAGGGTGGCAGCGTCCATCACGTCGGCGGTGAAGACGATGTCCGAGGGCTCGCCGCCGGCCACATAGCCGGCCGCCAGGGCGCGCAGGATTTCACCGCGCGAGACCGCATCCACCTTCACGCCCTGTTCGCGCATCAGTTGCAGGATGTGGATGTTGGAGCAGGCCTTCTGCGCAAAGCGCACGGTGTCAAACGCCTGCAGCTGGGCGATGCGTGCACGGATCACCTGGGCGTCATAGACCCACAGCGGGGTGCCGTAGGTGTCGGCCAGGTTCCACAGTTGTTCGGGCGAGAAGGAGCAGGACATGGAGTTCTCAACTTTCAGAGCAGTCTGCGCAGGCTGTATAAGCGCTGCAGGGCAAAAACAGGCAGAAAGGCCGGGGACGCCGTCTTCCTGCAAGTCTGCATGATGCGGATGGCTGGCTATTTAGTCCAATGCTTGTTTGTGGGTGGGTAATTCATTCTGGATATGCTTAGGCC
>NZ_VSWF01000047.1:0-19489 GCF_009668305.1 Comamonas sp. CAH-2
GTGTGCAAGCTGCTATGTGGATACACCTCCTGACCGACCCCACCCACCACGTCCCCATGCAATGGGCCTGGATGGACCCGCTGCTGGTGGCCATTTCGGTCATCGTGGCCGTCTGCAGCGCCAGCATGGCCCTGCACATGGCCGGACTGGCACGCAAGGCGCGGCGCGCCACCACCCGCAACCTGGCCCAGGCCTCGGGGGCCTGCTGCCTGGGGGGCGGCATCTGGAGCATGCATTTCATCGGCATGCTGGCCTTTACCCCCTGCGCCAACGGCAGCTTCTCCACGCTGCTGAGCACGCTGTCGGCCCTGCCCAGCCTGCTGGCCGCCGCGTGGGTGATGCGGGCGCTGCAGCGCCCGGCGCCCTGGCCGCGCCTGCTGCTCAGCGGCAGCCTGTTCGGCGCCGGGGTGGCCGCCATGCACTTCGGCGGCATGGCCGCCTCGGATGCGGCCAGCTCCATCCGCTACGCGCCCCTGGGGCTGCTGCTGGCCGTGGTGGTGGGCGTGGGCCTGGCCACGGCAGGCCTGGCGCTGCACCAGCGCCTGCTGCAGGCCGGCGTCCGCCTGCGCACCACCACCATGCTCAGCGGGGCTCTGCTGGGCCTGTCGGTCTCGGGCATGCACTACGCCGCCATGGGCGCCATCTACTGGCCCGTGGGCGATACCGTCGCCCCCGATCCGCTGGCCCCCAACTACTGGCCGCTGGTGCTGGTCACGGCTGCGGTCTGCCTGGCGCTGGGCCTGCTGGCCCTGGGCGTCAACCTGATCGTGCGCTGGAGCGAACTGTTTGCGCAGATCCGCCGCAGCGAAGCGCGCCTGCGCGCCGTGGTCGACACGGCGGTGGACGGCATCATCATGATCGAGGGCGATGGCCGCATCTGCGCCTTCAACCCGGCGGCCGAGCGCCTGCTGGGCTGGTCCGCCGCGGAAGTCCTGGGCCGGAACGTCAGCATGCTGATGCCGCCGACCGACCAGCAGGCGCACGACGGCTACCTGCAGCGCCACCTGCGCACCGGGGCCACCAGCATCATCGGCTCCGGGCGCGAGGTCCATGCCCTGCACAAGGAGGGCGAACAGGTCGCCGTGCGCCTGGCCGTGGGCCGCGTGCTGACCGAGGGGCCGCCCCTGTTCGTCGGCTTTCTGACCGACATCCGCCAGCGCCGCGCCATGGAGGCCTCGCTGCGCCACAGCGAGGAACAGCACCGCACCCTGATCAGCAACATCCCCGGCGTCACCTTTCGCCGCGCGGGCCGTGGCATCTGGCAGCCGCTGTTCCTGAGCAAGCCGGTGGAAACGCTCACCGGCTGGCCCGCCGAGGCCCTGCTGTCGCAGCCCCAGCGCATGGAGGCGCTGGTGCTGTCCCAGGACATCCCCGGGCTGACCGAGGCCGTGTACAGTGCCATCGATGCCGGCGTGGCCTACAGCCACGAATACCGACTGCGCCACCGCGATGGCAGCGTGCGCTGGGTGCGCGAAAGCGGGCGCGGTGTGTACGACGAGGACGGGCAACTGCGCTGGATCGACGGCGTGCTCATCGACCACACCGAGACCAAGGCGCGCAACGCCGAATTCGAAGGCACGGTGACTGCCATCAACCGTGCGGTGGCGGTCGTCGAATACAGCCTGGACGGCCACGTGCTGCACGCCAACCAGAACTTCCTCGAGATGTTCGGCTACAGCCTGGACGAGGTGCAGGGCGAGCACTACCACCTGTTCTGCCTGGACACCCCGCAGTGCCACGCCGAGACCGCCCTGATGTGGCAACAGCTGCAGCGCGGGGACTTTGCCAGCCTCGAATGCCAGGCGCGCGTCAAGCACGGCGAGCTGCTGTGGGTGCAGACCACCTTCAGCCCCATCCTGGACGCCGGTGGCAAGACCTTGCGCATCACCCAGTTGCTGACCGACATCACCGCCAGCCGCACCCTGTCCGACGCCTTGCTGCAGGCCAAGGAAAAGGCCGAGGCCGCCGCCGCCGCGCGCAGCACCTTCCTGGCCAACATGAGCCACGAGATCCGCACGCCGATGAACGCCATCATCGGCTTCTCCGAGACCCTGCTGGACACCCCGCTGGGCGCCACCCAGCAGCGCTATGTGGAAACCGTCTATCGCTCGGCGCGCTCCATGCTGCGCCTGCTCAACGACATCCTGGACACCGCCAAGCTGGACAAGGGCGCGGTGCAATTGGAGGAAGAGGACTTCGTGGTGGCCGACGTCTGCCACCTGGTGGTCGGCACCCTGCGCATCCAGGCGGAAAAGAAGGGGCTGCACCTGCTGCTGGACATCCAGCCGCAGGTGCCGGCCTACCTGCGCGGCGATGCGCTGCGCATCCAGCAGGTGCTGACCAACCTGATGGGCAATGCCGTGAAATTTACCGAGCGCGGCCACGTGCTGCTGGAGGTCGGCTACCACCAGGGCATGCTGCAGCTGCGCGTGCAGGACACGGGCATCGGCATCGCCCAGGAAAAGCTGTCACACATCTTCGACCCGTTTGCGCAGGCCGATGCGTCCACCACCCGCCGTTACGGCGGCACGGGCCTGGGGACCACCATCTCGCGCCAGCTGACCCAGCTGATGGGCGGCCAGATCAGCGTGCGCAGCCAGCTGGGCGCCGGCACGGAATTCCTGGTGCAGCTGCCGCTGCCGGCCGGGCAGGCGCCGGAGCGCCGCCTCCCCGCGGCCCACGGCGCCACGCTGCCCGCGCTGCGCATCCTGGCGGTCGACGACGTGCCGCAAAACCTGGAGCTGCTGCAGGTCGTGATGCAGCGCTACGGCCACAACGTGGCCCTGGCCCACGACGGGCACGAAGCCGTGCGGCTGCGCCAGACGCAGGATTTCGACCTGATCCTGATGGACCTGCAGATGCCCCACATGGATGGCCTGGAGGCCGCACGCAGCATCCGCCACTGGGAGGCCGCACACGGCCAGCGCCACATGCCCATCATCGCCCTGTCGGCCAGCGTGCTGGCCCAGGACCGGCAGAACTCCGACGCCGCCGGCATGGACGGCTTTGCCACCAAGCCGCTGGAGCTGCCCAAGCTGATGGCCGAAATGGCGCGCGTGCTGTCCGAACACCCCCCCGCCACACCTGCCGGCGCGCCCCTGCAGGCGGCCGCCCCCGCGACCGCCTCGGCCTACGCGCTGGACGGCAGCGTGGCCGACTGGGACGCGGGGCTGGCGCTCTGGGGCGGGGTCGAGCCCCTGCGCGCCGCCTGGACCCGCTTTCTGGGTGAGCAGCACGGCCGCACCCAGGAGCTGCGCCAACGGGTGCAACAGGGCGACTGGGAAGGCATCCGCACCACCGTGCACCGCATGCGCGGCGCCGCCGGCAACCTGGGCCTGCAGCCCCTGCAGACCCTGCTGGCCCAGATGGAACACGATGCCCAGCATCAGGACCGCGCCGCGCTGGAGCCCCAGCTGCCGCAACTGGCCAAGGCCCTGGCCCAGGTAGAGGCCTTGCTGCGCGCCAGCGCACCGGCCGCCACGCCCGCCGCACCGCCACGGACTGCTGCCACGCTGTCCCCCGCGCAGCAATCCCAGGCCCTGGCCGCGCTGCACGCGCTCGGCGAGGCCCTGCAGCAGGGCGAAATCGCCAGCCCGGCCCTGCAGGCCGTGCAGCAGTTGCTGCCTGCACCGGAACTTGTGGCCCTGCTGGAGGCCCTGGATTTGTTTGAATTTGAACGGGCGCTGGAATGCGTGCGTACCCTGTCCACCCGCCTGGAAACCTGTGTCGATGACGAACCCCATGCCCACCTCGCCCCCCAGCCATGAAGATCGCAGGCCCCGCCTGCTGCTGGTCGACGATGAGCCCACCAACCTGCACGTGCTGCGGCAGATCCTGGGCGATGACTACCGCCTGCAATTTGCCACCGACGGCACCCGGGCGCTGCAGCTGGCGCAGCACCAGCCGCCGGACCTGATCCTGCTGGACATCATGATGCCGCAGCTCAACGGCTACGACGTCTGCCGCCAGCTCAAGGCCCGGCCCGAGACCCGTGGCACCCCGGTGATCTTTGTCTCGGCCCTGTCCGAAATGGGCGACGAGGCCGAGGGCTTCGAGGCCGGCGGCGTGGACTACATCGTCAAGCCCGTGCGGGCGCCCGTGGTGCGGGCCCGCATCCGCACCCACCTGTCCCTGGTGCGTGCCGAGGCGCTGCGCCAGTCGCGGCTGCAGATCGTGCAGTGCCTGGGCCGCGCGGCCGAGTACAAGGACAACGAGACCGGCATGCACGTGCTGCGCATGAGCCACTTTGCCCAGGCCCTGGCCCTGGCCATCGGCTGCAGCCAGGAATGGGCCGACGAGCTGCTGCACGCGGCCCCCATGCACGACGTGGGCAAGATCGGCGTGCCCGATGCCGTGCTGCTCAAGCCCGGTCCGCTGAATGACAGCGAATGGCAGATCATGCGCCAACACCCGGCGATTGGCGCCGAGATCATCGGTGCGCACGAGGACGGCGTCCTCCAGCTGGCACGCACCATCGCCCTGGCCCACCACGAGAAGTGGGACGGCAGCGGCTACCCGCTGGGCCTGCGCGGCACGGCCATTCCGCTGGCAGCGCGCATGGTGGCGATCGCCGATGTGTTCGACGCCCTGACCTCGGTCCGCCCCTACAAGCGCGCCTGGTCGGTGGACGAGGCCCTGGCGCACATCGCCGCCCAGTCGGGCCGGCATTTCGACCCCGACCTGGTGCCGGTCTTCCTGGGCTTGCGCCACGAACTGGAAGCCATACGCCAACGCTGGAGCGATGAAATGCCAGAGCTCGCCATCGAGGACTGTCTCTGATAATTGCCCCCATGACCGCGCCCACCCTGCCTGCCTCCTGGACGCTGCGCCCGCTGGGCGCGCACGACATCGACAGCCTGCTGCACGTGCAGACGGTCTGCTACGGCGACAGCTTCCAGGAAAGCCCGGCGGTGTTCGCGCGCCGGCTGGCCTGCCCCCACCAATGCTCCATCGGCGTGGTGCGCCCGGGCCAGACCGCACTGCTGGCCTACCTGGCGGCCTACTGGTCCAACCCCGGCAAGATCACGCCGCTCGATGGCGACTTCAGCGCCCCCGCACCCGGCCCCCACGTGCTGTACCTGCACGACATGTCGGTCCTGCCGGAGCTGAGCGGCCAGGGCGTGGCCCGCCACCTGGTGCAGCACCTGTTTGCCGCGGCGCGCCAGCGCGGCGTGCAGCAGGCGGCCCTGGTGTCGGTCCAGGGCTCACAGACGTACTGGGAACGTCAAGGTTTTTCTGTAAAACCCGTGCTGGATGCACAACAGTCCATGCACCTCGAAACCTACGGTCCGGGCGCCACGTACATGACGGCAGCGCTCTGATTTCTGACAGATGCGGATTTAGCTGACAGGCCAGCCCGACGGGCTCGCGATAATGCCCGCATGCCTAACCGATGGAAACCCAATGTCACGGTCTCGGCCGTGATCGAGCGTGACCAGCGCTTCTTGCTGGTGGAAGAAAACACGGCCGACGGTCTGCGCCTGAACACCCCCGCCGGTCACCTGGACCCTGCCGAGACCCCGCTGCAGGCCTGCACGCGCGAGGTGCTGGAAGAGACCGCCTACAGCTTTGAGCCCACGGCCCTGGTCGGCATCTACATGAACCGCTTCATCCGCACCCGCACCGGTTCGGACATCACCTACATGCGCTTTGCCTTCACCGGCGAGCTGGGCCAGCACCACGCCCACCGCGTGCTGGACCAGGGCATCGTGCGCACCGTGTGGCTGTCGCTGGAGGAGCTGCAGGCCACGGCCCACCTGCACCGCAGCCCCGTGGTGCTGCAGTCCGTGCGCGACTACCTGGCGGGCCAGCGCTTCGACGCCCGCCTGATCCAGGCCGACCCCAGCATCTACTCGGTGCCCCAGCCCACCGAACACACCCAGGACCTGCTGGCCCGCCTGTAGACCGGCACGGCCCGGCAGCGGTGGCACACCCCAGGGGGATGGGTGCGCCGCGGTCCGCTGTAGTAACCCATTAATACCCCCGACCTGCCCGTGACTTCCACAATGAATGGCCACCACAACCATTCCAGGAGACACCATGGCAGCCAAGAAAATTCTGATGATCTGCGGCGACTACTGCGAGGACTATGAAACCATGGTCCCCTTCCAGACGCTGCTGGCCGTGGGCCACACCGTGCATGCGGTCTGCCCCGGCAAGAAGGCCGGCGACCACATCAAGACCGCCATCCACGACTTCGAAGGTGCGCAGACCTACAGCGAGAAGCCGGGCCACAACTTCACGCTGAACGCCAGCTTTGCCGACCTGCAGGTCGCCCAGTACGACGCCCTGGTCATCCCCGGCGGTCGTGGCCCCGAGTACCTGCGCAACGACCCCGCCGTCTGCGCGGCCGTGCGCCATTTCTTCGACACCCACAAGCCCGTGGCGGCGGTCTGCCATGGCGCCCAGCTGCTGGCCGGCGCCGGCGTGCTGCGGGGGCGCACCTGCTCGGCCTATCCGGCCTGCCGCGCCGAGGTCGAACTGGCCGGCGGCACCTACGCCGACATCCCCGTGGACCAGGCCCACACCGAGGGCAACCTGGTCAGCGCCCCGGCCTGGCCCGCCCACCCGGCCTGGCTGGCGCAGTTCCTGGCCCTGCTGGGCACACGCATCAGCCACTGAGCCCAGGCAAACGTTCTGCGTGAAAAATGCGTGTAAGGCGCTGCTGGCCTGCGCCAGCAGCTTCTCTTTTTGCGGCGGCAAACCCGCATTGACGCGGACCGCCCGCGCGCCCACCATGGCGGCCTGACCGTCCTCCGGGAGCCCACCATGTGCCAAGTCTTCATCAGCGCGGACCCGCAGCTCTACGCCCACCGCGCGCGCTCGCTGCGCCTGCACGGTGTGGCCACCAGCATCCGCCTGGAAAACCTGTTCTGGCAGGTGCTGGAGGAGATCGCCAGCCGCGACGGCTACACCGTGCCGCAGCTGTGCACCAAGCTCTACGACGAACTGCTGGCCGAGCGCGGCGCCATCGACAACTTCGCCTCCTTCCTGCGTGTGTGCTGCACGCGCTATCTGGCGCTGCAGCTGTCGGGCGAGATTCCGCAGGACCGCAGCATCCCCGTGCGCAGCCTGCGCCCCAGCGCGCAGGCCTCGGTGCCTGCCGCGGCCCTGCGCCATTGAGGGTATTTTTGGCCTCTAACCCATATCCAGCGCGCGTTGGGCGCTCTCATTCCTCCAGCGGCAAGACCTGCACCGTGCGCGGCTGCATGTGGCGGCACTCGGGAAAGCGCTGGCAGCGCCAGAAATACAGCGGGTCCCCGCCATCGCGCGACAGGCTGCGCGCCACCAGGGGCGCCGCGCAGCGCGGGCAGGAGGGTGCCGCCTCCGGCATCGTGGGCGCGGGGTCTGGGTGCAGCACCGGTTCCGTCCACCCTGGGGTGGTGGCCTCCACCATGGCTGCCGTACGGCCGCGTGGCGGCTGCAGCGCCGCAGCCGGCGCGGGGGCCGTTGTCGTGGCAGGCACGGGCGCGAGCGCCGGCCCCTCGGGCCGCGCATGGCGCTGGCGCAGCTGGGCCACATGGGCACGGTGCGTGGCGCGGGTCGGTGCCAGGCGCTGCGCGTCCAACTGCTGCAGAATGCGCTGCACCGCCTCGGGCGCCAGCAGTTGGGCGTTGAAGCTGCGCACATAGGGCACGACCGCCGCGCCCTGCACCACCTGGGCCGGCATGGCGGTCTTGAACTGGGCCGTGCCCGTCAGCACCACCACCGAATGCAGGTGGGCCAGCGGCACGTCCAGCAGCGTCTCCAGGGCCTTGAGGTGGCGCCAGTTCTGGCGCAGCGGGTTTTGGAAGCGCACGCGATGGCGGTAGAAGGTCTGCGTCCAGTCCTGCTGCCGCTCCGCACCAAAGATCCAGCCCTGCAGGTGCTTGGTCTCCAGCACAAACACGCCGTGCACCGAGACCACCACATGGTCGATCTGTGTGGTGCTGCCATCGGGCAGCCGCAGCGTCAGGTCGTGCAGCGCGTGGTAGTGCTGCGGGTCCAGCCCCTGCGCCAGCCAGCGGCGCACCAGGCGCTCGCCCAGCCAGCCCTTGAAGCGGGCGGAGCGCAGCACGCCGGACAGCAGCGTCAGGCCCACGGCCAGCAGCAGCCAAAGCCCCATCACGCCGTGAAGTTGTTGCCACATCGCCGCCATGCCCGCCTCCTGCTGTTGTTGCGGCGCCCAGCATAACGGGCACAAAAAAGGAGCCACAAGGGCTCCTCGACCAACGGGCGCCGGGGCGCTCAGTTCAGCGCCATGCTCAGCTTGCGGCGGTAGCTGTTGACCAGGGCCGTGGCCGCGTCCTGCTCGCCCGCGCCCTTGCCCAGCAGCTCAATGCCGCCGGCGCTCTTGCCGGGCACGGCGTCCTGCTTCTTGGGCTTGGGCGGCGTCAGCAACTCCAGGATGCCGACCAGCAGCTTGCGCGCCGCCTGGCCGTTCCACTCCTTGTCGCGCAGGATGATCTCCAGCAGCTCGTCCATGGACGCGGTCCACTGGCCTTCGGCCGCCAGCACCTGGGCCTTGGCAAAGCGGGTGTCGAAATCGCGCTTGTTCTGGGCGATGGCCGCATCGAACTGCTCCAGCGGCCAGTTGCCGCGCTCGTCCTGCTGTACGAACTGCATGCACTGCAGCCACTGGTGCAGCGCCTCGAAGCGCAGCGCCTGGGGAATGCGCTTGAGCGGCTCGACCAGCAGGCCGGCCGCTTCCTCGTAGCCCCCGGTGGCGATCAGCAGGCGCACATAGTCAAAGCGTGCATCGTCGTTGGCGGGGTCGGCCGCCAGGGCCTCGGCCAGCTTCTGCAGCGCGGCCTGGGTGTCGCCGGACTCCAGCATCTGCTGGGCTTCGTCCACTTCGGCCTCGGCCTGCAGCTCACCGGCGCTGGGCAGGTGCTTGTCCAGGAATTCGCGCACCTGGCCTTCGGTCTGGGCGCCCATGAAGCCGTCCACGGGACGGCCACCGACCATCAGCACGCAGGTGGGCACGCTGCGGATACCGAACATGCCGGCGATCTGCTGGTTGGCATCCACATCCACCTTGGCCAGCGTGAAGCGGCCGGCGTACGCGGTCTCCAGCTTCTCCAGCGTCGGCACCAGGGTCTTGCAGGGGCCGCACCAGGTGGCCCAGAAGTCCACCAGCACCGGGGTGGTCATGGAGGCGGTGACCACCTCGGCTTCAAAATTCTCAATGGTGACGTCAATCATGTTGGCAACCCTGTGGCGGAGCGCGCCCAGCGCCCTCCGTGTTAGCGCACCCATGGCGCGGACCCGTCGATTCTCCAGCAAATCACGGCCCCGCCATCCCTGGGCGCAGATGCCTTCAGACGTGGGGGAAGGCGGCGCAATTTCAAGCCTGGGCGGGCGGCTCCGCCCCCGCACGACCCTGCGCGCGCGCGGGCGCCCCCATAAAAGTAAAATCGCGGGTTCCACTAGGCCGGGCCACAGCCGCCCCACAGAGAACATGAACCCCATCCAGATCGGCGTCGTCATGGGTTCCAGCAGCGACTGGGACACGATGCAGCACGCAGTAGCCATCCTCCAGCAGTTCGGTATCGCTTTCGAAGCGCAGGTGGTTTCCGCCCACCGCATGCCGGATGACATGTTCCGCTACGCCGAAGCTGCGGCCGAGCGTGGCCTGAAGGCCATCATCGCCGGGGCCGGTGGCGCCGCCCACCTGCCCGGCATGATTGCCGCCAAGACCCCCGTGCCCGTGCTGGGTGTGCCCGTGGCCAGCCGCCACCTGCAGGGCGTGGATTCGCTGCACTCCATCGTGCAGATGCCCAAGGGCGTGCCCGTGGCGACGTTTGCCATCGGCAATGCCGGTGCCGCCAACGCGGCCCTGTTTGCCGTGGCCCTGCTGGCCAACGAAGACCCCGCGCTGCGCGCCCAGCTCAACGCCTTCCGCGCCGAGCAGACCGACGCCGCGCGCGCCATGACCCTGCCGGTGAACGCATGAGCGCCAATGACACGCAAGTGATCCTGCCCGGCGCGACGCTGGGCGTGCTGGGCGGCGGCCAACTGGGCCGCATGTTTGCCCACGCCGCCCAGGCCATGGGCTACTTCACCGCCGTGCTGGACCCCGACGCCACCAGCCCCGCCGGCCGGGTCAGCCACCACCATGTGCGCACCGGCTACGAAGACCCCAAGGGCCTGGCCGAGCTGGCCCAGCAGTGCGCCGCCGTGACCACCGAATTCGAGAACGTGCCAGCGGGTTCCTTGATCCAGCTGGCCGAGCGCCTGCCCGTGTCGCCCGCCGGCGCGGCCGTGGCGATCGCCCAGGACCGCGCGGCCGAGAAGGCCCACTTCGTGAAGTGCGGCGTGCCCTGCGCGCCCTACGCCGTGATCGAAACGGCCGAGCAACTGGCGGCCGTCAACGACGCGCTGCTGCCCGGCATCCTGAAGACCGCACGCATGGGCTACGACGGCAAGGGCCAGATCCGCGTCAAGACCCGCGACAAGCTGGTGGCGGGTTGGAACGAACTGGGCCAGGTGGCCTGCGTGCTCGAGAAAATGCTGCCGCTGGCGCACGAATGCTCGGTCATCGTGGCGCGTGGCCGGGACGGCACCATCGTCCACCTGCCGGTGCAACGCAACCTGCACCGCGACGGCATCCTGGCCGTGACCGAGGTGTATGAAGGCAATTTGCCCGCAGCGCAGGCTGAGCAAGCGGTAGCCGCTGCGAAATCCGTAGCTATCGGCCTCGACTACGTGGGCGTGCTGTGCGTCGAATTCTTTGTGCTGGACAACGGCCAGCTGGTGGTCAACGAGATCGCCCCGCGCCCGCACAACAGCGGTCACTACAGCCAGAACGCGCTGGACGTGTCGCAGTTCGAGCTGCAGGTGCGCTGCATGACCAACCTGCCCCTGGTGCAGCCGCGCCAGCACAGCGCCACCGTCATGCTGAACCTGCTTGGCGACTTGTGGTTCAAGCACGGCGACAGCCCCCAGACGCCCGCCTGGGAGCAGATTCTGGCCCTGCCCGGCGCCCACCTGCACCTGTACGGCAAGGTCGATGCCAAGCGCGCCCGCAAGATGGGCCACCTGAACATCACCGCGGCCACGCCCGAGCAGGCCCGCGCCACTGCGCTGAAGGCCGCCGACATCCTCGGCATCCCGGCGTTTTAAGGAACTGACGTGATTCTGGATGGAACGCTGGACGCCTCGGTGCAAGCCGCTGCGCTGGCCCTGCAACAAGGCCAGCTGTTGGGCCTGCCCACCGAAACGGTCTACGGCCTGGCCGCCGACAGCGACAACGACGCGGCCGTGGCGCAGATCTTTGCCGCCAAGGGGCGCCCGGCCAACCATCCGCTGATCGTGCACGTGGCCGACGCCGCCGCCATCACCCGCTATGCCCAGGCCGTGCCGGTGTTTGCCCAGCAGCTGATCGACGCGTTCTGGCCCGGCCCGCTGACGCTGATCCTGCCGCGCCTGCCGCAGGCCGCCCAGGCCTCGACCGGCGGCCAGGACAGCGTGGGCCTGCGCTGCCCGTCCCACCCCGTGGCCCATGCGGTGCTGCAGGCCTGCCAGCAGCTGGATCCGCCGGTCTGGGGGGTCTCCGCCCCCAGCGCCAACAAGTTCGGCCGCGTCAGCCCCACCACCGCCCAGCACGTGGCCGCCGAGTTTGGCGACGCGCTGCTGGTGCTGGACGGTGGCGCCTGCGAGGTCGGCATTGAATCGACCATCGTCGACTGCACGCGCGGCGTGCCCGTGCTGCTGCGCCCCGGCGCCATCACACGCGACGACATTGAACGTGCGTGCGGCACCCGACCACTCTCGAAAGAAGAGCTGCCTGCGCAGACCCCGCGCGCATCAGGCACACTTTTGGCCCATTACGCACCGAATGCCAAGGTGCGCCTGATGGACGCCGGACAGCTGCAATCCGCGCTGGACCTGCTGGGCCCCGAGGGCCGGCACATTGCCGTCTACCACCGCAGCCCGCTGCGGTCCGCCAGCCGCGCCATCCACCTGCGCGCCATGCCCGACGACGCCCTGGCCACGGCGCGCGAGCTGTTTGGCACGCTGCGCGACTTCGACGAACTGGGCGTGCGGCTGATCTGGATCGAGACCCCGCCCGACAGCGCCGACTGGGAAGGCGTGCGCGACCGCCTGCAGCGCGCCGCTGCGGCCGGCTGACGCCCCCACCCGGCCGGCACCGCCGGCCGCAGGCGGTGGAGCATTCGTGACAAACCAGTTACATTTATCGGCTTTCAGAGGCCGAAACCCTGTGTAGCCGGGAGGACTGCATGCGGGCCATTCGGCCCGGCCCGGATGCGCGCCCCTGTGCCGTCTGCGGCTGTCGCTTGCAGAACGACCACCATGCACCCTAGCTTTCGCACCACCGCGTCGCTGCTGACCCTGGCGAGCCTGCTGGCCCTGTCGGGCTGCGCCGTCAAGTACGACCACCGCGGCCACACCATCCTCAGCGCCGACCTGCCCGAACTGTTCGGCACCGTCATGGACAGCCGCCCGCTGCCCGATGGCCAGACCAGCGTCACCCTGCGCCGCATGGGCGACCAGTGGAGCCTGAAGTTCGGCACCCTGGCCCGTGTCGTGGACCTGGGCGCCCTGCGCGGTGGCCGCATCGCCCACGTCAGCCAGGTGGGCACGGCCACCAACATCCTGCTGCTGATCGACACCCCGCAATGCGGCCGCCAGTACCGGCTGGTGAGCGTGGCCGGCAAATCCCAGGCGGCCGTGTGGGACCTGGACATGCCCTGCACCGGGGTGGAGCCGCTGGTGCAGACCGGCCGCGTGGAGCAGTACATCGACTTCACGGTCGGCAGCCGCGTCAGCCGCTTTGTCTACCGCGACGGCAAGCTGGGCCGCCGCCCGGACGTGGTGCTGCCCCCGGGCGTCACCAGCCTGCCCGGCCCCGTGGGCAGCCAGGACCCTGCAGGCCAGCCCCCCGGGGACCGCTACCAGCCGGGCCCCCCGTTCGCCCCATCGGCGGCCCAGCTGCGCCAGCGCCCCGCCGCCAGTGCCACCAGCAGCACCCCGCGCGCCACACCCGCCCCAGCGCCTGCGGCCGAGCCCGCACTGCGCCCACGGGCACGCCCCGCGGCGGCGGCCCCGGCCAGCGCCCGCACGGCCCCACAGACGCCGCAAAACCTCGACTTCGGCACCGAGATCAAACCCACCATCACCGTCGACCTGACCAAGTAAACCGCCGGGCCCCTGCGGGGGCCTGTGCCTGCCATCGTGACCGCCTTGTCCCAACCCACCACCTTGCGCGACGCCCTGCTGCCCGGGGCGTCCACCGCCCCGCGCGCCCGCGACGCCACGCCGGCGCCCACGGCGCCGCAGCCCCCGCTCCCAGGCCTGTCCACGGCCACCCTGGTGGGCCTGATCCTGCTCACGGCCCTCTACCTGGCGTTCGAGCTGGCCTTCAACGCCCGCCTGCTGGATGTGGTGGGCGGCGGCGCCAGCGCCGACGATGTGCACCACATCGAAATCTCCGGGCGCCTGCTCTCGGGCATTGCCGTGGCCCTGGTGGTGCTGCAGGGGCTGCTGACCTGGCGTGCACGCCGCGTGCGCCTGGGCCGGGCGGCCACACCCCAGATGGGGGTCGTGCTGCTGCTGTGCGGCCTGACCGTGGGCGGGGTCTACCTGGGGCTGCAGCAGCTGGTGGACGGGATCGTGGCCTCGCGCTCCACCGAATTCCGCCGCCAGGCGCTGAACATCACGCTGATACAGCAAGCCATCGTCGACGGCCGCGTGCAGCTGACCGGCATGGAGCAAGACGCCGGCCTCTACGCCCGCCCCGAAGGCAAGGCCTTCTTGGCGCTGTTCCCGGCCATGGCGGCCTCGGTGCAGGAGCTGGACCGCAAGATCGAGCATGCCAAGCTGACGCTGATTGCCGAGCACGTGGGCCACCAGGCCGGCGGCATCCAGGGCTACTACCGCAGCTACCAGCAGGCCATGGACGGTGTGGCCAAGCAATGGCGCGACTACAGCAAGCTGGGCAGCGCCAATGTGGATGTGGAGGCCGAGGTGGCCAAGCAGCACCGCAAGGCCTGGAACGATTACCTGAGCGACCTGGGCAAGCGCGGCTGGACCCCCTCCACCGTGCCCGGCGCCTACGAGGGCCGGGTGCGCCAGAGTGTGCGCCAGCGCGTGCCCGTGCCCAGTGACTGGGACTTGCGCGACGAGGCCGGCTTTCGCGCCGCCGTAGACCGCAAGGTGCGCAGCCGCTTCCATGGCCAAGTGCCCGAGGTGAAGGTGCGCGGCCAGCGCATTGCGCCCGGCCTGTCGCAGGCGGCCTTCACCGCCCACCCGGCCGTGCAGGCCGAGCTGCGCGACCAGTTGAAGCTGCCCGCCGGCACCAGCGTGCCCCTGAGCACCGATGCCGAAGGCTTTCGCCGCCAGCTGTACGACCCCATGCGCATGGCCCGGGCCCGCACCGAAGCGGCCAAATACAACGCCCCCCTGGCCACCTTTGCCGACGGCGGCAGCAACGCCGCCCAGGGGCTGGACGCCACGCGCGCCGCCCTGGTGCCGCCGATCGCGCTGCTGTGCTCGCTGCTGGGCGGCATCGGCCACCTGGGCAAGCTGGTCTACCTGCTGTGCAAACTGACCCTGCGCCTGGCGGCACGCCAGATACCGGCCGCCGTGCTGCCGCGCCTGGGCTGGGCAATCCTGCTGGTGCCCTTCGTGCTGGCGGCAGGCATCTGGACCACGCTGAGCCACATGGACAACAGCGTCACCACGTCCGAGCTGTACCAGACCCTGACCGCCCAGACCCTGCAACGCAACCAGGCCGACGATGCCCAGCAGCAGCGCAGCCTGCCGCTGGCGCCGGCCATCGTCAACGCCCTGCACGTGGTGGCCGTGGGCCAGGGCTATGCCTACCCGTACAACGAACACCTGCGCGTGCACTACCTGCAGGGCATCACCTTCGGCTACCGCCCCAAGGACTAGTCATGCCAGTTTCCTCCCGCACCCCCCTCCTGCGCAGCCTGGGCCTGCTGTGCGTGTCCCTCAGCCTGCTGCCCACGGCCCAGGCCGCCTGCCTGGGCATGGAACTGTTCGCCCACCGGGGTGCCCCCGGCCATCCGGAAAACAGCCGCTCCGCCGTGGAAGCGGCCGTGCGCGGCAGCTGGGAGGGCGCCGAGATCGATGTGCAGACCCTGGCCGATGGCGGCCTGGCCGTGCACCACGATGCACTAACCACCCGCACCACCAGCATCAAGGGCCGGGCCGTGCGCCAGCTGCCCAGCGAAGCCTGGCGCGAGGTGCGCCTGCGCGACCGCGACGGCAAGCTCACCGGCGAGACCGCGCCCTTCCTGCGTGACCTGCTGCCCGCCGTGCAGCGCAGCGGCAAGGTGCTGAATGTGGAAATCAAGGAAGAGCACCGCAACTGCCAGACGGCCGAGGCCGTGGTCGGTGAACTGCTGGGCCAGTTGCCGTCCGGCCAGTGGACCATCAGCGCCACCGAGTTCGACCACCTCAAGTGCGTGCGCAAGCTCGATGCCCAGGCCTACCTGGGTGCCGTGGCCACCGACAAGGTGAGCATCGCGCTGAGCGACAAGCGCACCGCCTCGCGCGCACACCTGCTCAAGAGCCCGGACATCTCACCCAAGGTGCTGGGCCAGCTGCAGCGCGAGGTCGGCAAGCCCGTGGGCCTGCACGTGGACATCTACTCGCTGCGCGCCAACCCGAACCTGTTTGCCGATGCGGCGCACATCGGCATGCCCGTGTTCACCTACAGCCTGCGCGGCGACCGCGAACACGCCCAGGACCTGCGCCGCCTGCTGCGCGAGCGCGGCCTGCTGCCCACGGGAGCCATCATCGACGGCGACCCGGCCAGCTTCTGCGCCCAGGTGGTGGGCTGAGCCGCACGGGCCGCGCCATGAAAAAACCGGCCTGGGGCCGGTTTTTTTCTACCCCGGGCCCACGACTCAGCGTTGCGCCACGGCCGCCCCGTCCTGGGCTACCCAGTCCACCAAGGCATCCAGCACCGGTCGGGCGGCCCCGGCATTCGGGTGGTTGACCATGGCCACCAGCACATAGCGCTGGCCGCTGTAGCCATGCACATAGCCCGCCAGGCTGTTCACATCGCGCAGCGAGCCGGTCTTCAGGTGGGCGTTGGCGCTGGCCTTGCTGCGGCGCAAGGTGCCGTCCGTGCCGGAAATCGGCAGCGAGGCCACGAACTCCGGCATCACCGCCGAATGCCAGGCCGCCTGCAGCATGCGCCCCAGGGCCTGGGCGCTGATGCGGGCGTTGCGGCTCAGGCCCGCGCCGTTGTCCACCACCGGCATCTCGGCCGCCGCCCAGCGCAGCTGCCACCACTGGGACAGGGCCGTGCGCCCGGCATCAAAGCTGCCCACGCCCATGCGTTCCTTGCCCAGGGTCAGCAGCAGCTGCTGCGTCATCACGTTGTTGCTGAACTTGTTGATGTCGCGCACCACCTCGCCCAGGGCGGGCGAAACGCTGTCCCAGGCGGGTTTCAGGCCCGGCGGCACCTGGCCATCGCGCACGCGGCCGGTGATCTGCCCGCCCATGCTGCGCCACATGCCCTCCACGGCCCGCGCGGCAAAGCGCTCGGGGCCGGCCAGGGCCACGGGCCAGTTCTTGTCGCCACAGCTGGCCGGGTAGCGACCCAGCAGCTGGATGCGCTGCGGGTCGCTCCAGTCGGCCTGCAGCTGGGTGCGCCAGTCGCCGCAGGCCGTGCCGGCCGGGGCCAGGGGCACGCTGGCCGGCGCCTGCACGCCCGCCATCGGCAGCTCGTAGTGGATACGTGCCACGCCCGCGGACGGGTCCGGGATGAAGCCCAGCACCTGGGTCTTGTAGTTGATCAGCAGGGCGTCGGGGCCCGCGTTGTAGGGCCGGAAGGGTTCGTTGTCGAAAGCCGCCGCATCGTGGCTGGAGACCTGGAACGCGCTGTGGTCCAGCACCACATCGCCGACGATGACCTTGACCCCCATGCCCTGCAGGCGTCCCAGCAGCAGCCACAGCCGCTCGGACACCAGCTTGGGGTCGCCCGCGCCCTGGATGTAGACCGTGCCCCGGAATGCGCCCTGGTCCACCACACCATCCAGATAGACCGGCGTGCGCCAGACATAGGCCGGGCCCAGTTGCTCCAGGGCGGCGTAGGTGGTCACCAGCTTCATGACCGAGGCCGGGTTCATCGCCGTGCGGGTCTGCCACGCCAGGCGCACCGGCCGCTGCGCCTCCACCGGCGCGGCATAGATGGACACGGCCTCGCGCGGAATCTGCGCACGCGCCAGCGCGGCCTCCACCGGCGCCGGCAAGGACTGGGCCAGCGCCCCACCACCGGCGGCGAACACCACGCCCGCCACCCCCAGGCGCATGCTGCGCCACCACATACGTTCAGACATAGCCGCAAAGTGTAGGGGCTGCACCGGCCAGCGTGCGCCACGCGGGTTTGCGCCAGGGCCCGCACGCGCGCGCCGCCACCGGCCGATAATTCGCAGCTTTGGCGCCACCGCGTGCGCCCTCTGCCCTGGCCGCCCACCCCATGAATCTGCTTGCCTTCGACACCAGCACCGACACCTTGTTCATCGCCCTGCAGCGCGGGACAGCGCTGTGGCAGCACCAGGCGGCCGGCGGCGCCAACTCCTCGGCCACCCTGCTGCCCAGCATCCAGCAAGGCCTGCAGGCGCTGGGCCTGCAGTTCACGGACCTGGATGCCATCGTCTTCGGCCGCGGGCCGGGGTCCTTCACTGGCCTGCGCACCGCCTGCGCGATTGCCCAGGGGCTGGCCCTGGGGGCCGGCAAGCCGCTGCTGCCCGTCGACACCCTGCTGGCTGTGGCCGAAGAGGCCCGCGAGCAGCATGGCCTGACCGACGTCATGGCGGTGCTGGACGCGCGCATGTCCGAGGTCTACCACGCCGGCTACCGCTGGGCCAATGGCCTCTGGCACGCCACCCACGCCCTGGGCCTGTGCGCCCCCGAGACCCTGCAGGTGCCCGAAGGGCTGAGCGTGGTGGGCAACGCACAGGCCGCCTATGCCGAGCGCCTGGCGCCCCAGGCGGCACACCGGGTGGCCCTGCCCACGGCCACCGCCCTGCTGCGCCTGGCACCACGGCTGATGGCCGACGGTCACTTGGTGGACGCTTCCTACGCCCTGCCGCTGTACATCCGCGATAAGGTGGCCCTGACCACGGCCGAGCGCGAAGCCGCACGGGCCGCCAGCCAACCTGCCCCGCACGCATGATGCACCGCCAGCCCTCGCCGCTACCCGCGCCTGCGGTGCCGCCGCTGGCCCTGCCCTGCGCGCTGCAGCCCATGACCGAGGAGCTGCTGGACTGCATCCTGACCATTGAGAACGTGGCCTTCACCCACCCGTGGTCCCGCGGCAACTTTGCCGATGCGCTGCGCAGCGGCTACCACGCGCAGGTGCTGCTGGACGGGGACACCGTGCTGGGCTACTTTGTTGCGATGCAGATCCTGGACGAGGTACACCTGCTGAACCTCACGGTCTCGCCGCTGCACCAGGGCCAGGGCCTGGCCCGCACGCTGCTGGGGGCCCTGTGCGACTGGAGCCGCCACACCGCCCACGCCCAGTGGCTGTGGCTGGAGGTGCGCGAAAGCAACCAGCGCGCACGCCGTTTGTACGAACACTATGGATTTGTCCAGGTGGGGGCGCGCAAGAAGTACTATCCGGTGCACCATGGCGAACGTGAAACCGCCATCTTGATGAGCATGTCCCTATGGCCCTGAACCTCGACACCCGCCAACGCGCCATGCTGCAGGACATGGGCATCACCATCTGGTGGCCCAAGCCCGCAGCGGTTGCGCCCGTGCCCGCTGCGGGCCCGGCCGTCGCGGTGGTGGCCGTGGCGGACCCGGTGGCGGCGCCCGCGGTCGCCGTACACCCTGCCACGCCCCCAGCGCCCACTGCAGCCCCCACGCCCGTCGCCGCCGCTGTGACGGTGGCAGCGCCTGCGCCGCAGCCCCGTGCCCAGGGGGTGCCCGCCCCGGCGGCCGAGGCCGCGCCGGCCACCGCCTGGCGCATGGCCCCTGCCGTGCAGGCCTATCCCCAGGCCAGTGGCGGCAGCGCCGACGATGGCTGGCTGGTGATCTGGGAAGGCCCGCACCCCGGCGCCCCGCTGACCGGGGACAGTGGCAAGCTGCTGGACAACATGCTGCGCGCCCTGCGCCTGCACCACAGCGCCCATGTCTGGATCGCCGTGGTGCAGCGTCCCGGCAGCGAAGCCTTGTCGGCCGCCGGCCTGGCCGCCGAGGCGGTGGACTGGCAGCCGCTGGACCAGTCCCTGCCGCACTGCCTGCAGCACACCCGCCCGGCGCGCGTGCTGGTGCTGGGCCTGCATGCGGCCCGCGCCGTGCTGGGCAGCGAGGAAGCCCTGGGCCGCCTGCGCGCCCAGGTGCACCAGTTGCACGGCACGCCCGCCGTGGTCAGCTACGACCCGGCCTACCTGTTGCGTTCACCGCACGCCGCAGCTTTTCAGCTCGGTGTTGTGCTGGTTCAGGATGAAGGCCACGCGCACGCTGCGTGGGTCGTCCTCGTCGTCCACCAAGAAGTCGCTGC
>NZ_VSWF01000048.1:0-18309 GCF_009668305.1 Comamonas sp. CAH-2
TTCCATGAGCGTTTGTTTTTAGTTCTAAAGAACTTGGCAATTCGCCTTCAAACGCCCACGCTTATCGGCTGTATCTTTTTAAAGATGCAAACCTGAATCGCTTCAGATTTCTCGCTTCGCCGTGATCAGCGAAGCCTTGAATTATACCAGAATTTTTAACCCTAAAATTTTTAGGAAATTCTTCAAGCTTTTTCACCAGAAAGAAAGAAGCTCTTGCGAGCTTCTTTCTTACATCTGGCGGAAACGGAGGGATTCGAACCCTCGATGAGGCTCTACACCCCATACTCCCTTAGCAGGGGAGCACCTTCGGCCACTCGGTCACGTTTCCGGAATGACGTTATTGTAAACAGCTTTTTTGAGCGTTTTTGGAAAGTTGCGAAAATTATTCGCTCTTGTCCAAGCCAAACGCTGTGTGCAAGGCGCGCACAGCCAGTTCCAGGTACTTCTCGTCGATCACCACCGAGGTCTTGATTTCGGAGGTCGAGATCATCTGGATGTTCACGCCCTCTTGGCTCAGCGCACGGAACATGGTGGAGGCCACACCCACATGGCTGCGCATGCCGATGCCGACGATGCTGACCTTGGCGATGTTGGTATTGCCCACCACTTCAGAAGCGCCCAGCGCAGGCGCCACCTTGTCGCGCAGCAATTCCAGGGCACGCTGGTAGTCGCCCTGGTTCACGGTGAAGGAGAAATCGGTCTTGCCATCCTTGGAGATGTTCTGAATGATCACATCGACTTCGATGTTGGCATCGGCCACAGGGCCCAGGATGCCAGCAGCGATGCCGGGGGTGTCGGGCACGCCGAGCACGGAGATCTTGGCTTCGCCACGGTTGAATGCAATGCCGGAAACGACGGCCTTTTCCATTTTTTCGTCTTCCTCAAAAGTAATCAGGGTGCCGGACTTGGCCTCTTCGGCCAGGTCGATGTCCCAGGGCGTGAAGCTGGAGAGCACGCGCATGGGCACTTTGTACTTGCCCGCGAATTCCACGGAACGGATTTGCAGCACCTTGGAGCCAAGGCTGGCCATTTCCAGCATTTCCTCAAAGCTCACGGTACCCAGGCGCTTGGCAGCAGGCACCACGCGGGGGTCGGTGGTGTAGACGCCATCCACATCGGTATAGATCAGGCACTCGTCGGCCTTCATCGCCGCCGCCACGGCCACGGCCGAGGTGTCTGAACCGCCACGGCCCAAAGTGGTGACGTGGCCTTCGGGATCGATGCCCTGGAAGCCAGTGATGATGACCACGCGACCGGCATCCAGATCCTTGCGCACGCGGACATCGTCGATCGACTCGATGCGAGCCTTGGTGAAGGCACTGTCGGTGCGCACTGGCACTTGCCAGCCGGCATAGCTGATGGCATCCATGCCTTCGGCCTGCAGGGCAATCGCCAGCAGCGCCGACGAAGCTTGCTCGCCCGTGGCGGCCAGCATGTCCAGCTCGCGGTAGTAGGAGGTCTTGGCAGAAGAAGGCGCCAGCTCGCTGGCCAGACCCAGCAAGCGGTTGGTTTCGCCACTCATGGCGCTGGGCACAACCACCATCTGGTGACCCGCCCGAGCCCACTTGGCCACGCGCTTGGCGACGTTGCGGATGCGCTCGGGAGAGCCCATCGAGGTGCCGCCGTATTTATGAACGATCAGTGCCATTGGATATTGGGGTGACGAAACTGCTTGCCACGGCGCTGTTGGATGAAAGCGTGTTTTGGCGCGCCGCCGGTTTTCGTACTCAAAGATTGGGACCAAAACTCAGGGATTGTACCAACCGAGGTTCGCGCCATTTCTTACGGCAAACCCGTAGCCCACCTTGATATGGATACGGTGCCCCCGTGTTTGGCATGCACCGATCTGTCGCAGCAGCTCCTGCAGCTGCGCCGCCGTCGGGGTCGCCTGGTGGTGCTGCAACAGCCAATGCCGCAGCACATTCGCCTGGCGGACCGGGCTGAGCTGCTGCAGTGCCTGAATGCGCGGTGGCACGCCAATCGCCTGCAGGTCCAGCTGCGCCAGCTCCTGCTGCAGCTGCTTGGCCTGGGCCGCGTGGGCACTGCTGCGCGCAAACGTGTCCCGAAACTGCGGAAACACCTGCTCCAGCACCGGCAGCAACTGCTGGCGAATGCGGTTGCGCGTGTAGCGCAGGTCGGTATTGGTGGGATCGTCGATCCAGGCGATGCCCTGGTCGAGCAGGCCTTGGCGAATGTCGGCCGCACTCACCCCCAGCAACGGCCGGTGCCAGTGCAGGCCATCGCGCTGCCACTGCGCCGGCATGGCCGCCAGCCCTGCCACACCGGCCCCGCGCGACAGGGCCAGCAGGAAGGTTTCCACCTGGTCGTCGGCATGCTGGGCCAGGGCCACGCTGGCCATGGGCCGGTCGAAGGCAGTGCGCGCCTGCAATCCCAGGGCGGCGTAGCGGTGGCGGCGTGCGGCATCTTCCGGACTTTGGCCGGGCTGGTGCCGCGCATCCACCGCAGCCACCACCAGCGGCACCTGCCACTGGTCACAAGCCTGGCGGCAGTGGGCGGCAAAACCATCGGCCGCCGCCTGCAGGCCGTGGTGGACATGGATGGCGTACACCTGCCCCGGCCAGCGCCGGGCGCAGGCGTACAGCAAGGCGGTGGAGTCCGCCCCGCCGCTGTACGCCACCGCCAGGGGCAGCGCCGGCATCCATGCCTGCAAGGCCTGATCGACCGCAACCGTCACCACACACCTTTGATATCGATCACCATTTGATAGCTGTCAGCGAATGCCATTCGGTCACTTCAACATCTAAAGTATTGGAAGTTCTTATCTGCTGCACGCTATCCGCTACGCTTTTTGACACGACCGAATGCCCAAGAAAAATGGCCCTACAGGGCCATTCAAGGGAGTGCAGCCACCGTGGAGGGTCTCCACGGCCTCGGCATCAGCTGGCCTTGGTATCGGAGAAGCGGCCGTAGCTTTGCAAACGCTCGTAACGGCGGTCCTGCAATTCCTTGGGCTTGAGGTCCGACAGCTGGCGCCAGGCATCGCCCAGGGCGCGCTTGAGCAGGCTGCCCATGTGCTTGTGGTCGCGGTGGGCGCCACCCACGGGCTCGTTGACGATCTTGTCGACCAAACCCAGGGCCTTCAAGCGGTGGGCTGTGATGCCCATGGCCTCAGCGGCCTCGGGCGCCTTCTCGCCGGTCTTCCACAGGATGGACGCGCAACCCTCGGGGCTGATCACGGAGTACACGGAGTACTGCAGCATCAGCACCTGGTCGGCCACGGCAATCGCCAGGGCGCCGCCCGAGCCGCCTTCACCGATGATGGTGGTGATGATGGGGGTCTGCAGCTGGGCCATTTCGTAGATGTTGCGGCCGATCGCTTCGGACTGGCTGCGCTCTTCGGCGTCGATGCCCGGGAAGGCGCCGGGCGTGTCCACGAAGGTGAACACCGGCAGCTTGAACTTCTCGGCCGTCTTCATCAGACGCAGGGCCTTGCGATAACCCTCGGGGCGCGTCATGCCGAAGTTGCGCAGCGCACGCTCCTTGGTGTCGCGGCCCTTTTGGTGGCCAATCACCATGCAGGGCTGACCATTGAAGCGTGCCAAGCCACCGACGATCGACTTGTCGTCGGCAAAGTGACGGTCACCGTGCATTTCCACGAAATCGGTGAAGCACTCACGCACGTAGTCGAGCGTGTAGGGACGCTCGGGGTGGCGCGCAATCTTGGTGACTTGCCAAGGCGTCAGGTCGCTGTAGATGTCTTTGGTGAGCTGCTGGCTCTTCTTGCTCAGTTGGTCAATCTCTTCCGAGATGTCGACTGCATTTTCGGTCTGCACGTAACGCAGTTCTTCGATTTTGGATTCGAGTTCAGCGATCGGCTGTTCAAAATCCAGAAAGGTCTTTTTCGCCAAGTTAATTCTCCTTGTCCCGGCCTGCGCAATGGGGCCTGAGAGTCAATCAATAGGCCACAGGCTGCGGGTCGAGCGAGCGCCAAATATACCAAGTTGCCACGGTGCACCAAGGTTTCCAGGCCTCGGCCACCTCACGGGCATCGCTGCGGCTCACCGGATCGCCCGAGAAATAACTCTGGCTGATCCCCTTGAGCAAGCCCACGTCATCCAACGGAAGAACGTTGGGGCGCAGCAGGTAAAAAATCAGGAACATTTCGGCCGTCCAGCGGCCGATCCCACGGATGGTGGTCAGTTCGGCAATGATGGATTCGTCGTCCATCTGCGCCCATTCCTGCACATGCAGGCGGCCTTGCGTGAAGTGCAGCGCCAGGTCGACCAGATAGTCCACCTTGCGCGCCGACAGCCCGGCAGCGCGCATGTCGTCCACCTTGAGCAGCAGCACCTGGGCCGGCGTCATCTCTGCCGGCAAGGCACTGAAACGCTTCCAGATCGAGGCGGCCGACTTGACCGACACCTGCTGGCCCACGATCGAACGTGCCAGCGTGATGAACGGGTCACCGCGCGTCTGCAAGGCTTCGGCGCTGAACTGGGGAATCAGGCGCCGCATGACCCGGTCCTTCTTGACCAGGTGCTTGCAGGCCTCGGCCCAGTAGGCAGGCGCATGCGCCGGCAGGGCCGGCAATTCTTTGGGAGAGGGCGACATGAATGCTCGCACCCAGCGCTTACTGGGCGGCCTCCCAGGTGGTGCCTGCGGGCGAGTCCTTGAGCACGATGCCCTGCTCCAGCAAGGCCTTGCGGATCCGGTCGGCCTCTGCCCAATTCTTTTCAGCCTTGGCCGTGGCACGCGCGGCAATCTGCGCCTCAATCGCAGCGGCATCCACGCCGGCAGCGCCCGCCTGCAAAAACTTTTGCGGATCGTCCTGCAGCAAGCCCAGGCAGGCCCCCAGGGCCTTGAGCAGCCCCGCGACCTCGGGCGACTTGCTGCGATTCACTTCGCCGGCAAGATCAAACAGCACGGCCACCGCCTCGGGCGTGCCGAAATCCTCGTTCATGGCGGCCTGAAAGCGCGCGGCGTAGGGCGAAGCCCAGTCGATCTGCACGGCGGCCGGCTCCACCAGGCTCAGCGCGGTATACAGGCGCTTCAAGGCGTTGCGCGCATCGTCCAGGTGCACGTCAGAATAGTTCAGCGGGCTGCGGTAGTGGCTGCGCACCACGAAGAAACGCACGGTCTCGGCGTCGTACGCTTGAAGCACATCGCGGATGGTGAAGAAGTTGCCCAGCGACTTGGACATCTTCTCGTTGTCCACGTTGATGAAGCCGTTGTGCATCCACACCTGCGCAAACGGCTTGCCGGTTGCGCCTTCGCTTTGTGCAATCTCGTTCTCATGGTGGGGAAACTGCAGGTCGGCACCACCGCCGTGGATGTCGAAGCTCTCGCCCAGCATCTCGCAGCCCATGGCCGAGCACTCGATGTGCCAGCCGGGGCGACCTTCGCCAAAGGGACTGACCCACTTCACGTCGGCAGGCTCTTCGGGCTTGGAGGATTTCCACAGCACGAAGTCCAGCGGATCGTGCTTGCCATCGGCCACAGCCACGCGCTCGCCAGCGTTCAGCTCATCCAGGGACTTGCCCGAGAGCTTGCCGTAGCCCGGGAACTTGCGCACGGCAAAGTTCACATCGCCGTTGCCGGCCTGGTAGGCCAGGCCCTTTTGCTGCAGCGTGCCGATCATGGACAGCATCTGCGGCACGTACTCGGTGGCACGCGGCTCGTGCGTGGGGCGCTCGATGCCCAGGGCATCGGCATCCTGGTGCAGCGCGTCGATCATGCGATCGGTCAGGCTGCGGATGGTCTCGCCGTTTTCCACAGCGCGCCTGATGATCTTGTCGTCAATGTCCGTGATGTTGCGCACATAGGTCACGCGATAGCCGCTGGCACGCAGCCAGCGCTGCACCACGTCGAACGCCACCATGGAACGGGCATGGCCCAGATGGCAGAGGTCGTACACGGTCATGCCGCACACGTACATGCGCACGTGTCCAGGTTCAAGCGGCGAAAACGCCTCCAATGCACGCGACAGCGTGTTGTAGATACGCAAACTCATGGAGTGTCAGAAACGGAATATGGGGTGGGAGCGGCACAGACGCCGGTGCGCGACGCCGTCTCCGTGCAGCCGGGCCAAAGCCTGCGACAGGGTTGCGGACAACAAATGGCCTCGACCCCCTCAGCTACAATCTTCCGCAGTATAAGCCCGCCACGCAGGCCATCTCCCGTCCCCCTTGGAAAGCACCTACATGTCTCTTGTCCTCCGCACCCGTCCCCTGTTGCGCCTGCTGGCCCTTTCCGGCCTGCTGTTGACAGGCGCGGCACACGCCGATGTGTACGGCGATGTCTCGAGTCTGGCCAAATCGGGCAAGACGGCGGAAGCGATTGCCAAGGCCGACCAGTACCTGGGCAGCAACCCGCGTGATCCGCAGATGCGCTTCCTCAAGGGCGTGGCGCAATCCCAGGCCGGCGATCTGACCGCCGCCACCGCCACGTTCGAGGCCCTGATCGAGGAATACCCCGAACTGCCCGAGCCCTACAACAACCTGGCCGTGATCTACGCCAGCCAGAGCCAGCTGGACAAGGCCCGCAGCGCGCTGGAAATGGCGGTGCGCAACAACCCCAACTACGCAGTGGCCCACGAGAACCTGGGCGACATCTATGCCCGTCTGGCGCACGACGCCTACCAGCGCTCACTGCAACTGCACGGCAACAACCGCGCACTCCAGCTCAAGCTGTCCACCCTGACCGAGATGCTGCAGCCGCGCGCGCGCTGACGGAACCTCTCCCCTGTGGCGCACTCCCACAGGGCTGTGACCAGCCGGCCCGGCTGGCTTTCGTGATCCCTTGCGCGATCTGTTTCCCGTTTTTCGAATGCTCAGGAGCCCTGCCATGACCCTGTCCCGCAGAACCCTCACCCTGTCCCTGGCCGCCGTCCTGGCCACCACCAGCACCCACTGGGCCATCGCGGCCGACATCGCCAAGCCCCGCGTCAAGTTCACCACTTCGCTGGGCGACTTCGTGGTCGAACTGGACCCTGCCAAAGCGCCCAAAACGGTCGAGAACTTCCTGCAGTACGTGGCCGACAAGCACTACGACGGCACGGTGTTCCACCGCGTGATCGACGGCTTCATGATCCAGGGTGGTGGCTTCACCGCCGACATGCAGCAAAAGCCCACGCGCGCGGCCATTCCCCTGGAAGCCAAGAACGGCCTGAAGAACGACCGCTACACGATTGCCATGGCCCGCACCAGCAATCCCGATTCGGCCACCGCGCAGTTCTTCATCAACGTGGCCAACAACGACATGCTGAATGCCCCCCAGCCGGATGGCCATGGCTACGCCGTATTTGGCAAGGTCGTGCAAGGCCAAGCCGTGGTGGACAAAATCCGTTCCGTGGCCACCGGCAACCGTGGCATGCACCAAAATGTGCCCACCATGGCCGTCACCATCACGGCAGCCACGCTGCTCAAGTGATGGCGCGCCCCTCCCTTTTGTACAAACCTTCTAGAAAGTTGTCCCATGAGCAATCCCCAAGTTGAGCTGCACGTCACCATCAACGTGGCCGACACCGCCACCCAGGGCGTGATCACCCTGGAACTGGACGCCGTGAATGCCCCCAAGTCCACCGAGAACTTCCTGAACTACGTCAACGCCGGCTTCTACAACGGCACGGTGTTCCACCGCGTGATCAAGAACTTCATGATCCAGGGCGGCGGCATGACGCCCGACATGAAGCAAAAGGAAACCCAGGCGCCCATCGAGAACGAAGCCAAGAACGGCCTGAAGAACGACAAGTACACCGTGGCCATGGCCCGCACCAGCGACCCCCACAGCGCCACCGCCCAGTTCTTCATCAACGTGGTGGACAACGGCTTCCTGAACCACACCTCCCCCACCCCCCAAGGCTGGGGCTACGCCGTGTTCGGCAAGGTGGTCAAGGGTGAAGACATCGTCGACGCCATCAAGAAGGTGCGCACCACCCGCAAGGGCTTCCATGACGACGTGCCGTTCGACGCCGTGGTCATCGACAAGGCCGTTGCCATCTAAGTTGCTGGTTTGGCCCAGGTCTTGACCGCCGACCACCTGTCGACCGTGTTGCCCGCGCAGGAGCTTATGGCCCCTGCGCACTGGCACACGGTCGAATTCATTTCCGACCTGCACCTGGACCCGGCCGAGCCCGGCACGCTCGATGCCTGGCGCCGCTACCTGCGCAGCTCCCGCGCCGACGCCATCTTCATGCTGGGCGACCTGTTCGAAGTGTGGGTGGGCGACGACACGCTGGACGAGCCCGGCAGCTTCGAAGCCGACGCTGCCGCCAGCTTGCAACAGGCCGCAGCCCAGCGGCCCTTGTTCTTCATGGTGGGCAACCGCGACTTCCTGGCCGGCGATGCCTTCCTGCAACGCAGCGGCATGACCGGCTTGAGCGACCCCACCGTGCTGGTGCTGGGTGAACGCCGCATCCTGCTGAGCCACGGCGACGCGCTGTGCCTGGAGGATGTGGACTACCAGAAATTCCGCGCCCTCAGCCGCTCTGCCGCCTGGATGCAGCACACGCTGGGCCAGCCGCTGGCCGCCCGCCGCGCCCTGGGCAAGGCGATGCGCACGGAAAGCCAGCTGCGCAAGGACAGTGGTGCGGAATACGCCGATGTGGACCTGTCCGCCACCTTGCAGTGGATGGACGCCACGGACACGCAGTGGTTCATCCACGGCCACACCCACCGCCCGGTAGACCATGCCCTGCCCGCCGATGCCCGGGGCCGCCCCCGCACCCGCATTGTGCTCAGCGACTGGCACCTGGATGCGCACACGCACCGCGCCGAAGTGCTGCGCGTGGACGCGCAGGGCTGGCAGCGCCTGCCGCTCGAGACGGCCGTGCCCCGCGCATGAGCTGGTGGCGCCGCATCGCCCAGGGGTTGCAGCGCTGGCGCACGCACGCGCCCGGCGCGCCGTGGCCGATCCCGGACAGCCTGTGGCAGGCCACGCTGGATGCCCACCCCTTCCTGCAGCAGCTCACCCCAGATGAACTGCTGCAATTGCGGGCGCTGTGCCAGCATTTCCTGCACTACAAGGAGTTCACGGGCGCCCACGGCCTGGTCATCACCGATGCCATGGCCTTGTCCGTCGCCACCCAGGCCTGCGTGCTGCTGATCCACTGGGGCACGCCCCAGCAGGCCTTGCGCTGGTACGACGACTTCGTGGGCATCGTGATCCACCCCGATGACATGGTCGCGCGCCGCACGGTGGTGGACGAGGCCGGGGTCGTCCACCATTACAACGAAACCCTGATGGGCGAGGCCATGGAGCGCGGGCCGGTCACCCTCAGCTGGTCGGCCATCCAGCCGGGCGGCCACCCCGGGCTGGGCGCTGGCAGCAACGTGGTGATTCACGAGTTCGCGCACAAGCTGGACATGGCCCATGGCGGTGCCGATGGCTGCCCGCCGCTGCCGGCCGGCTTCATGGGCTACACCTCGGCCCAGCAGGCGCGCCAGCACTGGTCCCGGGTCTGGATGGCTGCCTACGAGGATTTTTGCGAGGCCCTGGCCGCGCACGAGCGCTTTGGCCAACCTGCGCCCTGGCTGGATGCCTATGCCGCCACGCACCCGGCCGAGTTTTTTGCCGTGGCCTGCGAGGCCTACTGGGTGGCTCCCGCCGCCTTCGCCCAGGCCCAGCCGACCTTGCGCCCCTTGCTGGACGCTCTGTTCCAGCGCCCTGCCACACCACGCACCATGTAAAAAGCACCCCGCAGGGTGCTTGTTGGGGCCGGCGCCGCCGGGTGGGGAAACTAGGCCGTTCGGTAGGCCATCGGCGCTGCGGTTTCGCGCCACTCCTGGTCCATGTAATTCTTGTACTGTTTCAGCGCCATGGTGGGCGCCGCATTGACCAGCATGGCGTAAATCTGCTCTTTCACCGCCAGCTTCTGCTTTTTCAGCCGCTCAATCTCCAGTTGCAAGTCGTTGGACTTGCGGGCCACCAGCTGCTCAACCTGCTGGTCGAGCGCGCAATGCTTGTCATACAGCCGACTGAAATTGCGGTCATTCGCACGCAAATCGGCAATCTGGTCACGGTATTCAGGAAACATGTCCATCCTTTCGTCAACTACAGGCCGGGCAGCTGAACCTCTACTGCCCTTGAGGCAAGACCATTGTGACCACCGTCGCGGCGCGCAGGCTGTAACAACCCTACACCCAAGTCGTGCTGCGGCGCAGCAATTCCGGGCCCGGGCAGGCGTTACAACTCACGCCGCCGTGCGCTGTGCCAGCCACTGCATGCTGTCGCGCAGCTCCTGGGGGTGGATGCTGTGCGCGCAAGGGTATTCCCTATAGACCAAATCCACGGGCAGGGTTTCCAGATGGCGGCAGATGGCGTGGGCGCTGTCCAGCGGAATGACCTGGTCCACCGTGCCATGGCTCAGCCACACCTCGCGCCCCTGCAACTGGTTCGCCGCCACCTGCTGCGGCAGCACCTCGGGCAGCAGCCGGCTGTGCCAAACACAGATGCCCTGCAGCAGCTGCGGCTGGGTCAGCAGCAGGCTCAGGCTCATGATGCCGCCCTGGCTGAAGCCGCCGACGATCACGCGCTCGGCCGGGATGCCCAGCTGGGCGCTGGCGGCGGCCACGGTCTGCGCCACCAGGTCGCGGCTGTGCTGCTCCTGGGCGGCATCGATGTGACGCGAGCCATCGGGGTTCACCGAAAACATGAACCACGCGAAGGCCTGCGGGCCCATCACATTTGGGGCCTGCAGGCTGAGCACGTGGAACTGGGGCGGCACGACATCGGCCAGGCCAAACAGGTCGTCGGCATTGCTGCCCACCCCGTGCATCAGCACCAGCAGCCAGGGCGCGGACGTGTCCGCTGCGGCCGGACGGTGGAGGTGGTGGAGTGGCAGGTTCAGCATCTCAGTCTTTCCGGTGCCACGCGTGGCACCCAGGGGGGATTCAAGTCAAAACGGGCTGCAGCGCTTATTCAGCAAGCACTAGCAGCTATCAATTATTCATCCTGCAGGGCAAAGGCATCCATGGCCAGCATGCCGTACATCACCTCGCGGCTCAGGTAGTGGGGCGTGCTGCCAGCGCCGGCACCCAGGGCGAAATACAGGGGCAGAAAATGCTCGTCCGTCGGATGGGCGCGCAAAGCATGCGGGGCCTGCTGCTGCCAGTCCAGCAAGGCATCGATGGCGCCGGCTTGCACCTGCTGCTCCACCCAGCGGCTGAACTCGACCACATAGCTGGCCGCCTGGCGCTCACCGCCAAAGAACTCGCGCAGATTGTGGGTCATGCTGCCGCTGCCGACCAGCAACACGCCCTGTGACCGCAGGCCTTGCAGGGCCTGGCCCAGGGCATACACCGCCCGCGCGTCCGCATCGACAGGCAAGGCCAGTTGCACCACCGGCACATCGGCCTGGGGCAGCAGGTGCGTCAGCGGCACCCAGGCCCCATGGTCCAGGGGGCGCTCGGGGTTCAGCGTGGCGGTGATGCCGGCCTGCGCCAGCCGGGCCTGCACCTGCTGCGCCAGCACCGGCGCACCGGGCGCGGGGTATTGCAAGCGGTACAGCGCAGGCGGGAAGCCGCCAAAGTCATGCCAGGTGGGGGGCTGCGCATGGGCCATCACCTCCACCCCGTGCGCCATCCAGTGCGGCGACAGGATGACGACGCCACGCAAGCCCGGATGGCGCTGGCGCAGCGCCTGGCCCCAGCGGGTCAGGGCCGGGCCGGTCTCGCCGGCCTCCAGGGCAAACATGGGCGAGCCGTGCGAGACAAACAGGACCGGCAAGCGGTCGGTGGTCGAGGGGGAAGAGACAGTGTGGTCCATGGCTTGCATGGTAGGTTGTCCCGCAAGAAAAACTAGTTCTTCAGAACAATACGAACCGTCCCAAAAATCAAACCAATCAACCCAGCGGCACCTTGCCGCGCAAGGCCTTGGTGGCGGCCGTGCGCTTCTTCGTCTCCACCCGGCGCTGGCGCGACGCCAGGGTGGGCCGCGTGGCCTTGCGCGCCTTGGGCACATGGCCGGCATGCGCCACCAGGGCGTGCAGGCGGGCAACGGCGTCCTGCAGGTTCTGATCCTGCGTGCGGTGGGCCTGGGCCTTGATGATGACCACCCCGTCCTGGGTGATGCGGTGGTCGTGCCAGACCAGCAGGCGCTGCTTCAGATCCTCGGGCAGCGACGAGGCCCTGATGTCAAAGCGCAGGTGCACGGCGCTGGAGACCTTGTTGACGTTCTGCCCGCCAGCCCCCTGGGAGCGCACCGCCGTCCAGCTGTACTCGGTCGCAGGGATGTGCCAGCGCATGGCGCGCCTCAGCCGGCCAGCAGCGGCAACAGCACCGCGTGGAAGGCCGCAGGCTGCTCGTACTGCACCCAGTGGCCCGCCCCGGCCACGCGCTGCAGCCCCTGCCATTGGCGCGCGGCGGCGGCCATGCAGGCCGCCACCTGGTCCAGCGTGCCGGGATACAGGGCATCCTCGGCGCCGTAGATGGCGGCCACCGGGCATTCCACCTGCGCCAGCGAACGCACCAGGATGTCGGTGCTGGAAATGCGGCGGCGTGGCAAGCGGTCACGCCAGACGTTGTGCACATGCAAGGCCACGGTATCGCGGTCGATGCGCGTGGCATCGTGCAGCATCAACGCCCCGATGTTGAAGACATGGTGGGCCAGCTGGGCCTGTGCAGCCTCCAGGTGGCGCCAGCCCTTGAGGCGGAAGGGGTGTTTGTCCGTCAGGCCAATGCCCGGCGCCCCGACCACCACCAGTTGCTGCACCAAGTGCGGATAGGCCGCCGCCAGCATGCCGGCGGTCATGCCGCCGAACGAAAAGCCCACCAGCCGCACGGCCTGCAGCGGAAACTGTTCCTCCAGCATCTGCGCCAGACCGGGCAGCATGCCGTCGGCATCGATCACACCGGGCAAGGGGGCCGAATCGCCGAAGCCGGGCAGGTCCACCGCCCAGACATCGTGCCCGGCCTCGGTCAGCGGGCCGATGCTGCGCACCCAGTGGGTCCAGCTGCCGCTGCCGCCGTGGAACAGCACCACGGGCGCCAGACCGTTCGGCACGGTGGCCGCCCAGTGGTGCAGCACCACCGCTCCGCCCGCATGGGGGTGCTCCACGCGCTGTGCCTGCTGCAGCCAGTGCTGCACTTCGCGGGACAGCACCGTGCCGGCCGCCACGGCTTCATAGTCGGCCTGCGGGCCCTCCCAGGGGACCCAGACAGGCACATCCTCGGCGGGTTCCGCAGTCATTGCCGCGCCACTCACCACTGCGCCACTGCGTCGATCGCCAGGCTGTAGCCCGCCACGCCCAGGCCGCAGACCACGGCACGCGCGACCGGCGACAGGTAGGAATGGTGGCGGAAGGCTTCGCGGGCGTGCACATTGCTGATGTGCAGCTCCAGCAGTGGCACGCCCGTGCCCTTGACGGCATCCATCAGGGCAATGCTGGTGTGGGTGTAGGCCCCGGCGTTGAAGATCAGCCCCGCCAGTTCGCCGCGCGCATGCAATTGTCCGGCCTCGTGGATCCAGTCGATCAATTGGCCTTCGTGGTTGCTCTGGTGGAACCGCAGGGCCAAGCCCTGGCGCTGGGAGGCCTGCGCGCACAGGGTCTGCACATCGGCCAGGGTCTGCGCACCGTACACGGCGGGTTCGCGCGTGCCCAGCAAGTTCAAATTCGGGCCATTCAGGACAAAAACGGTCTTCGCCATTGCAACCACTCTGTAAAAAGCACAAGAGCCGCGATTATGCGGCCCTTGTCCGGGGTCATAGCGCACTCACCGGCCGGCTGCGGTGTCAGTCACGGTCGCCATGCCGGTGGTGGCGGTGGTAGTGCTTGTGGTGCTTGTAAGGCCTGTAGGGCTGGTAGTAGCCATAGCCGCGCGGCGGGGGGGGTGCCCAGTAGCCGTAGGCAGGGGGTGCCTGGTAGACCACCGCCGGGGGCGGCGGCGCGTAGTAGACCGCACGCGGCGGTGGAGGTGGCGGCATCACATACACGGGCGCACCCGGCACGTGAATCCCCACCGAGATGCCCACATTACCGCCAGCATGGGCGCTGCCGGCAGCCGCCAGGGCCAGGAGCCCGGTGGCGGCCAGCCAGCGACGGCCATGCCTGCGCAGTGTGTCCAGGTTTCGGTCCATGTGTCTGTGTCCTTTCAATGTCGCGGTGCTTCTTCAACGCCTGAGCCCCGGCCCCGGATGTCACACAGAACGTAAGAGCCTGCATCAGAACGTAAGCCTTGCTGCCATGGGTACGCCAGGCAGAACACCCGCGCATGCCGCCCTTGCTCGCGAGCCGGCCTACAATCTTCCCCCTATGAGCACACCCGCCAACACCAACAACGACACCCCGGAAGTGGTCAAGCCCACCAACTTCCTGCGCCAGATCATTGAAGCCGACCTGGAAAAAGGCACCCACGCGCAACGTCACTGGGGCGGCACGCCCGGTGATGCCGCCCACCATGCCCAGGGCCAGGTGGATGCGGCCAAGATCCGCACCCGCTTCCCCCCCGAGCCCAATGGCTACCTGCACGTGGGCCATGCCAAGTCGATCTGCCTGAACTTCGGCCTGGCCAAGGACTACGGCGGTGTGTGCCACCTGCGCTTTGACGACACCAACCCCGAGAAGGAAGACCAGGAGTACGTGGACAGCATCAAGGATGCCGTCCAGTGGCTGGGTTTCGACTGGCAAGGTGCGAATGGCGAGAGCCACCTCTACTACGCCAGCAACTACTTCGACTTCATGCACCGCTGCGCGGTCTACCTGATCGAGCAGGGCCTGGCCTATGTGGACGAGCAATCCGCCGAAGACATGAAGGCCAACCGCGGGGACTTCACCCGCCCCGGCGTGAACAGCCCGTTCCGCGACCGCAGCGTGGCCGAGAACCTGCAGCGCTTCGCCGACATGAAGGCCGGCCAACTGGCCGACGGCGCCGCCGTGCTGCGCGCCAAGATTGACATGAGCGCGCCCAACATCAACCTGCGCGACCCGGCCATCTACCGCGTGCGCCATGCCGAGCACCACAACACCGGCAACCAGTGGTGCATCTACCCGATGTACACCTTCGCCCACCCCATCGAGGACGCGCTGGAGCACATCACCCACAGCATCTGCACACTGGAATTCGAAGACCAGCGCCCGTTCTACGACTGGCTGCTGGACCACCTGCGCACAGGTGGCCTGATTGCCGCGCCCCAGCCGCGCCAGTACGAGTTCTCGCGCCTGAACCTGACCTATGTGATCACCAGCAAGCGCAAGCTCAAGCACCTGGTGGACAACCAGTTCGTGGTCGGTTGGGACGACCCACGCATGCCCACCATCGTCGGCCTGCGCCGCCGCGGCTACACCCCTGCGTCCATCCGCAACTTCTGCGAACGCATCGGCGTGACCAAGGACTACAGCTGGATCGACTACGCCACGCTCGATGGCTGCCTGCGCGAAGACCTGGAGAACCAGGCCCACCGCGCCATGGTGGTGCTGGACCCTGTGAAGCTGGAGCTGACCAACTGGGCCGAGGTGTTCGGCGATGCTGCGCACCTGGAAGCCTGCAGCCTGCCCGCACTGCCCCACCACGCCGAAGCTGCCACCGTGCCGGAGCGCCACTTCACCCTGGGCCGCGAAGTGTGGATCGAGCGCGAGGACTTTGCCGAAGTACCCCCCAAGGGCTACAAGCGCCTGTTCCCCGGCAACAAGGTGCGCCTGAAGGGCGGCTATGTGATCGAGTGCACGGGCTGCGAAAAGGATGCTGACGGCACCATCACCAAGGTGCTGGCCACCGTGGTGCCCGACACCAAGAGCGGCACCCCCGGCGCCGACAGCGTCAAGGTCAAGGCCGCCATCACCTGGGTGGGCGTGGCCGACGGCCTGCAGGCCGAAGTGCGCCTGTACGACCGCCTGTTCACCGATGCGCAGCCCGACGCCGGTGGCAAGGACTTCCTGACCCTGCTGAACCCCGACAGCCTGAAGGTGGTGACTGCCTACGTCGAACCTTCGCTGAAGACCGCCCAGGCGGATGACAAGTTCCAGTTCGAGCGCTTTGGCTACTTCGTCGCCGACCGCAAGGACCACCGTGCCGACCGGCCCGTGTTCAACAAGATCACCGGCCTGAAGGACAGCTGGGGCAAGTAAGCCCTGCGTGCGAGTCCGCCGAGGCTGCCTGCGGGCAGCCTTTTTTCTTTCAAGACTTTTCGGCTTTGGCGCGCGTCCGGTATGCGCAGCCAGCTATTAAAGTCAAAGTGTCTGGCAGCGCGTGGCCGCACCGTGTGGGGCCGCCGCAGCGCCAAAAAACAACAGCACTGCGGCGTCCCCCCAGGCCCTGCCCGGGCTTTCTAGAATCGCTGGGCGCCACGCGACCGCGCGGCGTGCACCAGCACGACAACAAGGGGCAATCATGAAAAAACTGGCGATGGGCGTTCTCTGCGCAGGCGCTCTGGCAATCGCCGGCGCACTGGGGACCAGCTACTACATCGGCGGGCGCATCCAGACAGCGTTTGAACAGACGGCCGACACCTGGAGCACCGAAGATGGCTTTGCCGTGCGCATCCTGGAATACCACCGTGGCCTGGTCACAGCCCAGGCGCAGACGCTGTGGTCCTTCGCCGATGCCGAGAACACCTACGACATCGTGGTCACGCACGACATCGTCCACGGCCCCTGGCCCCTGGGCCGCGCGGGCAAGGTGGTGTCGCGCTTTGTGCTGCCCGAGGACAGCGAGCCCGAACTGATCGAAGCCCTGCAGGACCGCGCCCCGCTGGAATGGGTGACTCTGGTCGGCTGGCAGGGCAACACCACCCACGCCATGACCTCGCCACACTTCACGGCACATTTCGCGGACGGCTCGACGCTGACCTGGGGCGGTCTCAAGGCCGACTGGACACTGTCGGCCGAACAGCACGCTGCCCAGGGGCAGGTGCGCATGCCGGTGCTGCGCCTCAAGTCGGAAGACGGCAGCCGCATGGACCTGGAAGATGCCGAACTGGCCTTCGACTCCCGCATTCCCGAAGGCCACAGCTTCTGGGACGGCCCGGTCTCGTTCAAACTGGGGCTGCTGTCGGTGCTGAACCCCGGCGATGACAACGCGTTCAAGATCCAGCAGTTGCAGATGGACAGCACCACCCGCCTGCAGGACCAGTCGGTCGACATGGGGCTGGACACGCGCATGGCCAAGCTGGAAACCCCGGCCTACAGCGCCAGCGAGCTGGTGGCGAGCGTGCAGCTGCATCGCATCGACGCCACCTGGCTGGACGAATGGATGCGCTGGGCCCAGGGCAACGGGGCTGCGGAAGACCAGGGCATCGCCCTGCTGCGCAGCCTGCCGACGCTGCTGGCCGGCAAGCCCGAATTCGCCATCACGCGCCTGGGCATGCAGACCCCGGACGGGCCGGCCGAGCTGTCGGCGCGCCTTGCCTACGTGGGCCAGCAGCCCGAGGCCTTCAACCCGGCCACGGACATTGAAGGGCAGTTCAAGGCGCTGCTGCCCCAGCCCATGCTGGTGCAACTGCTGGACGCCAAGGTGCGCAGCGACTACCTGACCCTGCTGGAACAACTGGGCCAGGAGATGAGCGAAGAACAACTGCAGGCGGCCGTCAACGACGGCGTGGTCAAGCGCATGAAGACCCTGTTGAGCCAGGGCGTGGTGGAAAAGCGCGGCGATGCACTGGAGGCCACCCTGGAGTTCTCCCAGGGCAGCTTCAAGCTCAATGGCCGCCCCCAGCCCCTGCAGCATTTGCTGGGGATTGGCGGCGCCCTGTGACCTGACGGCCAGGACTGCACCCGCAGCCGCGTGCTAGGCCGTGCGTGGCGCAGGCCCCGGTGCCGGGCCTGCCGGACGGGGCATGGTCGGCAGCTCATGCAGGATGTCCGCCAGCGTGGCCGCCAGCTGGCGCACGCGCTGGGCCTGGTCCGCCGTGGCCGCTGCGCCGCCAAAACGCACGCTGCCATAGGCATCCAGCACCTGCAGCACCCAGGCATGCGCCACCTGGGGCCAATGGGGGTAGCGCAGCCAATGCTCGCGCCGCGACTCGCCGGGCAAAGCCCTGCAACCCCTGCCGTGCAGGGCCCAGTCCAGGCTGCGCGTGGACAGGCGCATAGACAGCCAGGAGCTCACCGGCTGCAGCCCCCAGGCCACCAGCAGCCCCAGCTGCACGCCGATCCGGTATCGCCAGTGCCACCCGCACCAGGCCGCGGCCAGCACCAACAGCCACCACCAGGGCGGATACGGGATGGACAGCGTCTGTTGCAGGCTTTGCCAGCGCTCCAACAGGGCCTGCCCCTGGTCCGCCATGCCGTGCATCGCACGGCGCTGCCACTGCGGAATGCTCCCATCCTGGGCGCTGTGGCGCATGGCATGGATCAGGGCCTGCCAATCCGAGGCCCCAGCCTGACCGGCACCGCCCTGCCCCCCTGCGCCCCCGGAT
>NZ_VSWF01000049.1:0-17745 GCF_009668305.1 Comamonas sp. CAH-2
CACCGGCAGCGCCCCTGCGTATGGGGGAATGTAGGGGGGTGGATTGACCTGGGTCAAACGATAAACTGGCCCCCAGGTCATACCCATACAGAATGACCTGCGGCGCGCGGCCCGCTGGCGGGTGCGTGCCGCCCTTGTCCCCCCGGAGTGTTCTTCCATGCAGCTGTCCCGCCGTTTCCTGCCCCCCATGTCCCTGCTGTGCGCCTTCGAGGCGGCGGCGCGGCACCAGAGCTTCACGGCAGCAGCGGCCGAGCTGCATCTGACGCAAAGCGCCGTCAGCCGGCAGATCCGTGCGCTGGAAGAGCGCCTGCAGGCCGAGCTGTTCGTGCGCGAGCGCCAGACCGTGCGCCTGAGCCCCGCCGGCCATGCCTATGCGCAGGAGATCCGCGGCGCGCTGGCGCGCATCGCCAGTGCCACGCTGGGCTTCAAGGCCAACCCCCAGGGCGGCAGCCTGAACCTGGCCATCCTGCCCACCTTCGGCACGCGCTGGCTGGCGCCGCGGCTGCCGCAGTTCCTCAGCGCGCACCCCGGCATCACCATCAACCTGACCACACGGCTGTCGCAGTTCGACTTCCAGCTCGAGGCCGTGGACGCGGCCATCCATTTCGGCCTGCCGCACTGGCCCGGGGCCGAGATGGCGCTGCTGATGACCGAGACCGTGGTGCCGGCCTGCAGCCCGCAGGTGCAGGTGCAGTACGGCTTCAGCCAGCCGCAGGATCTGCTGCAGGCGCCGCTGCTGCACCTGGCCTCGCGCCCGGACGCGTGGCGGCGCTGGCTGCACGGCCATGCCGTGACCAGTGGCGATCCGCAGGGCATGCTGTTCGACCAGTTCGCCACCGCCGCGCAGGCGGCGATTGCCGGCGTCGGCGTGGCGCTGCTGCCGCGCTTTCTGATCGAGCGCGAGCTGGCCCAGGGCGACCTGGTGCGCGCCCTGCCGCAGCTGCCGGAGATGGAAAGCGCCGAGCGCTACTACCTGGTCTGGCCCACCAGCCGCGGCGACTACCCGCCGCTGCAGGCGCTGCGCACCTGGCTGCAGGCGGCCGCGGGCGATTTCATGCTGGCCTCGGCCGAGGGCTGGTCGGCACCGGCGAAGCCATAAAAAAAGGAGCTGCTGGCGCAGCTCCTGATTCGGTTGCAAGTCGCAATGGGTCTGAAACCCATGTTTGGCGCGTGCCAGCCGCTTCGGTTGGCATAGCTACCGAGCGGCCGGGTGCGCAGCCCGTTCAGCTGGCGTAGGCTTCCAGCGGCTTGTCGTTGGGCTCCTGCATCAGGCGCTTGAGCGTGTCGCCCATGGGCAGGTTCAGCGGCGCACCCTTGGGCGGGATGGGCTGCATGAACCACTTGTCGTAGATCTTGGCCACTTCGCCAGACTGCATCATCTGGCGCAGCGCCCCGTCCACGGCCTGCTTGAAGCTCGGGTCGTCCTTGCGGAACAGCAGGGCGATGGGCTCCGAGCCCAGCACCTCGCCGACGATCTTGTAGCCCTGGGGCGCCTTGGAGTTGGCGATCACGCCGGCCAGCAGGTTGTCGTCCAGCACAAAGGCTTCGGCGCGGCCCGACTCCAGCATCAGAAAGCTTTCAAAGTGGTCCTTGCCCAGCACGGTGGGCAGTTCCACGTTGTGCTCGCGGCCGTACTTGCGCAGCAGCTGCACGGCGGTGGTGCCGGCCGAGGCGGCCACGGTCTTGCCGTTGAGCTGCTTGAACGAGGTTACGGGCGAATCCGCGCGCACGGCCATGCGCACCTCGCTGACGTAGGTGGTCAGGGCGAAGGCTACCTGTTTCTGGCGGCCCAGGTTGTTGGTGGTCGGGCCGCAGCCCAGGTCCACCGTGCCGTTCTGCACCAGGGGCAGGGTGTTCTGCGCCGTCATCGACAGGTATTCGATGGTGGCCTTGGGGGCGATCTGCGCCAGCACCTTCTCGCACAGCTCCACGTGGTAGCCCACGAACTTGCTGTTGGAGCCCAGGGCATAGGCCATCGGGGCCGAGCTTTCGCGCACCCCGATCACGACCTTGCCGGCCTTCTCGATCTTGGACAGCGTGCTGCCCTCCACGGATTGGGCATGGGCGCCCAGGGCGGCGGTCAACAGCGAACAGGCCAGGGTGAGGCGACGTACCAGAAAGCGCATTCTTCTTTTCCTTCCAAAACAGCAGGCGGGGCAAGGGTCGTGCTGATCGCGGCAGATCGTGGTGGCTGCGCGGCGTCAAGCACTTGCATCAACTATCCCGTAAATGCTGGCCCTGTCATAACGATGAAACGGAAGGAGGTCATGTGGGCCCTGCATGACCCCGCCCTGCCATGGTGCGCTGGCGGCCAGCGCCGTGCCCGGGCTGCACCTGCACCGCTGGGGCTGTCAGGGGGCGTGGTCTGCACCCCGCTGCAGCCACGGTGGCCGGGGTCGGCGGTTGGCGATGGTGTGGCGTGGGGCTTGCAGGCGCTGCCGCCACCGCAGCAGCCTGGGCCGAGCGTGGGCCCGCGCAGCAGGCCGGTGCACGTGGACCTGGACCTGCGGGGCACTCGCTGCTAGTGCCATCAAGTTCCGGCGCCACCCTGCTGCCGGTGCCGGTGTATGCGGCACGCGCTGCCACCGTGCAGCTCTGAAAAAAAGAGCGGACTGCGCACGCTGTATCAGCGTGGCAGGCCGTTGGGGCATGAAATCGTCCGACTCAGGACGGCATGCGCGGCACGTCCACGAAGTCGTCCAGACGCAGGCCTTTTTCCTGCAGCAGGGCTTCCAGCACCGGCTTGAGGCGGCCCAGGCTGGCCTCGACGGTCTCGCGCACCGTGTCCACCACCACCTGGGTGCTGCGTTCGATCTCGATGTTGACCAGGTCGCCCGCGCGCTTGTGGCCGAAGACCGTCATGCGCAGGGTCTCGGGGATCAGCCAGACCTCGAACCAGCCGGCCTTGCGGTCCACCTCGGCCACCGTCAGGCTGGCGCCATTGATGGCGATGTAGCCCTTGGCGAACACGTAGGGGCGGAAGGCCTCGGGAATGCCGAAGCGGATCTTGTGGTTGGTCTCGGTGCTCAGCACCTCCAGCACCGGCGCGGTGAAGTCGACATGGCCGGACAGCGGGTGGCCGCCGATCTCGGCGCCATCCTTGGCAGCGCGCTCCACGTTCAGCACGTCGCCCACCTGGTACTGGCCCAGGGTGGTGATGTTCAGGCTCTGCAGCATCACGTCGAAGGTGGCGCGGGTGGGCGACAGCAGCTCGGTCACCGTCAGGCACACGCCGTCGTGCGAGACGCTGGCGCCAATCGCCAGGTCCTGGCAGAAGCCTGCGGGAAATTCCATGGTGAAGGTGCGCAGACCGTCCTGGTCGTGCAGCGCGGCAATGCTTGCCACGGCTTGGATGATGCCGGTGAACACGGGTTGGGCCCTCGAAGAAACAGTGACTGCGCAGTGTACGGCGCGCCGCCGCAGCACGGCGGCGGTGCGGGCAATCAGCCGCCGAAGCGCTGGTACAGTGCCGCCGCCCAGACGCCGCCACACAGCAGCAGGCTCAGCAGCACGGCAGCGCTGCCCACGTCCTTGGCCATCTTGGACAGGGCGTGCCATTCCGGGCCGATGCGGTCGATGGCTGCCTCGATGCCGGTGTTCAGCAGCTCGGTGATCAGCACCAGCACCACGACCACGGCCAGCAGCGCGGTTTCCACCCAGGTCTGCCCCAGCCAGACGCTGGCGGGCAGCAGGCACAGCGCCAGCAGTACTTCCTGGCGGAAGGCGGCCGACTCCCTGAAGCCCGTGACCAGGCCGGCCACGGAATAGCCATAGGCGTGCCAGATGCGCGATAGCCCGCGGCGGTGCTTTTGGGCGTCTACGGCTTCGATCTCAGGGGGCATGGTGGGGCGCTCGCGCAGGTCAGGAAAGGCGCAAGCATAGCGCGCGGCGGCGGGCCGGGCGGCCGTGCGGCCCGGGCGCGGGGCATGCGCTCAGGCCCAGGCCGGCGCCCGCTCTTCCCACCAGCCGCTGATCAGGGCCTGCGGCTTGCGCAGGGCGCGCACCCAGGCGCAGTCCGGCCAGGCGTCCATCTGCACGTTCATGCCGGCAAACACGCCATAGCCCGGGCCAGCGGCGATTTCACCCTCGGCCTGCAGGGTTTCGCCCGCGCGGATGCTGCAGGCCGCACGGATGTCGCCGCGCGCCTTGATGCCCCAGCCGGCCTGGATGTGGTTGCCGCAGACGATGTCGCCCTGGGCCGCCAGGCCGTCGCCCACCTCCAGCAGCCCCTGCACCGCCACCGCGCCCCCGGCGCGCAGGCCCTTGCCGCAGTGCAGGCCGGCCTGCACCTCCACGTCCTGTCCGATGAAGGCGCTGCCGCGCAGCGCCACCGGGCCGCCGCAACGCAGCTCCCAGCCGGTGCGCAGCTCCTCGGCGCGCAGCTGGCCCTGCACGTCCACGCTCCAGGCCGCCTTGATGCTGCCGCCGGCCTGCAGCAGCGTGTCGGCAAAGATGGCGCCGCCGCTGTGCAGGTCCTCGCCCACCTCCACCTGGCCGGCGCGCAGGCCCCCGCCCACCTGCAGGCTGCGGCCCACCAGCAGCTGGCCGGGCACGCGCACGTCGCCGTGCACGATCAGCGTGCCGGCGAATACGCAGTGGTCGGCCTCCAGGTGGTCCAGCTCCAGCACCGTGTTGGTGGGGCCGAAGTTCTGCAGCAGCCAGCGTGCATCCTCGACGCGGCCGGCGCGCACCTGGGTGTCCATGGCGCTCTGGTAGTCCTTGCCGCCCAGTTCGTGGCGCACAAACCAGCGGTAGCCGGTGGCGCAGGGGTTTTTGCCGCGCAAGAAGGTTTGGGTCAGTTCCATGTCCATGGTGCAAGCTCGTCGGTTCCGGGGAGGGGGAGAACGGGCGCGTGGCGGGGCCGGAACGTCGCAGCAGACGTGGTGGGGCCGTGGTGGCGCAGGCGCCCTTGCGGTGTGCAAGAGGTGGCGGCCGTGCGGAGGGAAGAGGGTGTGGGTCTTACACCTTCCGCACGGCGGCGGAAAGCATGGCCGTGACGCCGCTGAGGCTCACGAAGGCGGTCGGCACGCCATGGCGGCGTGTGCGCTGGTGCCGCAGCACGCGGGCACAGACCTGCGGCACCTGGGCGAAAGCCGCAAGGCGCAAGCCGGCGAGGGTCGGTGCGAGCGTGGAGACCATGGGAAGGACGGAGATGAAGGCACCATTATGGTGCGATGCGGATGTCGGCACGCGGCAGTGCGACATTCGTCCGGAAGCCTTGGTGCCGGTCAAGGCATAGGGCTTTGGGTAACATCGGCCCTCCTGCGGGCGCGCGCCCGTCAGCCGGCGTGTGGCGCGGCCCCGCCCCGCGCGCCCTGTCCCCATTTTTTGCGGACCTGCATCCCCGGTGCCTGTGCACGGATGCCGGCCTGGCCTGAGACCCACCATGAGCTCCAACACCCCTCCCTCGTTCCTGAGCCGCATCGCCATCGCGATCGGCAGCTTCTTCGCCATCCTGGGCAATGGCCGCCTGGCCGCCGATGTGACCCGCCTGCGCGCCGGTGAGGCCCTGGCCGCCGACGTTGCGCCGCGCGAAATCCGTGTCGAGGTGCCCGTCGAGAAGATCGTCGAGGTCCGCGTGGAAGTGCCCGTGGAAACCATCGTCGAAAAGACGGTCGAGCTGCGCGTCGAAGTCCCGGTCGAACAGCGCGTCGAGGTGCCCACCGACACCGCCGCGCTGCAACTGCTGGGCCTGCTGCAGCGCGAGGCGCGCTTTGTGGACTTCATCCAGGAAGACGTGGCCCCCTACACCGACGCCGAGATCGGCGCCGCCGCCCGCGTGGTGCACGCCGGCTGCCGCAAGGTGCTGGGCGAGCACTTCACGATCGCCCCCGTGCGCCCCGAGACCGAGGGCGCGCGCATCACCTTGCCCGCCGGGTTTGACGCCGCCGCCGTGCGCCTGACCGGCCATGTCGTTGGCCAGGCGCCCTTCACCGGCACTCTGGGCCACCGTGGCTGGCAGGTGACGCAGGTGCAGCTGCCCCAGCTGACCGACCCCCAGGCCGCCAAGGTGCTGGCCCAGGCCGAGGTGGAGCTGTAAACCATGAACATGCTGGCTTCCATCGCCGCCACCGGGGCGGCACCACCCGCTGCTGCGCCCGCAAATACCGTAGCGCCCAGCGCAGACACCACCAGCGCTGCAGGCCCAAATGGCTTGCCAACTGCGGGCGCACGCTACAGCATCGGCATTGACCTGGGCACCACGCACTGCGCGCTGTCCTATGTGGACAAGGCCGCCAGCGACGGGGAGCAGGTGGTGCAGGGCGTGCTGGACATTCCCCAGCTCACCGCGCCCGCCAGCGTGGCGGGCCAGCCGCTGCTGCCGTCCTTCCTGTATCTGCCGCACGAGAGCGAACTGACCGTGGCCGAGCGCACGCTGCCCGGCCAGGCGCCGCACGCGGCCACCCACGCCTTCATCACCGGCGAATTCGCCCGCAGCCGCGGCGCGGCCACGCCCATCCGCCTGGTGTCCAGCGCCAAGAGCTGGCTGTGCCACCCCGGCGTCGACCGCCGCGCGGCCATCCTGCCGGCCGATGCCCCGGCCGAAGTCGCGCGCATCTCGCCGCTGACCGCCTCCACCCGCTACCTGGAACACCTGCGCTGGGCCTGGGAGCAGGCCCACCCCGAGGCCCCGTTCGCCCAGCAGGACATCACCGTCACCATCCCCGCCTCGTTCGACCCCGCCGCGCGCGAGCTGACCGCAGAAGCCTGCAAGGCCGCTGGTTTCCACAACCTCACCTTGCTGGAAGAACCCCAGGCCGCGCTGTACAGCTGGATCCAGGCCAGCGGCGGCCAGTGGCGCAAGCAGGTGCGCCACGGCGACATCATCCTGGTGGTGGACGTGGGCGGTGGCACCACCGACCTGTCCCTGATCGCCGTGCTGGAGCGCGATGGCAACCTGGCGCTGCAGCGCATTGCCGTGGGCGAACACATCCTGCTGGGCGGCGACAACATGGACCTGGCCCTGGCCTATGGCGTGGCGCGCAAGCTGGCGCAAGAGGGCAAGCCGCTGGACGCCTGGCAGACCCGCGCCCTGGCCCACGGCTGCCGCGCCGCCAAGGAGCAATTGCTGGCCGATGCCCACCTGCAGTCGGTGCCCGTGGTCGTGCCCAGCCGGGGCAGCAAGCTGATTGGCGGCAGCATCCGCACCGAAGTCACGCGCGACGAAGTGCTGGCCCTGCTGGTCGAAGGCTTCTTCCCTAAAGTCCAGGTCAGCGACAAGCCCCATACCCGCGCCCGCGCCGCGCTCACGCAACTGGGCCTGCCCTATGCGCAGGACGCCGCCGTCACGCGCCACCTGGCCGCCTTCCTGACGCGCCAGGTCCACGCCCTGGCCGAGATCGACGGCCTGAATGGCGACCAGGTGGACGGCTCCACCTTCCTGCACCCCACGGCCATCCTGTTCAATGGCGGCGTGCTCAAGGCCCCGCAGATCGAGCAGCGCATCCTGGAGGTCATCAACGGCTGGCTGGATGACGAGGCCTGCGAGCCCGCACGCCTGCTGGACGGAGCCAACCTGGACCTGGCCGTCGCCCGTGGCGCGGCCTACTACGGCCACATCACCACCACCGGCCGCGGCGTGCGCATCCGTGGCGGCACGGCCCAGTCGTACTACGTGGGCGTGGAGTCCAACATGCCCGCCATCCCTGGCATGGAACCGCCCATCTCCGCCCTGTGCCTGGCCCCGTTCGGTATGGAAGAGGGCACCGAGGCCGCGCTGAGCGACCTGGAGCTGGGCCTGGTCGTCGGCGAACCCGTGCGCCTGCGCTTCTTCGGTTCCAGCGTGCGCCGCAGCGACGCCGTGGGCACCATGCTGGACTTCTGGGGCCCCGAGGAGCTGGTCGAGTTGCAGGAGATCGAACTGCACCTGCCCGCCGCCGGCCGCGCGGCCGGCGAGGTCGTCCCCGTCACCCTGGCGGCGCGCGTCACCGACATTGGCACGCTGGAGCTGAATGCCGTGCCCGTGGGCGGCACGGAGCGCTGGAAGGTGGAGTTCGATGTGCGTGCGGAGACTACGTCCGACGAGGGGTAAGCGGCCCCATCGCTCCAGCTTCTGAAAAGCTGTTTGCAAAGCCTGCTGGCCTGGTGGTCAGCAGGCTTTTTTATAAGGTTTTTGGCTTCTGGCGCTGATGGGATAAGCGTTGGTAGCTATTTTTATTGTTGCTGTGGCATTGCTGTCCGAGGCCGGTAGTCGACCGGCGGCGACCCGATTTCTTTTGTCTTGCCAAAAGAAACCGGGGAAAGAAAAGGCGCGCCTTGCAGGCGGCTGGTCCGGCGGAACTCACTGCGCGCTTGCTGCGCTTCGTTCAAACAGCCGCCGGAAATATGAAGGGCATCCACAAAGTGGGGGCGCGACGCTTGCGCGCGCGAGGTGCGGAGAGGTTTATTATTTAACTGCCGAAATCGAAAGAAATTTAAATTATTTTCTATATTCGTTTAGCATGCTGTTTGAAATTTTTTTTGAATAAATTTACTTTCGGGAGTTGGCGGATGAGTGAAGAGAGCAACGTTCGAGATGTTGTTGATGCAGTCACAGGCGTTGCTAAAGCGATTCCTGTTTATCAGGATGTTGTACAGCCTGCGGCACAAGAAGTAGGAAAGGCCTTGCAGACTGTTGCTAAGTCCGTTCATGTAGCGCTAGCACCAATTAGTGCTCTTGTCTGGGGGTATGAGCAAATTAAAGATTTTGTTTCCACAAAAGTCGCTGAGCGGCTGAAGAATGTTCCACCTGAAAACATTACTTCACCTAAACCGAATGTTGTGGGGCCAGCTCTTGATTCACTGCGGTACACAGGCCATGAGTCTTCGCTGAGTGATTTGTATGCGAATTTGATCGCAGCAGCTATGGACAAGGCAACTGCTCATGGAGCGCATCCTGCATTCGTTGAAATCATTAAGCAATTGACTCCGGATGAGGCAAAATTAGTTGGACTCTTTGTTCGGGACATCGCCTATCCGCTGATTAATGTCACGTGGGAGTATGCTGAAAATCAGGAAGGTAAGACCGGAGGGCAAAATATCTTGGTTAATTACTCTCATCTTGGTTTTTTGGCCAAATGTGAGTTTCCTGATATGACACCTACTTATATAGACAACCTCTGCCGACTCGGTCTTGCTGAGGTACCCACGTTTTTGGAGTACACCAGTAAAGGGGTTTATGACGATTTAGAGAGCGATCCTAAAGTTAAAAATATTCAATTGGCTTTCGAGGAAAATCAGGAAAAAATAGTTCGTGTTGAGAGGAAAGGGTTGCAAGTTACACAATTAGGGAAACTTTTCGCAACAATATGCGTTGTTAAAAAAACATAGTGGATTTTTTAACGTCCTTCTGCCCGTGCCGAGGCGCGCAGAGCGCAGGGTGGGCATGTGTGCCAAGTGGCACACATGCTTCGTGGTCTGACTGGCCGCAGCTGTTTGACGGAGCGGCACAGCCGCGCAGTGAGTTCTGCGGCCCCACCCTGGGATCGAGCACCGCAGGTTGCCCGGAGCGCAGCGCAGGGACACGGGTAGCAGGGTGTGCTTCTTTGCTTACTTTCTTGCACAAGCAAGAAAGTAAGGCCCCGCCGGGGGCATCCCGGCCAGCCAAAGCAAAAGCAACAATCAGCATCAAATCAGCCTTTAGCGCTTATCTAGCAAGCGCCACCTGCTCACATAGTTGAAAAGAACTTTCCACCCACGCACACAGCGCATGCAGGCACGGGGTGCCGCCTTTCACCCCTTCTACCCGTGCCGAGGCGCACAGAGCGCAGGGTGGACCGATGCGCCGCAGGCCGCATCGGCTTCGTCATCTGACTGGCCGCAGCTGTTTGAACGGAGCGGCACAGGCGCGCAGTGAGTTCTGCGGCCCACCCTGGGATCGAGCACAGAGGCTGCCCGCTTGGGTTTTGCGCAGCAAAGCCCAAAGGGGCACGGGTAGAGGTGTGCACTTCTTTTGCTTACTTTTCTTGTGCAAGCAAGAAAAGTAAGTCGCCCGCCGCGCGACAAGCGGCCAGCAAAACCTCAAACAACAACCAGCACCAAATCAGCCGCCAGCGCTGATCCAGCAAGCGTCACCTGCTCACATGGCTGAAAAGAACTTTCCACCCCCACACACAGCGCATGCAGGCACGGGGTGACGCCTTCCACCCCTTCTGCCCTTGCCGAGGCGCACAGAGCACAGGGTGGGCATGTGTGCCAAGTGGCACACATGCTTCGTGGTCTGACTGGCCGCAGCTGTTTGAACGGAGCGGCATAGCCGCGCAGTGAGTTCTGCGGCCCCGACCTGGGATCGAGCACCGCAGGTTGCCCGGAGCGCAGCGCAGGGACGCGGGCAGCAGGGCGTGCTTCTTTGCTTACTTTCTTGCACAAGCAAGAAAGTAAGGCCCTGCCGGGGGCTGCCCGGCCAGCCAAAGCTAAAACAACAATAAACATCAAATGAGCACCTAGCGCTTATGTAGCAAGCGCTACATGCTCCTCTTTTCAAGCAACCCTCAAAACCCCGCCCGCCAACAGGGCACCAGTCCCGCAACGCGGCGATTGCTAGGCATGCATCGGTATGATATTGATAAATCCTTATCAATAAATCGTGAAAAACTTCTCTGCTTCTGCGCCCAGTGCGCTGGCTGGCGCTGGCCGGCTGCAATCCATCGATGCGCTGCGTGGCCTGGTCATGCTGTTCATGCTGCTGGACCATGTCCGCGAAACCTTCTACCTGCACCTGCAGGTGCCCGACCCGATGGTGGTGGCCGACACGCCGCCGGGCCTGTTTGTTCCGCGCATGCTGGCGCACCTGTGCGCGCCGGTGTTTGTGTTCCTGACGGGGTTGAGTGCCTACCTGTACGCCAGCCGCCATGCGGATGCCGGGCTGGCGCGTGCGGCGGCCTCGGGCTTTCTGTGGCGGCGCGGTCTGTTTCTGGTGCTGCTGGAGGTGACGGTGATCAACTTCGCCTGGACCTTCCAGTTCCCGCCGGCCAAGGTGTTCCTGCAGGTGATCTGGGCGATCGGCCTGTCCATGCTGGCGCTGTCGCTGCTGGTGTGGCTGCCGCGCCGGGCCTTGCTGGGGTTGGGCGTGGTGCTGGTGGCGGGGCACAACCTGCTGGACGGCCTGCATTTCCCCGCCGGCCATCTGCTGCACGCGCCCTGGGCCATCCTGCATGACCGGGGCTGGCTGGAGCTGGCCGGGGTGCAGCTGCGCACCTCCTACCCCGTGCTGCCCTGGGTGGGCGTGATCGCCCTGGGCTATGGCATCGGCCCCTGGTTTGGCCAGGCCTGCGATGCGGCGCGGCGCCGTCAGCTGCTGCTGGTGGCGGGTGTGGCCAGCCTGCTGGGTTTTGCGCTGCTGCGCACGCTGAACGTGTATGGCGACGCACCCTGGCAGGTGGGGGCGACCACGCTGCACACGGTCATGGCCTGGTTCAACGTGACCAAGTACCCGCCGTCGCTGCTGTTCCTGCTGCTGACGCTGGGCGTGGGCCTGCTGCTGCTGCGCGGGTTCGAGGCGCGCGCCGGTGCCCGCTGGCTGGCGCCGCTGGCCACGCTGGGGGCGGCGCCCATGTTCTTCTATGTGCTGCACCTGTATGTGCTGAAGTGCATGTACCTGGCGGCGGTGGCGGCCTGGGGCACCAACCAGGGCCAACTGTTCGGGCTGGACCGCCTGCTGTGGCTGTGGGTGATCTCCGCCCTGCTGGCCGTGGCCCTGTACCCGGCCGTGCGCTGGTTTGCCGCGCTGAAGCAGCGCCGGCGCGACCTGACCTGGCTCAAGTACCTGTAGGCCACCGTCGGAGGGGCCGCGGCGGCACAATACCGCTTCCTTGAGAAGCCGCCCCCGCCGCCATGAACTCCTCCATGCAACGATCCACCAAGCAGCGCACCGCCATCCAGCAGGCCATGACGCAGGCCGACCGGCCACTGGCGCCGCAGGAGGTGCTGGAGCTGGCGCAGGCCACGCTGCCGGGCCTGGGGATTGCCACGGTGTACCGCGCGCTCAAGGCCATGGCCGAGGAGGGCCTGCTGCGCGAGGTGCACCTGCCCGGGCGCAGCCCCATGTACGAGGTGGCCCACCACGGCCACCACCACCACTTCCAGTGCCGGGTCTGCGCGCGCGTGTTTGACGTGCATGCCTGCCCCGGCGATCTGGCCAGCCTGGCGCCCCCGGGCTTCGAGGTGGACAGCCACGAAATCACGCTCTACGGCCGCTGCAGCGACTGCGCGGCGCAGCCGGCCTGAGGGGGCACACCGCGTGACGATGTCCCCTGCCAGCGCGGCCTTTGTCGTCGGGATCGACCTGGGCACCAGCCACACCGTGGTCGCCAGCGTGCCCGTGCGCGGCACGGCGGCCGACATCGCCCTGTTGAACCTCCCGCAGCGCAGCGCGGCGGGCGAGGTCGTGGCCCAGCCCCTGCTGCCCTCGGTGCGCTACCAGGCCACCCCGGGTGAGCTGGGCGATGCCTGGCAGCAGCCCTGGCCGCCGCAGGGCGCCTCGGCCGCCGCCCCGGCCGTCATCGGCCGCTGGGCGCGCGAACTGGGCGCGGCCGTGCCCGGGCGGCTGGTGGCCAGCGCCAAAAGCTGGCTGTCGCACACCGGGGTGGACCGCACGGCGCCCATCCTGCCCTGGGGTGCGGGCGACGACGTGACCAAGGTTTCGCCACTGGCGGCCTCGGCCTCGTACCTGGCCCATGTGCGCGCCGCCTGGGACCAGGCCCACCCGCAGGCCCCGCTGGCGCAGCAAAGCGTGGTGCTGACGGTGCCCGCCTCGTTCGACGAGGGCGCACGCGCGCTGACGCTGGAGGCCGCGCAGCTGGCCGGCCTGCCGCAGGTGCAACTGCTCGAAGAACCCAAGGCCGCCTTCCACGACTGGCTGCTGCTGCAGGGCCCGCAACTGGCCGCACAGCTGGCGGACAGCCGCCTGGTGCTGGTGGTGGACGTGGGCGGCGGCACCACCGACCTGACCCTGATCCGGGTCGAGCCTGCGCCCGAAGGCGGTTTGCCCCTGCTCACGCGCACGGCCGTGGGCGAGCACCTGATGCTGGGCGGCGACAACATGGACCTGGCCCTGGCCCACCAGCTGGAGGCCGCGTTGGCCGGCGCCGGCCAGCGCCTGCCCGCACAGCGCTTCGCCCAGCTGGTGCAGCGCTGCCGCGTGGCCAAGGAACAGCTGCTGGCCGCCGGGGCGCCCGAGCAGGTGCGCATCACCCTGCTGGGCGGCGGCAGCCAGCTGCTGGCCCAGGCGCAGTCCGCCACGCTCACGCGCGCCCAGGTGCAGCAGTGGGTGGTGGAAGGCTTTCTGCCACCCGCGCCGATCGATGCGGTGCCCGCCCGGCGCCAGGGCGCGCTGCGCGGCTTTGGCCTGCCGTACCCGGCCGATGCCGCCATCAGCCGCCACCTGGCGCAGTTCCTGCGCCAGCACGCCGACGGCGCGCTGCCCGACACCGTGCTGCTCAACGGCGGCGTGTTCCACGCCCATGCCCTGGTGCAGCGGCTGACGCAGTTGCTGGACGGCTGGCGCGGCCGCCCGGTGCGCGTGCTGCACAACCCGCACCCCGACTGGGCCGTGGCGCGCGGCGCAGCGGCCTACGGGCTGGGCCTGCAAGCGCCACCGCCAGCGCAGGCATCTGCATCCAATCAGCCTCTGGCGCATAGCCAGAGCGTGCCTACAGCTATCAAAACCATGCCGCGCATCGGCGGTGGCTCGGCGCGCAGCTACTGGCTGCTGCTGCCGGGGGCCGCCGGCGCGGCCCCGCAGGCCCTGTGCCTGCTGCCCAAGGGCACGGAAGAGGGCGTGCGCCTGGTGCTGTCGGGCCGGCGCTTTGCGCTCAAGCTGGGCCAGGCCGTGCGCTTCAACCTGCTGGCGCACAGCCACAGCCAGCCCGTGGCGCAGGCCGGGCAGATCACCGCAGTGACCGGCGACGGCTGGGTGGAGCTGCCGCCCATCGCCACCGTGCTGCCCGCCCCCGAAGGCCGGGCCCAGGCCCAGGTGGAAGTGCAGTTGCAAGCCCGCATGACCGAGGTCGGCACGCTGGAGGTGCGCTGCCTGCGCGTGCAGGACGGCGTGGCCGACGCGGCCCAGTCCTGGCTGCTGCCCTTCAACACCCGCGGGGCGGTGACTCCTTCGGAAACCATAGCGGACAACACAGATGCAGCGAGCGCAGAAGGCCTAAAAGGCCCCAAAGGCTTGAAGCCCCTGGCCACGCAGTTGCCGGCCGCCGTGGCGCTGATCGACCGCATCTTTGGCACCCAGGCCCAGGACGTGAGCGCCAAGGACGTGCGCCAGCTGCGCCCTGCGCTGGAAAAGCTGCTGGGCCCGCGCGACAGCTGGGAGCTGGGCCTGCTGCGCTCCCTGTTCGACGCCCTGCTGGCGCGCGCCAAGCGCCGCCGCCGCACGGCCGACCATGAGCGCGTGTGGCTGAACCTGGCCGGCTGGTGCCTGCGCCCCGGCGTCGGTGCCGAGCTGGACGCCTGGCGCATCACCCAGGTCTGGGCTTTGTACGCCGCCGGCCTCGGCCACGCCAGGGACCCGGCCAACTGGACGGAGTGGTGGGTGTTCTGGCGCCGCGTGGCCGCGGGCCTGGACGAAGCCCAGCAGATGCAGGTGCTGGAGGCCGTGGCCGCCGCCATGCAAAAGACGGTGCAGCAGGCGACGCAGCGCAACGGTGGCAAGAGCAGCCACGGCAGCTACGACGACATGCTGCGCCTGCTGGCCGCCATGGAGGCCGTGCCCTGGCAGTACCGCCAGGAGATGGGCCAGTGGATGCTGCAGCGCCTGCAGCGCCCCGGTGCCTCGCCCCAGACCTGGTGGGCCATCGGCCGCCTGGCGGCGCGGCAATCCCTGGCGGCGAATGCCCATTTGGTGATGCCGCCCGAGGCCGCGCAGGAGTTCCTGGACGCCACGCTGGCCCAGGACTGGCGCAAGCACGAAACGGCGATGTTTGCCGCAGTGCAAATGGCCCGCATGACCGGCGACCGCGCGCGCGACCTGCCCGATGCCGTGCGCGCCCAGGTGCTGGACAAGATGCGCGCCGCCGGCGCGCCCGCGCGCTGGCTGGCGCTGGTGGACAGCGTGGTGACCATGGATGCCGAAGACCAGCGGCGCAGCCTGGGCGACAGCCTGCCGCCGGGGCTGGTGCTGCTGTGAGGGCCGGCGCAGCCCGTCTGCCGCGGTGCCTAGAATCCGCAGACCACCACTGACACGACACGGGAGACACCATGGGATTGCTGGACGGCATGCTGGGCAACGCATCGAAGATCGATGCGCACAAGATCCAGGCGGAATTCGCGCAGATCCTGGCGCCGGGTGAACGGGTCGAGCACGCCTACCAGCTGATCCGCGACTACTTCGTCTTCACCGACAAGCGCCTGGTGCTGGTCGACAAGCAGGGCATCACCGGCAGCAAGGTCGAATACCACTCGCTGCCGTACAAAAGCATCACCCATTTCAGCATTGAGACCGCCGGCACCTTCGACCTGGATGCCGAGCTGAAGATCTGGGTGTCCGGCACGGCGGCGCCGTTCCAGAAGCAGTTCAACAAGAAGCTGAGCATCTACGAAGTCCAGGCCGTGCTGGCCAGCTACGTGCTGAAGTGAGGTGGCCCGGCCGGGCCGTGGGCTGATGGCGGGCTGGCCCCCGGGGCTTGCCAGGGGGCACCACCGGCGCTGCCGTCTCTATGATGCGGGGCAGGGCGCGGCCTCCCCGGCACAGGGGGCGCCGCGCCGACCGGTCGCGCGCGCCTGCACCCCCCCAGCGCGCGGCCGGCTTGCCCGCCACAAGCCGCAAGTCCCCCTGCTGTTTGCATTCATGGACGAACTTGGTACTGCGATGTCTTTGCACACTTTTCTTTCCCGCCGCCAGGCCGTGATGGCCACCACCACCGCCCTGCTGTCGTTGTCCGGCACCGCCGCCCTGGCCCAGGCCAGCTGGCCCACCAAACCCATCACCTTCGTGGTGCCCCAGGCCCCCGGCGGGGCCAACGACGTGATTGCCCGGGCCGTGGCGCAGGGCCTGGGCACCAGCCTGGGCGAGCCCGTGGTGGTGGAAAACCGCCCCGGTGCCAACGGCAACCTGGGCACCGGCCAGGTGGCGCGCAGCGCGGCCGATGGCTACACCTTTCTGGTGACGGCGCAGAGCGCCTACACCATCAATCCGGCGCTCTACAGCAAGGTGCCGTTCGATCCGATCAAGGACTTCACGCCGGTGATGCAGCTGGCCGTGGCGCCGTACCTGCTGGTGGTCAACCCGAACTTCCCGGCCAAGAGCCTGGACGAGCTGGTGGCCTATGCCAAGGCCCACCCGGGCAAGGTGGAATACGCCTCGGCCGGCAACGGCACGCTGAACCACCTGCTGGGCGAGATGCTGAAGAAGCAAAAAGGCCTGAACCTGCTGCATGTGCCCTACAAGGGCGCCTCGGCCGCCGCCACCGATGTGGTGGCCGGCCAGCTGCCCATGACCTTTGGCAGCTTTCCGGGCGTGATGCCCTTCGTCACCAGCGGCAAGCTGCGCGTGCTGGGCGTGGCGGCGGACCAGCCCACCTCGCTGGCGCCCGACATTCCCGTGCTGGGCAAGGGCCTGGCGGTGACCAGCTGGTACGGGCTGTTTGCCCCGGCCGGCACGCCGCAGCCGATCGTGGACAAGCTGTACCAGGCCGTCCAGGCGGTGCTGGCCAAGCCCGAGATGGCGGAGCGCTTCAAGACCCTGGGCGCCGAGCGCGTGGACTCGAATCCGCAGAGCTTCAAGGCCATGCTGCCGGGCGAGCTGGCGCACTGGAAGCAGGTGGTCCAGGACTCGGGCGCGCACATTGATTGAAGCGCCGCCGCCAGCGGCACGCTGAGCGGCTACCATCGCGGTTTTTCCTCGCCGGCCGCTGTGCGGTCGGCCGACTGCGCCTTGCCGTGATGCCGTCCTCTGCTGCCCCTGCCTGCCCCCGCTCCCGCCTGCTCCTCACCTTCCTGGCCCTGGCCGTCATCGCCGTGGGCCTGGCCTCGCGTCGGGGCTATCTGCCCTTGCCCGCCGTGTGGGGCAACTACCCCGGCGATGCGCTCTGGGCCTGGGTGGTGCTGCTGTGCGTGGCCTGGGTGCGGCCCGCCATCGCGCCCGGGCGGCTGGTGGTGGTGTCACTGGCCATCGCCTTCGCGGTCGAGTTGCTGCAGCTCTACCAGGCCCCCTGGATGCAGGCGCTGCGTGCCCACCCGCTGGCCTATCTGGTGCTGGGCAATGGCTTTGATCCGCTGGACCTGCTGGCCTATGTCATCGGCATTGCCGGTGCTGCGGTGGTGGATGGGGTGTGGTGGCGAACGCTCCATCGCACACCAGGAGTGAATGATGGGTGATACCGGTGAGGCGCGCGCACTGCGCGCGTGGGTGCTGTGCGCGCTGCTGGGGATCACGGGGCTGTCCGGCGCGCAGGCGGCAGCATCGGCCTCGCCGGCTTCGCATCTGCGTTGCGGTTGGTGGCAGAACCCGACACCGGGGAATGCCTGGCTGCACGACCGCCATGGCCGCTGGACCGTGGGCAGCCAGGGTGGCGCCCAGGCCGAGGGCGACTGGCCCAGCTTCACCGAGGCGCAATGGGTGCGCACCAATGGTTTCTACGGCCATGGCTGCGCCTGTGTGCGCGTGGTGGCCGATGCGCGCACCCAGCGGGTGACGCACATCCTCTCGGCCACGGCGAAACCGCTGGCCGCCTGCCGCCAGGACCGCCACCTGCGGGAGCCACCGCGACCCGAGTGACGCGGCAGTGTCGCCGTGCGCCGTGCGCAGGGGGCAGGGGGCAGGGG
>NZ_VSWF01000004.1:0-204946 GCF_009668305.1 Comamonas sp. CAH-2
CGTTCGATGGTGGCGTGCATGTGGTGTCCCTTGGGGTGAGTGCGGGCCGGTGCCCCCAGTCTGATGTTGGTGGGTGGCGCGCAATGAAGAGTTCCTGGTTCCCGAGTCCGAGCTGCTGATGTCCACCACCGACCGCACGGGCCGCATCACGCACTGCAACGCCGCGTTCACGCATGTCAGCGGCTATGCCATGGACGAGCTGATGGGCCAGCCGCACAACATCGTGCGCCACCCCGACATGCCGCGCGAGGCCTTCAAGGACCTGTGGACCACCATCGGCCATGGCCGCGCCTGGTCGGGCGTGGTCAAGAACCTGCGCAAGGATGGCCGCTACTACTGGGTGCGCGCCTACGTCACACCCATCATGGAACACGGTAAGCCCGTGGGCTACATGTCGGTGCGCGTCAAGCCCACGGACAACGAGGTGCGCGCCGCCAGCGCGCTGTACGAGCGCCTGAACAACGGCACCCAGGGCAACGCCTACCTGCACGCCGGCAGCGTGCGCCACCATGGCCTGCTAAACCAGCTCGGCAAGCTGCAGCGCGCCAGCTTCACCCATCGCCTGGCGACGCTGCTGCTGCCAATGGTGGCCGTGGCCCTGCTGTTTCCGCTGATGGGCTGGACCCAGGGCTGGCAAACCGGCCTGCAGGCTGGCGTGCTGGCCCTGCTGACGGCCTTGACGCTGTACCGCCAGCATGTGCGGGTGACGCGTCCCTTCGAGGACGTGGCCTTGCTGGCGGGGGACATCGCGGGCTGCAAGCTCGACGGCGCCCTGCCGGCCTACCAGGGCCGCCACCCCATGGCCTTCTTGCTGGAGCGGCTCAAGCAGGTGCACATCAACCTGCGCGCCGTGGTGGGCGATGCGCGGCATGAGATCGACGGCTTCACCGTGATGTCGCGCCAGCTGACCCAGGGCTCGATCAACCTGGCCCAGCGCACCGACCGCCAGGCCCAGGACCTGCAGGAGACCGCCGCCGCCATGGAGCAGCTGTCCGCCACGGTCGCCAATGCCCAGCAGTCCACCGAAGAAGTCAAGGTCCACAGCGAGCAAAGCGCCCAACTGGCCGTGCAGGGCGGCAAGGCCATGGAGGAAGTGGGCGCGCTGGTGCAAGGCATGGCCCAGTCGTCGCAGCAGATGGGGCACATCATCTCCACCATCGAAAGCATTGCCTTTCAGACCAACATCCTGGCGCTGAACGCCGCCGTAGAAGCCGCGCGCGCCGGCGAGCAGGGCCGTGGCTTTGCCGTGGTGGCCGGCGAGGTGCGGGCCCTGGCCCAGCACAGCGCGCAGGCGGCCGGCGAGATCCGCCAGCTGATCGCGCAGTCCAGCGAGCAGATGGACCAGAGCGCCCGTCACATGCAGCAGGCCGGCCACACCATCCACCAGGCGGTCAACTCCGTCACCCAGGTCAGCGCCTTGATCCACAGCGTGGTCACCGCCACGCGCGAGCAGACCCAGGGCATTGCCCAGGTCAACGACGCCCTGAACGACCTGGATGCCGTCACCCAGGACAACGCCCGGCTGGCCGAGGAGTCGGCCCACTCCGCCCAGCACATGGACACCAACGCCGGCATCCTGCGCCGCACGCTGGACGTGTTCCGCATGTAGGCCGGCCCACCCAGACCGCGCTCCAACCTGCCCCTTCGGGGGCTTTTGGTTTTGGTAGCGGCCTGCGCGCGCCAGCGTTCGGTATTCCACCGAAATCTGCAGCAAATGCACTATCGGTGTGCGCTGGGCGCTCTGGTTTTTTATCCACCCGTGCGCCAGCGGCCTAGCCTCTGCGCTGCATCAAGCCCGGCGCAGACCGGTGCCTGGGCTGCACGGCGTTTGACCGCGTCGCTGGACAGGCACGGCCTGCGCTTTCTATGGTGGCGATCCCCCTCACCACCCAACGCGTACCCATGAACGCCACCGCCACCCTGCCCGAATACCTGCACATCTTTGGCGAAGACGGCCCCGTGGCTGTGGAAGTCCACGGCCCGGCGGGCCCCTTGCCCCTGCCCGCGCGCCGCATCTGCGCCGAAGACATCGCCTGGCTGGTCAGCGGCGACGGCCAGCGCCTGCGCACGGCGCTGCAGTTCGACGGCCAGGAGCGCGCCGTGCTGGCCTGCGAGCTGGACCCCGTGCAGCAGTGCATCCGCCTGCGGGTGGCCTGAGGCCGCCCGCGCCGCGCTCAGTCCAGGCCGATGCCCTGGACGATGGCCTTTTCCTCGGCAAACGCCTGCTGCGCGAATGCCGCGTAGGCCTGATGGTCGCGGTAGTCGGTGCGGATGCCGTAGTTGGCCACCACCTGCTGGAAGCCGGGGTCGTTCATCGCCGCCTTGACGGCGGCATCCAGCTTGCGCACCACCTCCTGCGGCAGCCCCTTGGGCCCGGCAATGCCCAGCGGCGAAGGCACGTCAAAGCCATAGCCCGCCTCGCGGAAGGTGGGCACATCGGCAAAGGCCTCGGGCCGGCGGTCGGCCGCGGTGGCCAGGGCGCGCACCTTGCCGGCCTGCAGCTGCGGCAGGATGCTGTTGGCAAAAATGGCCGACTGGATGTGCCCGCCGGCCAGGGCGCTGATGGCGTCCGCATCGCCCTTGAAGGGGGCATGGTTCAGCTGGATGCCGGTCTTCTTCTCAAGCAGGGCCATGGCCACGTGGTTGGCCGTGAACTTGCCCGGCGTGCCATAGCTCATCTGCCCTGGGTGCTGGCGCGCCCAGGCCACATAGTCCTGCAGCGTGCGGATGGGCGAGCTGGCCGGCACGGTAAGGATGAAGTCGTAGGTCATGAAGCTGGCGATGTAGGTCAAATCGCGCACCGGGTCATAGGCCACCTTCTGGATGTAGGGCTGCCGGAAGATGCCCACGGGCGCCAGCGTCAGGCGGTAGCCATCGGGGCGGGCGGTCAGCATGTCCACCACGCCCATGGCGCCCGCCGCCCCGGCCTTGTTCTCCACCACCACGGTCTGCCCCAGGGTCTTGCCCATGCTGGCCCCCAGCGCCCGGGCAATCACATCGGTCACACCCCCCGGCCCGTAGGGCACGATCAGGGTGATGGGTTTGTTCGGAAAAGCGTCGCCCTGCGCCTGCGCCACCCCCATGCTGAGGGTGGTGGCCACCACCGCTGTCATCCAAGTCCGTCGCTGCATGCCTGCCTCCTGGTCATCGTCCGTGGAACATGGGTGCAATCTACGGCGCGGTGTGCCGCCCGCCTTGCGGGTCTGCCCCAGGAAATGCCGCCCCTAGGGCAAACCACATCGTGCAGCGCAACACCTGGGCCGCACCGCCCGGCAGGCCCGGCCGGTGCTGGCGCGGGCCTTGGGCCCACGTGCTGCAGGACCTGCAGGAACGCGGCCGCCGCGTCCTGCAGGTGACAGGCTGGGGATGCGAATGCGTCCGTCCAATCCGCAGGCCCCCGCGGCGAAATGCGCCCCCGCACGGTGCTGCGGGGACAGGAGGTTGATAGCATCGACCGTGATTGCCCCTTTTGGATTCCCCTTCCCATGCGCCTGCTGCACACCTCGGACTGGCACCTCGGCCAGAGCTTCATGAACCACAGCCGCGAGCGCGAGCACACGGCCCTGATCGACTGGCTGCTGGAGCAGGTGCAGGTGCAGCAGGTCGATGCCGTGCTGATCGCCGGGGACATTTTTGACACCGGCACCCCGCCCAGCTACGCCCGGGCGCTGTACTACCGTCTGATTGCCGAGCTGCACCGCCTGAACGTGGCCCTGCTGCTGCTGGGCGGCAACCACGATTCGGTCAGTGTGCTGGGCGAAAGCCTGCCCTTGCTGCAGCACCTACAGACCACCGTCATCGCCAGCACCGGCAGCGCCGCACAGCACCTGGTCACCCTGCCGCAGCGCGCCAGCGGCCAGGCCGGCTGCATCGTCTGCGCCCTGCCCTTCATCCGGCCGCGCGACGTGCTGCACAGCCAGGCCGGCCAGAGCGCGCAGGACAAGCAGCGCAGCCTGCAGGCCGCCATCCAGGACACCTATGCCCAGGTCTATGCCGCGGCGCAGGCCCGACAGGCCGCCCACCTGCAGGCGCATGGCGTGCGCCTGCCCATCGTCGCCACCGGCCACCTGACCACCGTGGGGGCCAGCAGCAACGAATCGGTGCGCGAGATCTACGTGGGCGCGCTCGAGGCCTTCCCCACGACCGCCTTTCCGCCGGCCGACTACATCGCGCTGGGCCACATCCACAAGCCGCAGAAGGTGGGTGGCCTGGAACACATCCGCTACAGCGGCTCCCCGATCGCGCTGGGCTTCGACGAGGCCCGGCAGACCAAGGAGGTGCTGCTGGTCGAGCTGGGCGCGGACGGCCTGTCCTCGGTCACGCCGCTGCCCACCCCGGTGTGCCAGACCCTGGTCTCGGCCAGCGGCAACCTGGCCAGCCTGCCCGCCACCCTGCGCGCGCTGGCCGCCCAGAGCACGGCGGAGCACCCGGCCTGGCTGGAGGTCACCGTGCAGGACGACGACTACCTGCCCGATCTGGCCCCGCGCATCGAGGCCATGGTCCAGGACCTGCCGCTGGAGGTGCTGCGCGTCAAGCGGCAGCGCGGCACGGCCACGCCGGGCCTGTGGGCCGAGGATGCCGCCTCGCTGCATGAGTTGTCGCCGCGCGAAGTCTTTGCGCGCCGCCTGGCCCAGGAGACGCTGCCGGCGGAGCTGGAAGCGGCCTTGCGCGCCCGCTATGACAGCCTGCTGGCCACGCTGCACGCCGGAGGTGCGGCATGAAGATCCTGAGCCTGCGGCTGAAGAATCTCAACGCCCTCAAGGGCGAATGGCAGATCGACTTTCGCCAGCCCGCGTTTGCCGACAACGGCCTGTTTGCCATCACCGGCCCCACGGGCGCCGGCAAATCCACCCTGCTGGATGCCATCTGCCTGGCGCTGTACCACGAGACCCCACGCCTGAACGCCGTGGGTGGCCAGAGCAACGAACTGATGACCCGCCACACGGCAGACTGCCTGGCCGAGGTGGAGTTCGAGGTGCAATCCACGGTCTACCGTGCCTTCTGGAGCCAGCGCCGCGCCCGCGACAAGGCCGACGGCGCGCTGCAGCCACCCAAGGTCGAGCTGGCCCAGATCGATGCCGCCACGGGCGCGGGCCACATCCTGACCACCCACAGCAAGGACAAGACCCGGCGCATCGCAGAGATCACCGGCCTGGACTTCGGGCGCTTCACCAAATCCATGCTGCTGGCCCAAGGCAGCTTTGCCGCCTTCCTGAATGCCAACGCCAACGACCGCGCCGAACTGCTGGAAGAGCTGACCGGCACCGAAATCTACGGCCAGCTGTCCCAGGCCGTGTTCGAGCGTGCCCGCGAGGCGCGCGAGGCCCTGGCGCGCACCCAGGCCCAGGCCGATGGCGTGCAGCTGCTGGCCCCCGAAGCGCGCGCGGAACTGCAAGCCCGCCACCAGCAGCTGCACACCGCGCTGACCGAGACGCAGACGGCCTGGGCCACCGCCCAGGGCCACCACGCCTGGCTGCAGCAATGCGCCAGCGCCCAGCAGGCGGTGGAGCAGGCCACCGCGGCCGAGCAGCAGGCCCTGCAGGCCCAGCACCAGGCCCACGACGCACTGCAACGCCTGGAACAGGACGCCCCCGCGCAGCGCTTGCTGCCCCTGCAGCAGCACTGGCAGCGCAGCCTGGACGCGCACCGCCAGACGCAGGAGACACTTCAAAAACTGCAGCAATCACTGCTGAACCAACAAGCGCTGCAGGCCCATTTGCACCAGCATGCGGCACAACAGGCGCAAGCCGAAGCCAGCACCGCCCGGCAGCAGCTGCAGGCCCTGCAGGCGGCCATGGAGGAGCAGCAGCGCTACCAGCAACAGCATGCCGCCGACGCCCAGCTGGGCGAACACCTGGGCGGCTGGCGCGCCCAGCTGCAGCAGCGCCAGCACGCGTTGCAACAGCTGGCCGCGCAGCAGCGCAGCGCCGCGCAGCACGGCGCCGACGTGGACCAACTACAGCGCACGTTGGCGGCGCAAACGGCCCAGCTGCACGCCGCCGCACAGGCGGAAACTACGGCCAGCGACGCCCTGCAGGCCGCCACGGCGGCGCTGCACCAGTTGCTGGCCCAGCACGGCAGCGCCAGCCTGGCCGAGCTGCGTGCACGCTGGCAAGCTGCGCAGCAGGCGGTCGCCCAAGCCGAACAGCGCCAGGCGTTGGCCGCCACCCGGCGCGAACACGCCCAGCACCAGACGCAGTTGGAGGCCGCCCTCGCGGCCGGCACGGCCGAGCTCGACCGGCAGACGGCAGCCCTGGCCGACCTGCGCCAGCGCTACGCCGCCCAGCGCGACGTGGTAGCCGACAAGCGCCAGTTGCTGGAGCAGGAGCGCCGCATCCAAAGCCTGGAGGCACACCGCCGGGCCCTGCAGCCCGGCCACGCCTGCCCCCTGTGCGGCGCGCTGGAGCACCCGGCCGTGGCGGCCTACCAGGCGCTGGATGTGTCGGCCACGCAGACCGCGCTGAACGCCGCCGAGGCGACGCTGGAACAGTGGAAGGAACAGGGCGAAGCCGCCAAAGCCGCCCTGGCCGCCGCACAGCAACGCCAGTCGGGGCTGCACGACCAGCTCCAGCAGTTGCACACCGCCAGCGCGCGCAGCGCCGCAGCCTGGCAGTCCCTGCCACCGCCCGAGGGCCCGACCGGCGACTGGCAGCACCCCGGCCCGTGGGCCGAGGCACTGGCCCAGGCGCACCGCCAGGCCCACGCGGTGCAGCACGCGCTGCAACAGGCCGAGGACGGCGAGCGGGCGCTGCACGCCGCCACGGCCGCCCACTACCAGGCGACCCAGGCACGGCACGACGCGGCCCACCAGCACGACGGCTTGCAACAGCGCCTGCACGCAGCGCAGCAGCGTGTGCAGCAGGCACAGCAGGCCGTGCAGCAGCAGGCCGACGCCCTGGCCACACTGGAGGCGCAGCTGCAGGCCAGCTTGGCAGACCACGGCCAGCACCTGCCCGATCCGGCCGCCACCGCCGCCTGGCTGGACGCCCTGCAGCACGCCTGGCAGCGCTGGCAGGACAGCGGGCAACAGCTGCAGCAACTGAGCCCACGCTGGGCGCTGCAGCAGCAGGCCTGTGCCCAGGCCGAGGCCACCGCGGCCCAGTGGCAGGCACGCAGCGCCACGTGCCCCATGCCCACGGCCCTGGCATCGCCAGCGCCAGACCCGGCCACGCTGCCCGCCACCCTGGCCGATTGCGCGACAGCCATCGCCGCGCAGGCCCAGCACCTGGCCCAGCTGCAAGGCCGGATCACCCAGACCCAGAGCGCCGTGGAGGCCGAGCAGGCCGCCGTGGCCCAGGCCCACAGCGCCTGGCTGCAGGCCCTGCAGGCCAGCCCGTTTGCCGATGTGCAGGCCTTCCAGCAGGCCTGCCTGCCCGAGGCCGAACGCCTGCGCCTGCAGCAGTGGCAGCGCACGCTGGCGGACGCCGTGCAAGCGGCGGCCACCTGGCGGGCCCAAGCGCTGGCGCAGCAGGCGCAGCTGCAGGCCCAGGCCCTGACGGACCAGCCACCCGAGGCCGTGCTGAACCAGTTGGAGGCCCTGGAGCTGCAACGCCGCACCCAGACCGAGCAGCTCGGCGCCACGCGCGCGCGCCTGGAAGACGATGACCGTTACCGCGAGAACCAGCAGGCCCTGCTGGCGCAGATCGCCGCCCAGGCGCAGGACAGTGAGCTGTGGCAGCGCCTGAACGCGCTGATCGGCTCGGCCCAGGGCGACAAGTTCCGCAAGTTTGCGCAGGGGCTGACGCTGGACCACCTGCTGCAACTGGCCAACCAGCACCTGGCGCGCCTGCACGAGCGCTATGTGCTGCGGCGCAAGCCCACGGGCGAGCTGGAGCTGGACATCGTCGACCGCTGGCAGGGCGATGTGGCGCGCGACACGCGCACGCTGTCCGGCGGTGAATCGTTCCTGGTCAGTCTGTCGCTGGCCCTGGCACTGTCGGACCTGGTCAGCCACAAGGTCTCGATCGACTCACTGTTCCTGGACGAAGGCTTTGGCACGCTGGATGGCGACACGCTGGAGACCGCGCTGGCGGCCCTGGATGTGCTGAATGCCCGCGGCAAGATGATCGGCATCATCAGCCACGTCGAGGCGCTCAAAGAGCGCATTCCCACGCAAATCCATGTCGAGAAGGGCGGCGGCGTGGGCCATTCCCGCCTGAGCATTCACAGCTAAAAAGCCCGCCAGCGCTTGCCCTGCCTGCGCTGGCAGCTATGCATTTTTGCGATGCAGATTCCCAGCGCACCGCCCGGCCAAGCCGGGCGGGCGGGATGCGGGGCCGCGCTTTGCACTACGATGCCTGCCCTTGCTTGATAGGTACAAGCCACCATGATCCGCATCGCAGAACTGAAAATCCCGCTCTCGGCCCTGGAATACCACCCCGAGAACCATTCCGAATTCCTGCCCACCGCCCGCCTGACCGTCCTGGCGGCCGAGCGCCTGGGGATTGCCGCCGATGCGATCGCCCAGGTCCATGTGCACAAACGCAGCTTCGATGCGCGCAAGGCCGAACTGCTGGCCGTCTACATCGTCGACATCGCCCTGGCCGACGCCAGCCAAGAAGCTGCGCTGCTGGAACAATTTGCTGACCACCCCCACGTCCATCCCACGCCCGACATGGCCTGGACGCCCGTGGGCCAGGCCCCTGCGGACCTGCCACACCGCCCCGTGGTCGTGGGCTTTGGCCCCTGCGGCATGTTTGCCGCGCTGGTGTTGGCGCAGATGGGCTTTAAGCCCATCGTGCTGGAGCGCGGCAAGACGGTGCGCGAACGCACCAAGGACACCTGGCGCCTGTGGCGCAAGCGCGAGCTGACACCCGAATCCAATGTGCAGTTTGGCGAAGGCGGTGCCGGCACCTTCTCGGACGGCAAGCTCTACAGCCAGATCAAGGACCCGCGCCACCTGGGCCGCAAGGTGCTGCAGGAGTTCGTGACCTATGGCGCGCCCCCGGAAATCCTGTATGCCGCCCACCCGCACATCGGCACCTTCAAGCTGGTGAAGCTGGTGGAAGGCATCCGCGAAGAGATCGTGCGCCTGGGCGGCGAGATCCGCTTCGAGCAGCGCGTGACCGACCTGCAGATTGCCGGTGAGGGCGAGGAGCGCCACGTCACGGCCATCGACGTACTCAACCAGGCCACGGGTGAGGTGTACACCCTGGAGACCGACCAGGTGGTGATGGCCCTGGGCCACAGCGCGCGCGACACCTTCACCATGTTCTACGAACGCGGCGTGTACATGGAGGCCAAGCCCTTCTCGGTGGGCTTTCGCATCGAGCACCCGCAGAGCGTGATCGACCAGGCCCGCTGGGGCAAGCACGCCGGCCACCCCCTGCTGGGCGCCGCCGACTACAAGCTGGTGCACCACGCCCAGAACGGCCGCGCCGTCTACAGTTTCTGCATGTGCCCCGGTGGCACCGTGGTGGCGGCCACCAGCGAACCCGGCCGCGTGGTCACCAATGGCATGAGCCAGTACTCGCGCGCCGAACGCAATGCCAACGCCGGCATGGTCTGCGCCATCGAGCCCAGCGACTACCCGCAGGACGCGGCTTCGTTCGCCTGGGCCTTCGACGGCAAGACCTATGGCGTGGAACACCAGCCGCCCGGCAGCCACCACCCGCTGTCCGGCGTGGTGTTCCAGCGCCAGCTGGAATCCAAGGCCTACGAGCTGGGCGGGTGCAACTACAACGCCCCCGGCCAGTTGGTGGGCGACTTCATCGCCGGCCGGCCATCGCGCGAGGTGGGCCACGTGCCGCCCTCGTACAAGCCCGGCATCACCTGGGGCGACCTGCACCAGGCCCTGCCGGCCTTTGCCATCGAGGCCATGCGCGAAGCCCTGCCCGCCTTCGGCAAGAAGCTGCGCGGCTACGACATGCACCAGGCCGTGCTGACCGGCGTGGAGACGCGCACCTCCTCGCCCGTGAAGATTGCCCGGGGCGCCAACTTCCAGAGCGTGAACACCCGCGGCCTGTACCCGGCGGGCGAAGGTGCCAGCTACGCGGGCGGCATCCTGTCGGCCGGTGTGGACGGCATCAAGGTGGGCGAGGCCGTGGCCTGCGCCATCCTCGGCCTGGACGTGCCCTCGTCCGGCGTGCGCAACTCCGGCGCCTACTGAGCCCGCCGCAAAGGAAGCACCACCATGCGCTACCCCCATCCCCACCGCTCGCAACTGACCCTGGCCGTGCTGGCCATGGGCGTGGTCGTGCTGTCGTCCAACATCCTGGTGCAGTACGCCATCAACGACTGGCTGACCTGGGGCGCCATCACCTACCCCTTCGCCTTCCTGGTGACGGAGCTGGTCAACCGCGCCTTCGGCCCTGCCCAGGCGCGGCGGGTGGCCTGGGTCGGCTTTGCCGTGGCCGTGGCCGCATCGGCTATCCTGGCGCCGGCGCGCATCGCGGCTGCGTCCGGTCTGGCCTTCCTGCTGTCGCAGATGCTGGACATCGCGGTGTTCGACCGCCTGCGCCAAAGCCGCTGGTGGCGCGCACCGCTGATCGCCACCGTGCTGGCCGCCGTGCTGGACACCGGCGTCTTCTGGAGCGTGGGCTTTGCCGGCGAAGACCTGCCCTGGGTCACCTTGGCGCTGGGCGATCTGGGCGTCAAGCTGGTCATGGCCGTGTGCCTGCTGCTGCCGTTCCGCCTGCTGATTGGCACGCGCGCAACCACCAACGCCGCCCCGTCGGCCTAGGCAGGCGACCGCCCATCCAGGATGGCCGGCACGCAGCGGCCGGCCATCGCCTGCGCCGCGCGTGACCCAGTCTGCGCAAGTTCATACAGTCGTTACTTTTATGCACTGCGCTTGCAAGCGATTTGCAAGCCTGTGTGAAAAAAAATCCTCATGATTGCGTCCTGGCATCTTTTGGCGCTGGTTTTTCAGCGCCATGCCGACGACGACAATGACGGAGACACCCTTGACCCCCTCCCCTACCTCCGGCCTGCGCATCGCCGTGCTGGGCTGCGGCCTGATGGGCGTGCCCATGGCCCGGCGCCTGCTGGCTGCCGGCCATGTCGTGCATGCCTGGAACCGCACCCGCGCCAAGGCCGAGCCCCTGGCCGCGCTCGGTGCCTTTGTGCATGACACGCCGCGCCAGGCCTGCATCAAGGCCGACTACGTGATCAGCATGCTGGAGAACGGCCAGGTCGTGGGCGACGTGCTGTTCGGCATGGGCCAGGATGGCGCCATCCACGGCATGCGCGCCGGCACCCTGGTGGTGGACATGGCCTCCATCCAGCCGCGCGAAGCCCGCGACCATGCCGCCCGCCTGAGCGAGCGTGGCCTGCGCCACCTGGACGCCCCGGTCTCCGGCGGCACCGTGGGGGCGGAAAACGGCAGCCTGGCCATCATGGTCGGGGGCAAAGCCGAAGACTTCGAGGCCGCCCAGGCCCTGTTCGCCCCCCTGGGCCGGGCCACGCACGTGGGCCCGCACGGGGCCGGGCAACTGGCCAAGCTGGCCAACCAGATGATCGTGGGCATCAGCATCGGCGCCGTGGCCGAAGCCCTGCTGCTGTGCGCCAAGGGCGGCGCCGACCCGGCCAAGGTGCGCGAAGCCATCACCGGCGGCTTTGCCGACAGCCGCATCCTGCAGCTGCACGGCCAGCGCATGGTGGAGCGTGACTTTTCTGCGCGCGGCAAAATGACGGTGCAGCTCAAGGACATGCGCAACGCCCTGGCCACAGCCCAGGAGATCGGTTTTGACGCCCCCATCACCAGCCTGTTCGAGCAGCTGTATGCCGACGGCGTGGAGCATGGCCTGGGCGATCTGGACCACAGCGGCCTGTTCGTGGAGCTGGCCAGCCGCAATGCGATGCAGTAAATCGGCGGGAAAAAGACCGTACTTTCCCGAAGCTGCCATTTTTTTGGTGCATAATAGCGATCTTGCTTGATTGGCAACGAAGTGGGCTCTTAGCTCAGCTGGTAGAGCAGCGGACTCTTAATCCGTTGGTCGAGTGTTCGAATCACTCAGGGCCCACCACTTCCCCTCCCAAGCAGCGATCTGGTTGATCCAGTCGGGCTCTTAGCTCAGTTGGTAGAGCAGCGGACTCTTAATCCGTTGGTCGAGTGTTCGAATCACTCAGGGCCCACCAAGTTTTCTCTTCACTGCGCCGCGCAGTGATCCTTCCGGTTGCGAAGGGCTCTTAGCTCAGCTGGTAGAGCAGCGGACTCTTAATCCGTTGGTCGAGTGTTCGAATCACTCAGGGCCCACCAAACACACAAAGCCGTCTTGGTCACAAGACGGCTTTTTTGTTATGCACCCATGAAATCCATAGCTACCCGCGCTGACACCACAAGGATTTGGCGCTTGCATCAGGCTTCAACAACGAGCAGATCAGCGCCAGCCGCTATGCTTTTCCCAACAGCGCACACATGACCACCGTGCAACAGGCATAAAAAAACCGGCCCAAAGCCGGTTTTTTTATGCATGCACACCAGGGCTGCGCACCAGGCGCAACCCGAGCTGCATCAGCGGTCGCGCGAGAAGCTCTTGCGGCGGTCGCCACCAAACCCACCGCCATTGCGGTCATCACGGCCGCCGAAGGACTTGCCTTCGCGACGCTCACCACCACCAAACCCACCGCGGTCGCCACGGCCTTCAAAACGGGGACGATCGCCACCGAAAGGCTTGCGCTCGGCAAAGCCGCCTTCACGGCGCTGGCCGCCGCCGAAGCCGCCGCGATCGCCGCCACGGTCTTCAAAACGGGGACGGTCACCACCGAAACCACCGCGCTCGGGACGGTCACCAAAAGCGGGCTTGCGATCGGCAAAACCACCTTCACGGCGCTGGCCGCCACCGAAGCCGCCGCGATCGCCGCCACGGTCTTCAAAGCGGGGACGGTCGCCACCAAAACCACGCTGGTCACGGTCGCCGCCAAAGCGGGGACGGTCACCACCGAAGCTGCCACGCTCACGGTCGCCACCAAAGCCACCTTCGCGGCGCTGGCCTCCACCGAAACCACCACGGTCACCAAAGCCTGGCTTGCGGCCATAGCCGTCGCCGTCACGGCGACCACCAAAACCACCACGGCCACCGGCGCCGCCACCACGACGGCCGTCGCGCTCACCGGCGGACGGGAAGCGTTGCTGGGGTTCCAGGCCCGGGATGACCTCGGCCTTGAACTGCTGGCGGGTGTAGCCTTCGATGTCGAACACGCGGCGACGGTCGCGGAATTCCGCAAACGTCACGGCCACGCCTTCGCGACCTGCACGGCCGGTACGGCCGATGCGGTGGGTGTAGTCCTCGGCCTTCATGGGCAGGCCGTAGTTGAACACGTGGGTGATGGTGGGCACGTCGATGCCGCGGGCTGCCACATCGGTGGCCACCAGCACCTGGATCTGGCCATTGCGCAGCGCCATCAGGCGGCGGTTGCGCAGACCCTGGCTCAGCGCGCCGTGCAGGGCAGCGGCGGAGAAGCCAGCTTCCTGCAGGTCGGTCGCCAGACCGTCGCATTCCACCTGGGTGGAGGCGAACACGATGGCCTGGTTGATCGTGGTGTCACGCAGCCAGTGGTCCAGCAGCTTGCGCTTGTGCTGGGCGTTGTCGGCCCAGAACAGCACCTGCTTGATGTTGGTGTGCTTTTCCTGCGCCGTGGAGATGGTCACCTTCTTCACGTTGGCACCGCCGTCGTGCATCACACGCATGGCCAGCTGCTGGATGCGGGGCGCGAAGGTCGCGCTGAACATCATGGTCTGCTTGCGCTGCTCGGTCAGCTGGTTGACTTCGGCCAGGTCGTCCGCAAAGCCCAGGTCCAACATGCGGTCGGCTTCGTCGACCACCAGGAACTGCACCTTGTCCAACTTGATCTGCAGCGAACGCTGCAGGTCCAGCAGGCGGCCAGGCGTGGCCACCACCAGGTTGGCGTTCTGCAGCTTGGCGATCTGCACCTGGTAGGGCATGCCACCCACCACATTGGCAATGCGCATGCCGCGGCAGTGCTTGACCAGCTCAATCGCATCGTGCGCCACCTGCTGCGCCAGCTCGCGCGTGGGGCACAGGATCAGGGCGCCGGGCACGGCAGCCTTGAAGTTGCGGGGGTTGGTGGGGTCCTTGCGTTTGTTGCGCTTGGGGGCAGGTTCACCACGGGCCGCCGCTTCGGCCGCCAGACGGTCGTATTCCGCCTTGGCTTCGGCCTCTTCCTCGTTCTTCTGCTGAATCAGGGTGTTCAACACGGGCAACAGGAAGGCGGCCGTCTTGCCGGAGCCGGTCTGGCTGGAGACCATCAGGTCGATGAAACCACCGGCATCTTCGCCAGCCCCCATCGCCAGGGGAATGGCCTGTGCCTGCACGGGTGTGGGCTGGGTGTAGCCCAGGTCACCCACGGCACGCACCAGCTCGGGCGCCAGACCCAGTTCTTCGAAAGGATTGGGACCTGTGGGCTCAGCGGCCTCCACAGGGTCCACGTCGGCCAGCATCTGGTCCAGGGTAGCGTCCAAAGAGGTATCTGCAGCGGCCACCAGGCCCTGCTCATTGAGGATGTCGTTCATGTGTTCTCACGCGGAAAGCAAACACCAATGCCCAGCGGCAGTGCTGCTTTCTTGACGGTTAGGGAAACATCAACCGTCAAACAAAGCACTTCCACGCTGGTGGATGTGGTGGGCAGTCGTATCGGCATCGCTGGCGGCCCGTGTGGGGCGGCCATGGCGAGCGGGTGTCGGTGAGCCCGGTGAGTGATGGGAGATGCGCAAATGGCTGAAAAAAGCGCAGACCTTGTTCCAAGGTTGCGTTCAGACAAGATCGCTATTATTGCACGCCCTGCTTTTTTCTTCAATCCACAAGGGCTTATCCCCCTGGGATTACACGCCTTATGGTGCGGGATCGGCCACCGCTTCCTCGGCCGGCACCGGGCTGAGGAAGTGCGCGCGGTAGTGCTGCAGCTCGTCGATGGACTCCAGCACGTCGGCAAGGGCGGTGTGGCGCTGGGCTTTCTTGAAGCTGCTGACCACCTCGGGTTTCCAGCGCCGCGCCAGTTCCTTGAGCGTGCTGACATCGACGTTGCGGTAATGCAGATAGGCCTCCAGCTTGGGCATGTAGCGCGCCAGGAAGCGCCGGTCCTGGCCGATGCTGTTGCCGCACAGCGGCACTTTGCCCTTGGGCACGTACTTGCTCAGAAAGGCGATCAGCTGCGCCTGCGCCTGCTCTTCCGTCACCTGCGAGGCCTTCACGCGCTCAATCAGGCCGCTGCGCCCGTGTGTGCCCTTGTTCCAGGCGTCCATGCCGTCCAGCAGGGCATCGCTCTGGTGGATGGCGAACACCGGACCTTCCACCCGCACATCGAGGTTGGCATTGGTGATCACCACCGCGATTTCGATGATGCGGTCGTGCTCGGGGTTCAGCCCCGTCATTTCGCAGTCCAGCCACACCAGGTTGAGGTCGGACTTGGGCAGCACAGGGGTTTCGGGGGAGGCGGCAAGAGACATCCGCAAATTGTCGCCTACACTCGCCGCCAATGCCGACACACAACGCCCTTTCCCCTTCGCTGCTGCTGACGCTGGCCTTCGCGCTGATGCTGGCCCTGCACCTGCTGGTGCAGATGTGGCTCAACACGCGCCAGGTGCGCCATGTGGCCCAGCACCGCCACCAGGTGCCGGCGGCATTCGCGCACCGGATCGCCCTGGGGGCCCACCAGAAGGCCGCCGACTACACCCTGGCCAAGGCCCGTTTCGGCCTGGTGCACATGGCCTGGGGGGCCGTGGTCCTGCTGGGCTGGACCCTGCTGGGCGGCCTGGACGCGCTGCACGCCGGCCTGCTGCAGTTCATGGCACCCGGCCTGGGCCAGCAACTGGCGCTGCTGGCAGCCTTCGCCCTGATCTCCGGGGCCCTCGACCTGCCATTCGCGCTGTACCAGACCTTTGTGCTGGAAGCGCGCTTCGGCTTCAACAAAAGCACGCCGGCGCTGTGGCTGACCGACCTGTGCAAGTCCACCCTGCTGGCCGCCGCCATCGGCCTGCCGATCGCCTGGGCCATCCTGTGGTGCATGCAGGCCACGGGCAGCCTGTGGTGGCTGTGGGCCTGGGGCTTCTGGACCGCCTTCCAGCTGCTGCTGATGTGGGTCTTCCCCAGTTTCATCGCCCCGCTGTTCAACAAGTTTGAGCCCTTGACCGACGCCACCCTGCAGGCGCGCGTCACCCAGCTGATGCAGCGTTGCGGCTTTGCCGCCAAGGGCCTGTTCGTGATGGACGGCAGCCGCCGCTCGGCCCATGCCAACGCCTACTTCACCGGTTTTGGCACGTCCAAGCGCGTGGTGTTCTACGACACCCTGCTCCAGCAGTTGAATGCCGACGAGGTCGAAGCCGTGCTGGCGCACGAGCTGGGCCATTTCAAGCACCAGCACATCACCAAGCGCATGCTGGGCATGTTTGCCGTCAGCCTGCTCGGCTTTGCCCTGCTGGGCTGGGTGTCGCAGCAGGCCTGGTTCTACGCCGGCCTGGGCGTGACGCCCAGCGTGGCCTTGGCCTTCGGCCAGCCCACCGACCAGCCGGGCCTGGCCCTGCTGCTGTTCGTGCTGGCCCTGCCGGTGTTCACCTTCTGGCTGTCGCCCCTGGTGGCCCATTTTTCACGGCGCGACGAATTCGAGGCCGATGCCTATGCCATGGCCCAGGCCGACGGCGGCGCGCTGGCCAGCGCACTGCTCAAGCTGTACCAGGACAACGCCTCGACCCTGACGCCCGACCCGGTGTATGCGCGCTATTACTACTCCCACCCACCGGCGGTGGAGCGCCTGGCACGCATGCCGGCACCTGCCACCCCCCACCCCGTGAGCGCCGCATGAGCCGCAAGCACAGCAAAGCCGCCGTCGCCTCGGCGGCCGCCTCCACCGAAGGCCTGGTTGTCGGCAGCCATGGCCGCCACTGCATCGTGGAAACCGAGGACGGCAGCCGCCGCATCTGCCACCCGCGCGGCAAGAAGAGCCAGGCCGTCGTCGGCGACCGCGTGCTGTGGCAGGCCCCGCCCCCCGGCCAGGGCGAGGAAGGCACGATCGAGAAAGTGCTGGAGCGCAGCAACCTGCTGTACCGCCAGGACGAGATCCGCACCAAGATGTTCGCCGCCAACCTGGACCAGGTGCTGATCCTGATCGCGGCCGAGCCGGTGTTCTCTGAAAGCCAGCTGGCGCGCGCCCTGATCGCGGCCGAGGATGCCGGCATTCAGCCCATCATCGCGCTGAACAAGTTCGACCTGCCCGAAGCCTTTGCCCTGGCCTGGCAGCGCCTGGAGGCCTACCGCGCCCTGCAGCGCCCCGACGGCAGCCCGCACTACCCGGTCATCCCGCTGAACCTGACCAGCGACGACCCCGAGCAGAAAGAGGCCTTGATGGACCTGCTGGCCGGCAAGCGCACCTTCGTGCTCGGCCCTTCGGGCGTGGGCAAGAGCACGCTGATCAACCTGCTGGTGCCCGGCGCACAGGCGGCCACCAACGAGATCTCGCGCGTGCTCAACACCGGCAAGCACACCACCACCACCACCACCTGGTACTGGATGGACGCCGCGCGCACCACGGCCCTGATCGACTCCCCCGGCTTCCAGGAATTTGGCCTGTACCACATCGCCCCCACCGACCTGCCGCGCTGCATGCCGGACATCGGCGCCCTGGCCGACCAGTGCAAGTTCTACAACTGCACCCACCTGCACGAGCCGGGCTGCGCCGTGATGGCCGAGGTGGACAAGGAAGGCAGCCCGCACTGCATCCATCCCAACCGCTACCGCATCTACGCCGAGCTGTTCGACGAGCTGAGCCAGATGCGCTACTGAAGCGACGGCACACGCCCCACAAAAAAACCGCCAGGCAATCCCTGGCGGTTTTTTTATGGAAAATTGGCCTCTAGCCCTGATGCAGTCTGCGCAGAGTGCTATCCAATCAGCCGATGAGGCGCGCCAGACTGAGCAGCGCCAGCAGCAGCATCCACACCACCACGCTGCGCCAGACCAGGCCCACCACAGCGCGCAGGTGGCCCACGTCGGCCTCGCGCCCCGGGGTCACACCCGGGTCCTGCCAGCCGTCCTCGTCGTCGTACACGGGCGCGGTCTGCAGTTCCTCGCGCATCTTCAGCGCGTTGCCACCCAGGCGCACGTTGATGGCACCGGCGGTGGCCGCCAGAATCACGCCATCGTTGTCGTTGGGAAAGTGCTTGGTGTGAAAGCGCCAGCCATCGATCGCCTCCTCGAAGCTGCCCACCACGGCAAACCCCAGCGCCGTCATGCGCGCAGGCAGCCAGTCGATCACCGTCCACGCCTGCTTGGCCGATTGCTGCAACCGCTCGCTCACCGGCGCGGCGCCACCAATCGACTTGCGCGACCAGTAGCGCGACAGGTATTCCGCCATGCGGTAAAGCACGGCGCCCGCCGGCCCCAGGCCCAGAGCCGCCAGCAGCGCAAACCAGAACAGCACGCCGAACACGTGGCGGTGGGCGCAGATGACCGAGTACTCGATCACATGGCGCACCACTTCGCTGCGCGGGACCTCGGCCGCATCCACCTGGCGCCAGTCCGCCAGACCTTCGCGCGCCGCCTGCTCGTCACCGCTTTCCAGCGCGTCGCGGATGCGGGTGAAATGGTGGCTGAACTGGCGAAAGCCCAGGGTGACGTACAGCACGGCCACATTCCACAGCATGGCCGCCGGCCAGCCGACCCAGCGCATCAGCAGCCAGTACACCCCGACGACCAGCAGCACAGGGGGCACCATGGCCAGTCCCCAGGCCACCCAGCCATGGTGTTCACGACCCGCATCGAAGTTACGACGCACCGACACCGACCAGGCCCGAACGCCAGCGTGCACCGGGTTGCCCCGTGACAGCGGACGGGCCTGCTCCAGCAAGAGAGCAAGCAAGATGGCAAAGAAACTCATGGGACGATGATAGCGGCAAGCCTTCGCCTTGCCACCCCCGTGCCAGCACGGGCCGCCTCAAGCCACCATGAAACGGTAGAAGTTACGCAGCATGCCCGCCGTGGCGCCCCAGATGTAGCGCTCGCGCCCGGCATCCAGGTATGGCATGGAAAACCATTCGCGCTCCAGGCCCTGCCAGTGCAGCCGGTGGCGCTGGTGGTGGGCCGGATCGAGCAAGAAGCGCAGCGGCACCTCGAACACATCCGCCACTTCGTAGGGGTTGGGATGCAGCGGCGCATCGGGCTGCACCAGGGCCACGACCGGGGTGACCATGAAGGCCGTGCCGGTCTCATAGACCGGCAGGCTGCCCAGCACCTCGACCTGCCCGGGATCCAGACCAACTTCCTCCTGGGCCTCCCGCAGGGCCGTGGCCGTGGCATCGGCATCTTCCGGGTCCTGGCGCCCGCCGGGAAAGGCCACCTGCCCGGAATGCGTGGACAGCTGCTCCGTGCGCTGGGTCAGCAGCACCGTCAGTTCTTCGCGCAGCACCAGGGGCACCAGCACCGCCGCATGCGCCGGCGTGCGCGGGGCAAAGCGTGCCTCCTTGCGGACTTCGGGCTGCCACCGCGGCGGATGGGCAAAGCGCGCGCGCAAGGCCAGGGGGGTTTGACCGGCGGCGGGCACGGCCGGCAGATGGCTGTCGGTGCCGATGACCGGCACCTGGCGCGGATCGAAGTTGGGGATGCTGGCGGTCAGCGACGCTGGCTGCCGGGACGCGGGCGAGGGGGTCAACAAAGCTTCTCCACGGGCATAAAAAAAGCCGCCACAGCGAACTGTAGCGGCTTTTGCCTGACAAGGCTGCGCGATTACTCGGCAGCTGCAACAGCAGTCTTGTTGACGCGTTGTGGCAGCTTTTCCTTGATACGTGCCGACTTGCCGCTGCGCTGACGCAGGTAGTACAGCTTGGCACGACGCACATCACCGCGGCGCTTGACTTCGATGCCAGCGATCAGGGGAGAGTAAGTCTGGAACGTACGCTCCACACCTTCGCCGCTGGAAATCTTGCGCACGATGAACGCGCTGTTCAGGCCACGGTTACGCTTGGCGATCACCACGCCTTCGTAAGCCTGCACGCGCTTGCGGTTACCTTCCACCACGTTCACGGACACGATGACGGTGTCACCAGGCGCGAAAGCAGGGATGGTCTTGTTCAGGCGAGCAATTTCTTCTTGCTCCAGAGTTTGGATCAGATTCATGATTCATCCATCTTGATCTTGTCCGCGCCAGAATTGGCAAGCGCCGGGATTGGTGCTATGGCTGCATTCAAACCGATGCAGCGGCCGGATAGAGGATCAAAGAACCAGGGATTATAGCTGGGACGCGTTTTTTGCCAAAAACCCTTCGTCCTTGGCATTCAACAAGCCCTGGGCGCGGGCCTGTGCGATCAGTTCCGGACGGTACTGCGCTGTGATGCGCAGGCGCTGGTCACGGCGCCAGCGTTCGATGTTGCCGTGGTGGCCCGACAGCAGCTCGGGCGGCACCGGCTGGCCTTGCCAGACTTCGGGACGGGTGTAATGCGGGCAGTCCAGCAGCCCGTCCAGCGCGGGGTTGAAGCTGTCCTGCTGGAAGCTGCCCGCGTCGTTGAGCACCCCGGGCTGCAGCCGCGTGACCGCATCCAGCAGCACCAAGGCCGCCAGCTCGCCACCGGAGAGCACGAAATCCCCCAGGCTCAGCTGGTGGGTGACATGCTGGTCGATGAAGCGCTGGTCGATGCCCTCATAGCGGCCGCACAGCAGGATCGCACCCTGGCTCTCGGCCCAGTCGGCCACCACCTCGTGCTTGAGGGTCTGGCCGATCGGCGAGAACAGCACCACCGGGGCCGGCGCGGATGCTCCGCCCTCGGCGCGCGCCGCACGGATGGCCTCCAGGCACAGCTGCAGCGGCTCGGCCATCATCACCATGCCTGGGCCACCGCCGAACGGGCGATCGTCCACGCGGCGGTAGTTGCCCTGGGCATAGTCGCGCGGGTTCCACAGATGCACCGCCACCTGCCCGGAGGCATAGGCACGGCGCGTCACTCCGCTTTCCAGGAAAGGGGTAAACAGCTCGGGGAACAGGGTGATGATGTCGAAACGCATGCGTGCCAAGGGCTCAGTAGTCGGGCTGCCAGTCCGCGATGATGGTTTTGGCGGCCACATCCACCTTGTCGATGTAGGCATCGACAAAGGGAATCATGCGCTCGCGCTCCTTGCCACCTTCTTCGTAGGCCAGCACCAGCGTGGTCTGGGGGCCGGTGGCCAGCAAATCCTTGACCACGCCCAGCGCCACGCCCTCGCGGTTGCTGACGTGCAGGCCCATCAGGTCGACCCAGTAGTACTCGCCGTCCTCGGCCTGGGGAAAATGCTCGCGCGCCACGAAAATGCGGGCACCGCGCAGGGCCTCGGCCGCATTGCGGTCCAGCACGGCGGGCGAGGTGGCCACGATGGTGTCCGAGTGCGGGCGCACCTGCTTGACCGGCAGCAGCACCGTGCCCGTGAAATGCTTGGCGCCTTTTTCGGCCGGCAGCAAGAACCACTGCTTGGCGGCGAACAGGGCTTCAGGATCCGCACTGTAGGCAATGACCTTGAACCAACCCTTCACCCCCCACGCATCGGCAATGCGGCCAATTTCCACCGCATCGTCCGGCAGTGCGGTGGGTTCCAGTTCAGGCATGTGGCTCATGACAATCTTCAAAAGACGAAAAAAGAAAAAACGGGTTCCGTCAGACTAGCCAACGGAACCCGTTTTCAATGGGGGTGCTGATTAGGCAGCAGCCTTGGCGGCAGCTTGCTTGAGCAGGCGTTCGACGGTGTCGGAAGCCTGGGCGCCAACGCCCTTCCAGTAGGTCACGCGGTCCAGCGCAATGCGCAGACCTTCTTCAGCGCCACGGGCGGTGGGGTTGTAGAAACCCACGCGCTCGATGAAAGCGCCATCGCGACGAACGCGCTTGTCGGTCACGACGATGTTGAAGAAAGGACGTGCCTTGGAGCCGCCGCGGGAGAGTCGAATAACGACCATGATTTATCCTTCGGGTGGTCACAGCAAATTTGCTGCAAGAGTTTTTCACGGCGTTTGAGACACGCGACATGGCCACCCGGCCAGCGACACGCCGAAAACGCAAGATTATATAGGGTTCTGATTTTTATGCCTAACATCCGCCCCAGCCAACCCCTGGATTTGCCCGCCATCACGGCCATTTACCGCCACCACGTGCTGCACGGCACCGGCACCTTCGAGATCGAGCCGCCCTCCTTGGCCGACATGACGACCCGCCGCCAGGACGTGCTGAACAAGCAGCTGCCCTGGCTGGTGGCTGAAGGCGAGGATGGCAGCATCCTGGGCTACGCCTATGCCAACTGGTTCAAGCCGCGCCCGGCCTACCGGTTCTCGGCCGAGGATTCCATCTACGTGTCCGACGCGGCGCGCGGCCAGGGCATTGGCCGCTTGCTGCTGGATGCGCTGTGCCGGGAGTGCGAAGCCGTCGGCGTGCGCAAGCTGATCGCCGTGATCGGCGACAGCACGAATGCCGGATCGGTGGGGGTGCACCGCGCCGCAGGCTTTGCGCATGTGGGCACGCTCAGCGCCGTGGGCTGGAAGTTCGACCGCTGGCTGGATGTGGTGATGATGGAGAAGTCCCTAGGTGCCGGCGCCAGCACCTCGCCCGAATAATGGGAGCATGAAGAACAAGACCGTTGCAGCGTGGTTGGCATTCGTCGGAGGCCCCCTGGGGCTGCACCGGTTTTATCTGCATGGGATGGGCGACACCCTGGGCTGGGCCCTGCCCATTCCCACGGCGCTGGGGCTGTATGGCATCCAGCGCGTGCAGCAGTTCGGCCAGGATGACCAGCTCAGCTGGGTGCTGATTCCGCTGCTGGGCTTCACCATCGCCGCCTGCGCCCTGGTGGCCATCCTCTACGGTCTGCGCCAGCCGCAGCAATGGAACGCCCGCTTCAACCCGCAGGCCAGCGCCGATGCACCGGCCGGCCACACCAACTGGTTCACGATTGCCGCCATCGCGGCCGCCCTGATGGTGGGGGCGGCAGTGCTGATGGCCAGCCTGGCCTACAGCTTCCAGCACTACTTCGAATACCAGATTGAGGAAGCGCGCAAGATTTCCCAATGAGGACTTGGCTGCTTCCAACAACGTAGCAGCTTGCGCAGAAAGAAAAAGGACTTCAGAGTCATTCCACTCTGAAGTCCTTTTTGTATCAGCGCCAGGCGCTCTTTTTAATAGAGCTGCAGGCTGACCCAGTAGGCCACGGCCGCCACGAAGGCGCTGGCGGGGATGGTCAGAATCCAGGCCCAGACAATATTGCCGGCCACGCCCCAACGCACCGCGCTCATGCGCTGGGTGGAGCCCACGCCGACGATGGCGCCGGTGATGGTGTGGGTGGTGGAGACGGGCACGCCCAGGAAGGTGGCGAAGAACAGCGTCATCGCGCCCCCAGATTCGGCGCAGAAGCCGCCCACGGGCTTGAGCTTGGTGATCTTCTGGCCCATGGTCTTCACGATGCGCCAGCCGCCGAACATGGTGCCCAGGCCGATCGCCGCGTAGCAGCTGACGATCACCCAGATGGGCGGGCTGGATTCGGTGCTCGACATGTAGCCCGTGCCCAGCAGCAGCAGCCAGATGATGCCGATGGTCTTTTGCGCATCGTTGCCACCGTGGCCCAGCGAATAGGCGCCGGCCGACACCAGCTGCAGGCGGCGGAACCACTTGTCCACCTTGCTGGGGCGCGTGCGGCGGCAGATCCAGGCGACGATCACCATCATCAGCGAGCCGAACAGGAAGCCCAGCAGCGGCGAGATGAAGATGAAGGCCAGGGTCTTGAGGATGCCGCTGGCAATCAGCGGACCGGTGCCGGCCTTGGCCACCACAGCGCCGACGATGCCGCCGATCAGCGCGTGCGAGGAGCTGGAGGGGATGCCGTAGTACCAGGTGATCAGGTTCCAGACGATGGCGCCGGCCAGGGCGCCGAAGACCACGTGGGTGTCCACGATCTCGGGATTCACGATGCCCTTGCCCACCGTGGCGGCCACGCTGAGGTGGAACACGAAGATCGCCACAAAGTTGAAGAAGGCGGCAAACACCACGGCCTGCGTGGGTTTGAGCACGCCGGTAGAGACGACGGTTGCGATCGAGTTCGCCGCATCATGAAAGCCATTCATGAAGTCGAAGATCAGCGCCATCGCCACCAGCAGAATGACCACCCACAGGGCGGCTTGTACGGTTTCCATGGTCAGGATTCCCCGTGCTGGTCGATCAGGAGTTTTCGAGGACGATGCCCTCGATGGTGTTGGCGACGTCCTCGCACTTGTCGGTGATGGTTTCCATCAGCTCGTACACACCCTTGAGCTTGATCAGCTCGCGCACATCCTGCTCTTCGCGGAACAGCTTGCTCATCGCGGCGCGCAGCACGCGGTCGGCATCGGATTCCAGGCGGTCGATTTCCTGGCAGGTCTTCAGGGCGGCCTCGGCCACCGACTGGTCGGCGATCTGGTTGAGCAGCTTGACGGCATCGCGCACGCGCTCGCAGCACTTGAGGCTCAGGTCGGCCAGGCGCGTCATCTCTTCGGTCATCTGGCGGATGTCATACAGCGCCATGGCTTCGGCCGAGTCCTGGATCAGGTCCACCACGTCGTCCATGGTGTTGATCAGGCCGTGGATGTGCTCACGGTCCAGGGGGGTGATGAATGTCTGGTGCAGGGTCTTGGTGACTTCGTGGGTCACACGGTCGGCGGCGCGCTCGGCGTTGTCGACATCGCTGTTGTACTTCTCACGCAGGTGCGGATCGTTGTAGTTGGCCACCATCTGCGAGAACGCACGTGCGGCTTCCACGATGCGCTCGGCATGTTGGTTGAACATTTCGAAAAAATTGCCTTCGCGGGGCAAGAGCTTGCCAAACAGCATGAACGCTCCTTCAAGAGTTATGTATAGCGTTGGAAACTAGAAAGCCTACGCGTGGCACACACGTAGGCTGCTGGATCTGTGGAAATGCGCGCAGCGCGCCATTCCTGTCGTTCCGGCGGGGCGACGCAGATGTCGCCGTTCCGGGTTGTGGCACCGGCCAAGGCGGCTGGTTGCCGCGCATTGTCCATGACAAAACAGTGAATATTTAATTAAATTTTTATGACAAATGTGTGACGAAACATGAAACAACAAAAAAGAACGCAAGCGCACACTCATTGATCAAATTCGAAAAAAATTGAACATTTTGTCGCCGCAGCGAGGGCATGCCTGCCGCACCGCGGTGGCGCGATGCAGGCCGCCCCTCACGGCTTGCGCTGCTGCTCTGCGGCCTCGTTGAGCTGGCGCAATTGCGCCAGTTTTTCACCGATCTTGATCTCCAGGCCGCGCGGCACGGGTTGGTAGAAGTGGGGATTGTCCAGCCCCTCGGGAAAGTAATCCTCCCCGGCCGCAAAACCACCTTCCTCGTCGTGGGCGTAGCGGTAGCCCTTGCCCCAATCCATGTCCTTCATCATCTTGGTCGGGGCATTGCGCAGGTGCATGGGCACGGGCCGCGTGCTGTCGGCTTTGACCAGGGCCTTCATCTGGTTGTAGGCCTGGTAGCCAGCATTGCTCTTGGGCGCCACGGCCAGGTAGAGCACGGCCTGGGCCAGCGCCAGTTCACCCTCGGGGCTGCCCAGGCGTTCATAGGTTTGCGCCGCCTCGTTGGTGATCTGCATGGCACGCGGGTCGGCCAGGCCGATGTCCTCCCAGGCCATGCGGATCAGGCGCCGCGCCATGTAGCGCGGATCGGCGCCGCCATCGAGCATGCGCACCAGCCAGTACAGCGCGGCATCGGGGTCCGAGCCGCGCACCGATTTGTGCAACGCGCTGATGGTGTCGTAGAACTGCTCACCGCCCTTGTCGTAGCGGCGCATGCGCTCGCCCAGCACCTGCAGCAGCCAGGCGTCGGTGATGCTGCCCACCTGGGCCTGCTCGGCCGTGATGGCCAGGGTCTCCAGCGTGTTCAGCAGGCGCCGTGCATCGCCGTCGGCATAGGCAATCAACCGCTCCAGCGCTTCATCTTCCATAGCTGGCACCGCTTGCAGCGCCTGGGCTTTAGCCACAATTTGCTTCAAGTCGTCGGCCGTCAGGCTTTGCAGCACATAGACCGCCGCGCGCGACAGCAGGGCCGAGTTGACCTCGAAGGACGGGTTTTCCGTCGTGGCCCCGATGAAGGTGAACAGCCCGCTTTCCACGTGCGGCAGGAAGGCGTCCTGCTGGCTTTTGTTGAAGCGGTGCACCTCGTCCACGAACACGATGGTGCGCTGCGGCATCAGGCCGCTGCGCGCCAGCTCGGCCCGCTCCACGGCTTCGCGGATGTCCTTGACCCCGCCCAGCACGGCGCTGATGGCGATGAACTGCGCATCGAAGGCATCGGCCATCAGGCGGGCGATGGTGGTCTTGCCCACGCCGGGCGGGCCCCACAGGATGCAGCTGTGCGGGCGGCCCGACTCAAAGGCCAGCCGCAGCGGCATACCCGCGCCCAGCACCTGCTGCTGGCCCACGACCTCCGCCAGGCTGCGGGGGCGCAAACGCTCGGGCAGGGGGACATGCAGGGCCGAATCCCCCGCGCCGGATGTGACCTTGGACAAATCAGCTGCGCCTTTCAGGGTTGTTTTGGAATTCGCCATATAACAGAACTTTATATGCGGCAAAATAGGTAAATCAGCGGATCACTACCCGTCATGCGCGATGCTTACCTGCGTTACCCATGATGGCTGTAGCCCGTGGACCGAAGCCACAAGCTTAATCGGCACGGAAACCCCTCGCCATTTGCTGCCCCTGCGACCCTCGGCCGGCAAGGCACCCTGCTCCTGTCGGCGCCGACATCCGGCCCGCAGCGTACGCGCACGGAATCCGCATTCGTCGCTCTGCAACGCGGCTCGCACGCACGGCTGTGCTGCGGCCCTCTGGTTTTAGGTTTTTTCCCCATGACAACACTCAAGACGCGGGACATTCTTGCCCTCGGCTTCATGACTTTTGCGCTCTTCCTGGGCGCAGGCAACATCATTTTCCCGCCCAGCGTGGGCCTGGCCGCGGGTGAATTCCAATGGTCGGCCGCTCTGGGCTTTTTGCTGACCGGCGTGGGCCTGCCCCTGCTGGGCGTGGTCGCGCTGGCGCGCGTCGGCGGGGGGCTGGACACGCTGACCAGCCCCATCGGCAAGCTGGCCGGCACCCTGATGGGCCTGTCCATCTACCTGACGATCGGCCCCTTCTTTGCCACGCCGCGCACGGCCACCGTGTCGTTCGAGGTGGGCATGGCCCCGTTCACCGGCAACACGCCCGAGGCGCTGCTGATGTTCACCATCGGCTACTTTGCGCTGGTGATGGTGCTGTCGCTGTTCCCCGGCAAGCTGATGGACAACATCGGCAAGATCATCACCCCGGCGCTGATCGTGGTGCTGTCCATCCTGGGCATCGCCGCGTTCGTGGCCCCGGCCGGTGACATCGTGACCACGCCTGCGCCCGACTACGCCTCGGCCGGCCAGGCCCTGGCCCAGGGCTTCCTGCAGGGCTACCAGACCATGGACGCGCTGGCCTCCCTGGTCTTCGGCATCATCATCGTGGCCGCCATCAAGGCCGCCGGCGTGACCGACACCAGGCTGCACACGCGCTACACCATCCTGGCGGGCCTGATCGCCGCCACCGGCCTGGGCCTGGTCTATGTGTCCCTGGTCTACCTGGGCGGCATGAGCGGCTCGGTGGTGGAAGCCGGCGCCAGCGGCGTGAAGATCCTGAACACCTACGTGGACAACACCTTCGGCACTGCTGGCAGCTTCCTGCTGGCCGCCGTGATCCTGCTGGCCTGCCTGACCACGGGCGTGGGCCTGGTCAGCTCCTGCTCGGCCTACTTCAGCGAACTGCTGGGCGTGAAGTACCGCACCGTGGTGATCGTCATGTCGGTCTTCAGCGCCGCCGTGGCCAACCAGGGGCTGGAGCAGCTGATCACCGTGGCCGTGCCCGTGCTGGTCGCCATCTACCCGGTGGCCATGGCCCTGATCGCACTGGGCCTGATGTCCAAGCTGTTCCAGCACCAGGCGCGTGTGTTCATCCCCGTGATGACCATGGCCTTGCTGTTCGGCATCGTGGACGCCCTCAAGGCCATGGGCTTTGGCAGCATCGTGCCCGCCGCGCTGGACAGCCTGCCCGGCAGCGCACTGGGTCTGGGCTGGCTGCTGCCCGTGGCGGCCACCCTGGCCCTCAGCGCCGTGCTGGACCGCATGCGCCCCGCACCCGCAGCCACCACGGCCTGATCCGGCTGACGCCACAAAAAAAGCCCCGCAGCCACAAGCTGCGGGGCTTTTTGCATGGCGCGCTCACACAAACAGAGCGGTTGGCGCGCGCTGCGCCTGCGTTTCAAGCCACAAACATGCTGAAACTCAGAACCCATGCGCGCGAGGCGCTATCGCATTAACGCCAGCCATCACTGCTGCATGACATCGGCGCCCGCGGGCACTTCGAACTTGAAGTGCCCGGCCGGCAGCGCGGGCAGCAGCTTGAGCTGGCTGAAACGGATCACCGAGCGCTGGCCGAAGCCGTCCAGGATGTCCATGGCCGCCAGGGTCTCGCCCTGGAAGCCCACGCGCACGCTCTTGAGCTGGCCGTCCGACGCCTTGGGCACGGCTTCAACCCACTGCAGGCCGTCTGCATCGGGCACGGGCTTGAGCGTGAAGTCTTTCTGCAGGCCCGACAGGTCGCTGGCCGACGCCAGGATCGCCGCCGGCGTGCTGCCCAGGGCATCGGCCTGCTTGCGCTGCGTGACCTGGTTCAGGTCCACGTCGTACAGCCACACCGTCTTGCCATCGGCGACGATGGTCTGGGCAAACGGCTTGGTGTAGGTGAACTTGAACTGACCGGGCCGCTGGAACGTGAAGTCGCCGCTGCTGGTCTTGGTGCGCGGCGCCTGCCCTTCCTTGGCCGGTGCGGTCACGGTCTGCGTGAACTGCGCCTGCCCGGCCTTGGCCGTGCGCATGAAGTGTTCCAGGCTCTGCAGGCCATCGGCCCAGACCACGGCCGGCAGCAGCACACTCGCGGCCAGCACCCCCAACGACTTTGTCATATCCATCCTGTCCTTTCGCCCGGCAGCCAAGGCTGTCCGGTCTTATTCCGGCCGTGCAGGCACCAGCACTTCGCGCTGGCCGCTGCTGGTGAGGGCACTCACCAGCCCTGCCTGCTCCATCTGCTCCAGCAGATTGGCCGAACGGTTGTAACCAATGCGCAGCTTGCGCTGCACGTACGAGATGCTGGCCTTGCGGTCCTTGAGGACGATTTCCACGGCCTGGTCGTACATCGGGTCCTTCTCGCCCCCTTCACCACCGCCGTCACCGTCCGGGCCGCCGTCTTCCGACAGGGTCGACTCCAACACCCCTTCGATGTAATCCGGCTCGCCTTGTTCCTTCAGATAGCTCACCACGCGGTGTACTTCATCGTCCGACACAAAGGCGCCGTGCACGCGGATCGGCAGCCCCGTGCCGCTGGCCATGTACAGCATGTCGCCCATGCCCAGCAGGGACTCGGCCCCCATCTGGTCCAGCACGGTGCGGCTGTCGATCTTGCTGCTGACCTGGAAGGCAATGCGTGTCGGAATGTTCGCCTTGATCAGGCCGGTGATCACGTCCACGCTGGGGCGCTGGGTGGCCAGGATCAGGTGGATGCCGGCCGCGCGCGCCTTCTGCGCCAGGCGGGCGATCAGCTCTTCGATCTTCTTGCCCACCACCATCATCAGGTCGGCCAGCTCATCGATGACGATGACGATGTGCGGCAGGCGGTCCAGGGGCTCGGGCGACTCCGGCGTCAGGCTGAAGGGGTTACCAATGATTTCACCCTTTGCCGTGGCTTCACCGATCTTGGTGTTGTAGCCGGCCAGATTGCGCACGCCCAGCTTGCTCATCAGCTTGTAGCGGCGTTCCATCTCGGCCACGCACCAGTTCAGGCCGTTGGCGGCCTGTTTCATGTCGGTCACCACGGGCGCCAGCAGGTGCGGAATGCCTTCATAGACCGACATTTCCAGCATCTTGGGGTCGATCATCAGCAGGCGCACGTCCTTGGCCTCAGCCTTGTACAGCAGCGACAGGATCATGGCGTTGATCCCCACCGACTTGCCCGAACCGGTGGTGCCGGCCACCAGCACGTGCGGCATCTTGGCCAGGTCGGCCACCACGGGCTTGCCCTCGATGTCCTTGCCCAGGCCCATGGTCAGCAGGCTCTTGGCCTCGTGGTAGACCTGCGAGCCCAGCACCTCCGACAGGCGGATCGACTGGCGCTTGGTGTTGGGCAGCTCCAGCGCCATGTAGTTTTTGCCGGGGATGGTCTCGATCACGCGGATGGACACCAGCGACAGCGAGCGCGCCAGGTCCTTGGCCAGATTGACCACCTGCGATCCCTTGACGCCCGTGGCCGGTTCGATCTCGTAGCGCGTGACCACCGGGCCGGGCGTGGCCTGCACCACGCGCACGTCCACACCGAAGTCCTTGAGCTTTTTCTCGATCAGGCGGCTGGTCATCTCCAGCGTCTCGGGCGATACGGTTTCCTGCTTGGCCGGCGCGGCATCCAGCAGGTCCACCTGCGGCAGGCTGCCTTCCTGCATCTGCGAATCCTGGAACAGCGGCTTCTGGCGCTCCTTGAGCACACGCTCGCTGGGCTGCGGCGGCGCGGCCGTGGGCGTCACGATCAGCACCGGCTCATGGTGGTGCTCCTCGATCTCGCTGCGCTCCTCGGCCACCACCTTGGCGCGCTCCTTCGCGGCCTTGCGGCCTTCGGCCTCGTCCTTGACCTTTTCCCGCTGCTGCTGGTTCAGGCGCACCAGGGTCTCGATGCGGCGGCCCAGGCCCTCGGCGGCGCGCCCCCAGGAAAAGTGGAACACCAGCGACAACGCCACCACCAGCAACGCAATCCCGATCAGGCCCGATCCGGTGAAGCCCAGCCAGCGCACGCCGATCAGGCCCAGGGTGTAGCCCACCACGCCACCGGCATGACCAGGCAGCACGCTCTCGAAACGGTACAGGCGCGACCACTCCAGCGCGCAGCTCACGCCCAGCAGCAGGGCCACACCGGCCCACCACTGCAGGCGCTCGCCAACCGGCGTTTCCAGCATGCTGTGGCCGCGCATCCAGCGCAGGCTGGACGCGCACAGCACATACAGGGCGATCAGCAGCAGCCACCAGGCCGACAGGCCAAAGCCGAAATACCAGGCATCGGCCAGCAAGGCGCCCAAACGGCCCATCCAGTTGTTCACCATGACCACGTCACTGCTGCCCGATGTGGACCACGCGGGGTCGAGGGGCGAGTAGCTGACCATCGCCATCAGCCAGAACAGCAGGCCCAGCGCACCGGCGGTCAGGCAGATTTCATGGCCAAAGCGCGCCAATCCCTGGCGGGGCGCGGTCTTGGCCAGATTGGCATTCAGTGCATTCGAGGAATAAGTCATACGCAGTCGGGAGCTTACCTTAGGCGTGCGAGGCGCTACACAAATGGTTGCAACGCCTGTGCAAGCACTTGCAACAACCACGCGGGCGTGCGCGCACCGCCCGCAGCCCGGCCATGGCCGTCGCACAGGCCAGTGCCGTTAGCTTCTGGCTATGCGCGTGTTTAGGGATACCTTGCCCAGGAATTTCCCCAGCTTTCTACAATGCATGGCTACCCCGTGCAAGCGGTGACACCTGCCCGACAGGTGCCGTGCGATTGTTCAACCGGTGTGGCGCATGCGCGCAACACCTCCCCCTTCGAAAAGCAACGATGTCCACCAACCAACACGCCAAAGTCCTGATTCTGGGTTCCGGCCCTGCCGGCTACACCGCGGCCATCTACGCAGCCCGCGCCAATCTGAACCCCATGCTGGTGACCGGCATGGCCCAGGGCGGTCAGTTGATGACCACCACCGAAGTGGACAACTGGCCCGCCGACGTCAACGGCGTGCAAGGCCCCGAACTGATGCAGCGCTTCATGGAGCACGCCGAGCGCTTCAAGGCCCAGATGGTGTTCGACCACATCCACAGCGTGGACCTGTCCCAGCGCCCCTTCACCCTGACCGGCGACAGCGGCACCTACACCTGCGACAGTCTGATCATCGCCACCGGCGCCTCGGCCAAGTACCTGGGCCTGCCTTCGGAAGAGGCCTTCATGGGCCGCGGTGTGTCTGGCTGCGCCACCTGCGACGGTTTCTTCTACCGTGAACAGCCCGTGTGCGTGGTCGGTGGTGGCAACACCGCCGTGGAAGAAGCCCTGTACCTGTCCAACATCGCCAGCAAGGTCACCCTGGTGCACCGCCGTGACAAGTTCACGGCCGAGCCCATCCTGGTGGACAAGCTGATGGAGAAGGTCAAGGAAGGCAAGATCGAGCTCAAGACCCACTTCACCCTGGATGAAGTGCTGGGTGACCAGTCCGGCGTGACCGGCATCCGCATCAAGAGCACGCAGGATGGCCACACCGAGGACGTGGCCCTGCAAGGCTGCTTCATCGCCATCGGCCACTCGCCCAACACCGACATCTTCAAGGGCCAGCTGGAACTGGAAAACGGCTACATCGTCACCCAGGGTGGCCGCAAGGGCTATGCCACGCAGACCAGCGTGCCCGGCGTGTTCGCCGCCGGCGACGTGCAGGACGACGTGTACCGCCAGGCCATCACCAGCGCCGGCACCGGCTGCATGGCCGCGCTGGATGCCCAGCGCTTCCTGGACCAGTAAACCGCACATGCCCAGGCGTGCGACAGGCTAAAACCCTGTCGGCCCACGCCTTTTTCCAGAAAGCCCGTATAATCGTGGGCTTTGCTGCATTTAGCGCCTGTTCTTACAGGTTGTGGGGTGTGACAAATTCGGGCTACCGCCACCCTTTATCTGGCGAGGTGAGGCCTGCTGGCACATTGCACTGACCGTGCAATCTCCGTGCTGGCGGCCGTTTCAAATATCGGAGTGTCCAAATGGCACGCGTATGTGAAGTTACGGGCAAGAAGCCCATGGTGGGCAACAACGTTTCCCACGCCAACAACAAGACCAAGCGTCGTTTCCTGCCCAACCTGCAGTACCGTCGTTTCTGGGTTGAGAGCGAAAACCGCTGGGTGCGCCTGCGTGTTTCCAGCGCTGCCCTGCGTCTGATCGACAAGAACGGCATCGACTCCGTGCTCGCAGACATGCGTGCCCGTGGCCAGGCTTAATTTCCTCAAGGAGCATAAAAATGGCTGCTAAAGGCGGACGCGAAAAGATCAAGCTGGCTTCCACAGCTGGCACCGGTCACTTCTACACCACGACCAAGAACAAGAAGACGATGCCTGAAAAGATGTCGATCATGAAGTTCGACCCCAAGGCTCGCAAGCACGTCGAGTACAAGGAAACCAAGCTGAAGTAATTCAGCCGTTTCTTCGGACAAGAACCGCCGACAGCGCAAGCTGCAGGCGGTTTTTTGTTGTCTGCGCCCTGGGTGGATGGCGTGCGACACCCGCTGTCGACCCGTGCGTGGGTGGGCCCGTGCGCGCCCGTATCGCGGGCGACCCCATACCAACATGTGGCATGCCTTCAGAGCCACGCACCACGCCCTCAACCGCGCGGCGCCTGTCCCAGTTGCTGGCAGGCCATGGCCCCCAGCAACTGCAGCGCCTGCTCCACGGCGGCATCCACCGGGTGCGTGCAGGCCAGCCGCAGGCAGTGTTCGTAGCGCCCGGAGTTGGAGAACATGCTGCCCGGTGCAATCCGGATGCCCTGGTCCAGCGCATCGCCGAACAGCCGGGCGCTGGAAAAGCCCTCGGGCAGCTCCAGCCACAGGCACAGGCCACCACCCGGCAGGCTCATGCGCGTGCCGATGGGGAAGTGGCGCGCCACCAGCCGGGCCATGGCCTCGCGCTGCTGCTTGAGCTGCGCCTTCAGCCGCTCCAGGCTGCGCTGGTGCGTGGGCGAACCCAGCACCTCGGCCACCACCAGCTGCCCCAGGGTCTGGGTGTTGCGGCTCTGGGCGAACTTGAGCATCTGCACCCGGCCATGCCAGCGCCCGGCATTCATCCAGCCCTGGCGCAAGCCCGGCGCTAGGCTCTTGTTGAAAGCCTGGCAATAGATCACCTGGCCCGCCACGCTGTCCCAGGCCTTGAGGGGCTTCACCGGCTGCGTGCCCTCGACGAACAGGCCATACGAATCGTCCTCGATCAGCGCCGCCCCGTAGCGCGCACACAGCGCCACCAGCCGGGCCTTGTGCGCATCCGGCATGCGCGTGCCCAGCGGCATCTGCAGCTCGGGCACGACCACCACGGCCTTGAGGCGCGGCTGGGTCTGGAAGGCCAGCTCCAGCGCCTCCAGCGACAGCCCCGTGCGCGGGCTGCACGGAATCTCCAGCGTCTGCAGCTGCAGCGACTCCACCACCTGCAGCAGGCCGTAATAGGTGGGCGACTCCACCGCCACCATGTCCCCGGGCGCGGCCACGGCCGCCAGCGCCAGGCTCACGGCCTCCGAATTGCCGGTGGTCGCCAGCACATCGCTGGGGGCCACGCGGATGCCCGCCGCCAGCGCGTGCCGGGCCATGGCCTGCTGGAACAGCGGGTGGTTGCCCTGGTTGGCCAGCAGCGAGCGGCCCTGCGTCAGCAGTTGCGGGTGTTCGCGCAGCAGCCGCGCCACGGTCTTGTTCAGAAAGCGGTGATCGAACAGCTCCGGCGGTGGCGTGCAGCCGCCCACATCCAAGTGCACCTGGGCCTGGCGTCCGCGCTCCAGCAACAGGGAAATGTGTTCGTTGATGCCCACAAAGTGCGCCTGGGCGCCGGGCTGCACCGGCTGGCTCAGGTCCGGCTCGCGGGTCAGCGCCACCCCGTCCAGCGCCCGCGCATCGCGCACAAAGTAGCCCACGCGCGGGCGCGCCTCCAGGTGCCCCTGCTCCTCCAGGTGGCGCAGCATCTGCAGGGCGGTGGACAGGCTGACCTGGTGGCGGCGCATCAGCTCGCGCACGGAGGGCATGCGCTCGCCCGCCTGCAGGGTCCCCAGGCCCATGGCCTGGGCATAGTCACCCGCCAGGCGGCGGTACAGGGGCAGTGAAGCGGCAGCAGCCAGGGTCATGGGCCGGATTTCCAACAGACAGCAGAGCCGCCATCATGCCCCAGGCCTCTGCTGCGCAACAGATACAGATGCAGCGCAAAACCACCAGAACAGCAGTCCCCCAACCTGCACTGCTGCGGTGCGCCTGGCCCGCGGCTGTGCCTGTTGCGATGGCCCGCCGCAACCTACGCTGGAGCCCTTGTTTCACACCGTTTGCGCAGGCCCCTATGTCTTCGTTGCCCACCCCGTCACGCCCTTGCCAGAGCTCCAAGACCGAACGCACCACCCTGTATCGCCTCCCCCATGGCCTTCCCCATGGCCTTCCCCACAGCCTGGCGCTGCCCGCCGGGGCCGAAGTGTTCTGCGCCAGCGGCCAGTTGCTGCTGCAGACCGCCCAGCTGGGCGGGTTGGACGGTGGCCCCAGCCTGTCACTGCGCCTGCACACCGGCCAGAGCTGGCGGGCCCCGTGCGCGCTGTGGCTACAGGCCACGGCCCTGCGGGGCCCGGCCCGGCTGCAATCCACCCTGCCGGCCTCCCCGGTCGGCCCCGCGCCATCCGGCACAGCGCCGGTGCCAGACACCGTCTGGGCGCACCTGGGCGCCACCGTGGCGCGCTGGTGGGGGCAACGGCCCTTGCGCCAGCGCAAGGCACAGTTACCTGGGTGACCACCAGTGCCATGCCGGCGGCCTACAATGGCTTTGTCGCCTGGCGAACCACCAGGCGACATACGTTCTCAGGGCGGGGTGAAACTCCCCACCGGCGGTATGCAGCCCCGTGCTGCGAGCCCGCGAGCGCTTGGCGAAGCCTGCTTCGCCAAGGTCAGCAGATCTGGTGCGATGCCAGAGCCGACGGTCACAGTCCGGATGAAAGAGCAACGTGAAGACCTGTCCCCCAGCCTGCCGCTGGGTGCGGGCGTGCTTGAGCGCGCCAGCACCGGCCTAGGCTGCGTCTGCCTTCGCGCGCCCTGATTCATTTGTTCCACGTCTTGAAAGACACACATGAATCAGACTTTGACACCTTCCCAATCCTCCCACGCCACCCAGGCCGCCTTGGCCACGGCCCGCATCGCCATCGTCAGTGCCAACTGGCACAGCGACATCGTGCACCAGGCCCGCAATGCCGCCGCCGCACGGTTGCAGACGCTGGGCGCCGCGCCCGCCCGTATCCACCAGGTGGAAGTGCCGGGTGCGTTCGAAATCCCGCTGATGGCGCAAAAGCTGGCCCAGTCCGGCCAGTTCGACGCCGTCATCGGCTGCGCCATCATCGTCAACGGCGGCATCTACCACCACGACTTCGTCTCTGCCGCCGTGGTCGAGGCGCTGATGCGCGTGCAGCTGGACACGGGCGTGCCCGTGTTCTCGGTGGCGCTGACGCCCCACAACTTCCAGCCCTCGGACGAGCTGCACGGCTTCTTCCACGCGCACTTTGTGAAAAAGGGCGAGGAAGCGGCGAATGCCTGCGCCGAGACCCTGGCCGCCCACGCGGCCGTGGATGCGCTGCTGGGCGAAGCGGTCACGGCTTAAAGTCTTTTCAGCATTTTCTGGCTCTGGCGCGCATGGGGATTGCGCTGACAGCTATCAAAACTATGGATGGCACCCGCCCTGCGTGGCACGGCGTGCCGTGCAGGGCCAGGGCCAGAAACTCGCCCCGACGGGCTGGGCACGGGTGGGTCTGCGAGCAAGCCCGTGCGCCGCACGCTGGCGTGGGGCGGTGTTCACCGTGCCGGTGGGGTGCACACAGGCCCACGCAGCGCATCGGCCCAAGGCGGCCGGCACCACCAGTGGCCCTGCAGCATCGCCAGGTTCCCACCGCAACGGCAAGTGGCAGGCTGGCCCCGCGGCGCGCACAGCGCTGGCGCGTGCAGGCAATCGGGGGAACGGCTGTGCACCGCATGGCGCGCTGAAAAGTGTTTTGCAGATGTGCTCCGCACACCGCCCTCGCGCCAGGTTTGGAATTGCAGCCAAAAAGATGGCTAACGCGCACCCAGTCAGCGTGCGTTGCTATGAAAAATCAAAGCCTGTTGCCAGCCCACCTGCAACAGGCTTTTCTGTGCGTCTGCCGCGCGCGGGCGGCGGATCACCACGGGCCGCGCCCACCCAAGGCGGCTTCAGCGGTCCTGCCTGCCACAGCACATTTTTCGCAGTTGAAGGCCGATGCGGTAGAGCACGTAGAGGCCCCCCACGCTGACCACCACCCAGGGCAGGTACTGGGACACGGAGACAAACTTCCAGAGGGGCCCCTCACCCACATAGTCAGGGCTGCTGCGCAGGGACAGGTGCAGCACCAGCGAGGCGGCGGTACCGCCGCCGATGGCTGCCAGCATCGCCTTTTCGGCCCACGGCCGGAGCGCGTAGTGCAGTGCGACCACGGCAAACAGCAGGTAGCAACCCAGAGACAGCCAGGCCAGGGCGTCAAAGGCGACGGAGTGCACAGGGATCAGGGCATGCGCCCAGGCTTGGAAGGAAGTGAGCATGGCATCCACCGGGGTTCACGGTATGGCGGCATCGCGGCATGGGTGTGGGTGTGGGGTGCCAGCCATCCCTGCTCGCCGCAGGAGCAAGCCGGGAATCGTCGGTGCCCCGCAGCCGCTTGAACATCCAAGAGAAATAAGGCACTCACGCAGGCCCAGCCTGCGCCAGCTGCTATCCCCATCAATCAAACAGGCCCTTGGGCTTTTTGTCTTTCTTGTGCTCCACCGGGTTGGCCAGCAGCCAGTTCGCCGGGTACGCCCGCATGAACTCGCGCGCCTTGTCCTGGCGGGCCGCCAGCCAGGCGTCGTAGGTGCCCTCGCCCAAAATGGCCGGCATGCGGCGTTCCGCCCCCTGCGGGCCATAACGGCGCATCAGCGCATGGCTGTTGGCGTTGAGGGTCAGCACGGCATAGCTCAGCAGCTCGGCCCCGGTGTCCGGGTCCGTCCATTGGCTCCACACGCCCGCCACGCCCATGGGCTGGCCGTCCACGCGGGCGATGCGCGTGGGAATGGCCTTGCCGGTGCGCACATCGTCCACATAGAAGGCCTGCATGGGGATGATGCAGCGTTGGCCGGCCAGCCAGGCATCGCGGAAGGCCTGGGTGGTGCTCACGGTTTCATTCAGCGCCACCAGCAGCTTGGGCGCGCGCAGCTTGGCGTCCTTCTCGGACTTCACCCAGCTGGGCACCAGGCCCCACTGCGCGGGCACCCATTCGCGCGCGACCTGGGGGGCGGCTTTTTTGGCCGGCTCCGCGACGGCCGTGCCCTCGGGGGCTACAGCGGCAGGATCGGTCGGCCCCACGGGCTCTGCCACCGGCAGCAGCTGGCCACGGATGAAGCCGGACATGCGCCGGGCGCGCATCTGGCGCTCGGCGGGCAATTCGGCGGGGGAAACTTTGAAAAAGTCGGTCCACAGCGCAAGCGTGGCGAGGTTTTCGTATTGGGTCGTCATAGCCGGCTATCGTACGCTGCGCCCGTGCCGCGCGGACCCGGCCGGGCGAGTCCCCTTGCGCCACCCCTGGACGGCCACCCACCACGCCGGCAGGCCCTGGGCTCACCGACAATCGCGCTGTGCGCCCGTGGCGCCAGCGACCTGACAGGCCCGACAGCGCGGCTGTCACCCCGGTGTCGTGCCCGTGTCGCCCTGCTGGCGTGGCGCTGTGCCTGGCGGGCCGGCATGCTCACAGGACGTGATGAAAAGGAATCCCTATGCAGGTACAGAAACTTAGGCTGCAACGCGGCTGGTCCCAACAACAGCTGGCCGAACTCAGCGGCCTGAGCGTGCGCACCATCCAGCGCATCGAGAACGGCAGCGCGGCCAGCACGGAATCCTTGAAGTCACTGGCGTCGGTCTTCGAGATCGACTTTTCCACCCTGTCCAGTGAGCCCGCCATGCCCGACACCCCGACCCCAACCTCCTCCCCCATCCACACGCCCAGCGCCAGCCAGCAGGAACAGCTGGCCCTGCTGGAGGTGCGCAAGCTCAAGGGCTTTTACCTCCATCTGGCGCAGTACGTGGTGGTGATCGCGGCGCTGTGCGCCATCAACCTGCTGACGACGCCGCACCGGCTGTGGTTCTACTGGCCCGCCCTGGGCTGGGGCATCGGCATCCTGGCGCATGCCGCTGCCATTTTTGGCTGGCTGCCGTTTCTGGGGGTGGACTGGGAAAAGCGGCAGGTGGAAAAGCGCCTGGGCCGCCCGCTCTGAGTGCGCTCCCAGGCGATGGCCCGCATGCCCAAGGGCTAGGCCCAGCGCGGTGCCGGGCCGATAAGCTGGCAGCCTGCCCCCCCCGTCGCCGCACGCGGCAACTTCCGGAGTTTCTGGCATGCACATCAGCGCCATCCCCTTTGGCACGACCGACTGGTCGCGCATCACGCCGACCGAGCACCCAGGCGAACAAGGCTGCGCCTACTGGCGCACCCAGCAGTTTGGCGATCTGCGCGTGCGCATGGTCGAGTACACGCCCGGCTATGTGGCCGACCACTGGTGCGTCAAGGGCCACATCCTGCTGTGCCTGGAGGGCGAACTGCACACCGAGCTGGAGGATGGCCGCCGCTTCACGCTGACGCCCGGCACCAGCTACCAGGTGGCCGACCATGCGGAACCGCACCGCTCATCCACCACCACCGGGGCCAAGCTGTTCATCGTGGATTGAGGCAGCCGGCGCGGGGGCCCCGATGGGGCCCAGCGCCTGCGGGACCGTGCCGGGGCCCGGCCCTGCGCAGATTTACTTGCGTTCCCAGACGGCGGCGAAGAAACCGTCGGTCTGGTGGCTGTGCGGCCACAGGCGCACATAGCGGGTGCCGCTCTCGCCGCCGGCGCACAGGCTGGCGGCGTGTTCCACCTTCAGCTGCTCCAGGGTCTGGCCCGCGTCCAGCGACACAAAGTCGGGGTGCGCCTGCTGGAAGGCCTCGGCAATCCGTTCGTTCTCTTCGGGCAGCACCGAGCAGGTGGCATAGACCAGACGGCCGCCCGACTTCACCATGCGCGCGGCGCTGGTCAGGATGGACAGCTGCTTTTCGGTCAGCTCGTGCACGGCCTGCTCATCCTGGCGCCACTTCAGATCGGGGTTGCGGCGCAGCGTGCCCAGGCCCGAGCAGGGCGCATCCACCAGCACACGGTCGATCTTGCCGGCCAGGCGTTTGACGCGCTCGTCGCGCTCGTGCGCCAGGGCGGCGGGGTGCACGTTGGACAGGCCGCTGCGCGCCAGGCGCGGCTTGAGCGCCTCGAGGCGGTGGGCGGACACGTCGAAGGCGTACAGGCGCCCGGTGTTGCGCATCTGCGCGCCGATCGCCAGGGTCTTGCCACCGGCTCCGGCGCAGAAGTCCACCACCATCTCGCCGCGCTTGGCGTCCAGCAGCAGGGCCAGCAGTTGCGAGCCTTCGTCCTGCACTTCCAGGCGGCCTTCCTTGAAGGCGTCCAGCTTGGTCAGCGCGGGCTTGTCTTCGACACGCAGGCCCCAGGGCGAGTATGGCGTGGCGACGGCCTGGATGCCGGCGGCCGCCAGCTCCTTTTGCACGGCTTCGCGCTTGGCATGCAGGGCGTTGACGCGCAGATCCAGCGGCGCGGGCTCCAGCATGCTGGCGGCCAGGGCCTCGAACTGGTCGCCCACCTGGGCCTGCAGGGCATCGGCCATCCACTGGGGCAGGTTGTGGCGGTGCTGGGGCAGCAGTTCGTCGGGTCGGACGGCATCGCACTGGTCCAGCCACTTGGCTTCCTGCTCGCTCAGCGCGGCCTTGAGGAAATTGCGCGGGGCGTGGAAGCCCAGGATGGCGAGGCGGCGCTCCTTGGGGCCGCTGCCCGAGCGGGCCAGCGATTCAAACAAGGTCTTCTTGCGCAGCACGGTGTACGCGGTTTCGGCCAGGGTGGCGCGCTCGCGCGGCCCCAGGTTGCGGTGGTCGCGGAAATAGCGGGACACCACGGCGTCGGCGGGGTGTTGGAATTGGAGGGTCAGCTTGACCAGTTCGGCGCAAGCGTCGAGGAGGGCTTTGGGATGCATAGCCCGTATTGTCCCATTGCCACCAAATCCCGGTGCTGCGCTGGCTGCTGCGGCGTGGCACCATCCGGGCTGGCGTGGCTGGGCGCCCAGGGATTCAAGGCTTTTTAGGCCTGTAGCCCAATACCCACCTGTGCTGACAGCTCCACTTTTGATATTGCTCCATGGCTTCCGAACACCTGCCCCCGCTGATCACAACCCCGCCCGGCCTGTACCGCCACTACAAGGGCATGCTGTACGAGGTGATCGACACCGTGCGCCACAGCGAGACGCTGGAGCCGCTGACGCTGTACCGCGCCCTGTACGGCGAGCGCGGCCTGTGGGTGCGCCCGGCGGCCATGTTCCTGGAGACCGTGGTGATCGACGGCGTGGTCCAGCCGCGCTTCACCCGGCTGCCGCCCGCCGGGCCTGGCACTGACACGGACCTGACGCACAGCCCCACCACCCCCATGCCGGCGGCATGATGGGCGTTTTGCTTGCGCGCCTGCCATGTACCTGCCTGCCCATTTCGCGGCCAGCACCGCCGATGCTTACGACCTGATTCGCCAACACCCCCTGGGTGCGCTGGTACACCAGCATGCCGGGGGTCTGGACGCCAACCATCTGCCGTGGGAACTGGAAACCCCGGAGGCTGCGCCTGCACGCCTGATCGGCCATGTGGCGCGCGCCAACCCGCTGCTGGAGCAACTGCACGATGGTGTTGACGTGCTTGTCATTTTTCAGGCGGAGCAGGCGTACATCTCGCCGAACTGGTATCCCAGCAAGCACGCGACGCACCAGCAGGTGCCCACCTGGAATTACCGCGTGGTGCATGTGCATGGCCGCCTGCAGTTGCACGACGACCGGAAATGGGTGCTGGGCGCCGTGGGTAAGCTGACCCGCACGCACGAGGCGCGCACACAAGGCGTTGTGCCCCACGCGGCAGGCGCCTGGAAAATCAAGGATGCCCCGCCCGACTACCTGGAAAGGCAGCTCGCGCACATCGTCGGCATTGAAATCGCCATCACACGCGTGCAAGCCAAGTTCAAGCTCAGCCAGAACCGCAGTGCCGAAGACCGGCATGCGGCAGCCACATCGGTCGCCGCCGCAGGCCACCCCGCGCTGGGAGCGGCCATGCAGGGCGATTGATCAGCGTTGTTGCAGCAAGGCGGCCACGGCGCGGGGGTAGATGATGTGCTCCTGCGTGAGCACGCGCGCGGCCAGGGTCTCGGCCGTGTCGTCGGGCAGCACGGGCACCACGGCCTGGTCCAGGATGGGGCCCACGTCCAGCTCGGCCGTAACGCCATGCACGGTGCAGCCGGCAAACTTGCAGCCGGCATCGATGGCCCGCTGGTGGGTGTGCAGGCCGGTGAAGGCCGGCAGCAGCGAGGGATGGATGTTGACCATGCGGCCGGCGAAATGCTGCACGAAGCCGGGCGTCAGGATGCGCATGAAGCCGGCCAGCACCACCACGGCGGGCTGGTAGGGGTCGATGCGCTGCGCCAGCGCGGCGTCGAAGTCCTCGCGGCTGGCAAACTGCCGGTGATCCAGCACCTCGGTGGCAATCCCCTGTTCACGGGCAAAGACCAGGCCCTTCGCGTCGGCCTTGTTGCTGACCACGGCGGCCACGCGGGCGCCATAACGGCGTTCCCAATCCTGCTGCTTGGCCGCCTTCACAATGGCAGCCATATTGGACCCGCCGCCCGAGATCAAAATCACGATGTTTTTCATTGCGCCGCAATTATCCCAGCCATGACCTTCGACCATCAGAACCTGCCCCTGTCCCCGACTGAAGCGCGTGTGCTTGCCACCTTGATGGAAAAGGCCCGCACCGTTCCGGACAGCTATCCGCTGACCCTCAACAGCCTGGCCAGCGGCTGCAACCAGAAAACCAGCCGCGAGCCGGTGATGCAGCTCAGCGACGCCGAGATCCTGGCCACGCTGGACGCGCTGCGCGACCGCCACCTGGTGATCGAGGTCAGCGGCCAGCGCGCCATGCGCTGGGAACACAACTTCGAGCGCGTGCTGGGCGTGCCCAGCCAGGCCAGCGCCCTGCTGGGCCTGCTGATGCTGCGCGGCCCGCAGACGGCGGCCGAGCTGCGCACCAATGCCGAGCGCTGGCACCGCTTTGCCGACACCGGCTCGGTCGAGGCCTTCCTGGAAGAGCTGCAGGACCGCAGCGCGGACAAGGGCGGGGCCCTGGTGCAGCTGCTGCCCAAGGCCCCGGGCGCGCGCGAGGCGCGCTGGGCCCACCTGCTGTGCGGCGCGCCCGTGCTGGCCCTGCCCTCCGCCAGTGCCAGCGGCAGTGGCAGCAGCGCCACAGCGCTTGCCGGCGCCGAGGCGCAGCGCCTGGAAGCGCTGGAAGCGCGCGTCGCCGCCCTGGAAGCCCAGGTGCAACGCCTGTGCGCGGCATTGGGCGATTCCGTTTAGCGGAACACAGACACCGACGCGACAACTTTGCGCGTTCCCCCTGTTGCCGGGGCGCGGTGGTCGCAGGCAAGCTCTTTGGTGAACGGCGGGCCCTGGTCCCGCCTGGCTTACCAAGGAGACCGCCACATGGATTTGGCATACACGCCCGAAGAACAGGCCTTCCGCGAAGAAGTCCGTGCCTGGATCAATCAGCACCTCGACCCCGCCCTGGCCGCCAAGGTGCGCAACGGCCTGCGCCTGGAGCGTGACGACATCCAGGGCTGGGCCAAGATCCTGGGCAAGAAGGGCTGGCTGGCCTATGGCTGGCCCCAGGAATTTGGCGGCCCCGGCTGGGGCGCGGTGCAAAAGCACCTGTTCGCCGAGGAGCTGGCCCGCGCCGGCGCACCGGCCATCCTGCCCTTCGGCCCGGTGATGGTGGCGCCCGTGATCATGGCCTATGGCACGCCCGAGCAGCAAAAGCGCTTTCTGCCCGGCATCGCCAGCGGCGAGGTCTGGTGGAGCCAGGGCTATTCCGAGCCGGGCTCCGGCTCCGACCTGGCCAGCCTGAAGACGCGCGCCGAGCGCCACGGCGACCACTACCTGGTCAACGGCCAGAAAACCTGGACCACGCTGGGCCAGCACGGCGACTGGATCTTCAACCTGGTGCGCACCAGCAACGAGGGCAAGCCCCAGACCGGCATCAGCTTCCTGCTGATCGACATGAAGAGCCCCGGCGTGACCGTGCGCCCGATCAAGCTGCTGGACGGGGAGTGCGAGGTCAACGAGGTCTTCTTCGACAACGTGAAGGTGCCCGCCGACCAGCTGATCGGCGAAGAGAACAAGGGCTGGACCTATGCCAAGCACCTGCTGGCGCACGAGCGCACCAACATCGCCGACGTGAACCGCTCCAAGCGCGAGCTGGAGCGCCTCAAACGCATCGCCAAGCAGGAAGGCGTGTGGGAGGACCACCGCTTTCGCGACCAGATCGCCCTGCTGGAGGTGGACATCGTGGCGCTGGAAATGCTGGTGCTGCGCGTGCTGTCGGCCGAAAAGAGCGGCAAGAACCCGCTGGACATTGCCGGCCTGCTGAAGATCAAGGGCAGCGAAATCCAGCAGCGCTACGCCGAGCTGATGATGCTGGCCGCCGGCCCCTACAGCCTGCCCTTCATCGAAGAGGCCATGCACGCCGGCTGGCAGGGCGACTTCCCCGGCGGCACCGTGGGCAACGCGCCCCTGGCTGGCACCTATTTCAACATGCGCAAGACCACCATCTACGGCGGCTCCAACGAAGTGCAGCGCAACATCGTCGCGCAGACCTTGCTGGGCTGATGCCGCACGGCGCCACCGCTTCACGCCCCCTTCGGCAGGGGGCTCCCGATTGAGCTTCGCTGGGCGCTGCGACGCCAACCCGCCGCCCAGCCACAGGAGACAGGTATGGATTTCGATTTTTCTGACGACCAGCAGCAACTGCGCGATGCCGCCCGCCGCTGGGTGGACAAGGCCTACACCTTCGAGCACCGGCGCGCCGCCGTGGCCGCCGGCGGCTTTCGCCGCGAGGCCTGGGACGCCCTGGCCGAGCTGGGCCTGACCGCCCTCAACGTGCCCGAGGCCCACGGTGGCCTGGGCCTGGGCGCCGTGGACGCCATGGTGGTGATGGAGGAAATGGGCCGCGGCATGGTGCTGGAGCCCCTGGCCCAGAGCTTCATCACCGCCAAGGTCCTGGCCCAGTACGCCCCCGCTGCGATGCAGGCCGAATGGCTGCCGCGCGTGGCCGCGGGCGAAGCCCTGGTGGTCCTGGCCCACCAGGAACGCCGCGCCCGCTACCACCTGGACAAATGTGAATCCAAAGCGGCGCTAACGCCCGATGGATATGCGCTGACAGCTCACAAAAGCATAGTCCCCGCAGGCGACCAGGCCGACGCCTTCCTGGTGCCTGCGGTGCTGGACGGCCAGATCGCCCTGTTCCTGCTGGAGCGCGCGGCCCCCGGTGCCCGCACCCGGGGCTACCTCACCCAGGACGGCAGCCGGGCCGCCGAGCTGGAGGCCGAGCGCAGCCCCGCCACCCTGGTCACCACCGAAGGCCTGGCCGCGCTGGAGCTGGCCGTGGACACGGGCAGCGCCGCGGTCTGCGCCGAGGCCGTGGGCGTGATGGACCAGGTGCTGGCCATCACCGCCGACTACCTGAACCAGCGCAAGCAGTTCGGCGTGGCGATTGCCAGCTTCCAGGCGCTGCGCCACCGCCTGGCCGACATGAAGATGCAGTTGGAGCTGGCCCGCTCCATGAGCTACTACGCCAGCCTTCAGCTGGACCAGCCCGCCGAGCAGCGCCGCCGCGCCATCGCCCGTGCCCGGGTGCAGCTGGGCCAGTCCATGCGCGGCGTCGGCCAGCAGGCGGTGCAGCTGCACGGCGGCATCGGCGTGACCGACGAGTACATCGTCAGCCACCAGTTCAAGAAGCTGACCCAGCTGGAGATGACCTACGGCGACAGCCTGCACCACCTGGGCGAGGTGGCGGCGCGCATGCAGGCCACCGCCGGTGTGGTCGACCACTGAGTGCGCGGCACCCCCGAATCAAACAGCCCCGCAGTGCGGGGCTTTTTTTGTGGGCTGGGCGTGTGGCGTGTGGCGCCGGCGCTGACTCAGGTCAGCCGGTAGTCCACCGGCAGGATGGGCGCTGGGATGTCGGTGTCGCCCAGCAACTGCAGCAGGTTCATCTCCATCCCGCGGCACAGGGCGTCCAGCGGCAGGTCGTTGTTGTCGGTACCAAAGGGCTCTTCCAGCTCGTCCCCCAGGGCGTCCAGGCCGAAGAAGGTGTAGGCCACGATGGTGACCACAAACGGCGTCATGAAACCTGTCACATCCACCAGGCCGAAGGGCAGCAGGAAACAGTACAGGTGCGCCGTGCGGTGCACCAGCAAGGAGTAGGAAAACGGCATGGGCGTGTGCCGCAGGCGCTCGCACGAGGCGGCGGCGAAGGTCATCTGGGTCAGGGTCTCGTCCAGCTTGGTGGCCATGCAGGGGTCAATCTGCCCGGCACGGATGCACTGCGCCAGATCGTGGGCATTGGCCTGGACGATGGCATCGCCGCGGTGGGCCAGCGGCAGCCCGCGCACCTTCTCCCAGTCGGCGGTGGTCAGCCAGCGCTCCACCGAGCGGTCGTCCACATGGTCGCGCAGTTGCTCGCGCAGGGCGTGGGCATGGGCAATCGCCCGGTGCACCATGCGCACACGCACATCGCCATCGCGGTTGCGTGGGTCCAGCACCTGTGGGCTGTCGATCAGGCTCAGGCATTGGCGCGCCAGGGTGCGGGCGCGGATGTTCAGATCGCCCCAGAGCTTGCGGCCTTCCCAGTAGCGGTCGTAAGCGGTGTTGTTGCGAAAGCCCAGAAAGATGGCCAGCGGCAGACCAATCAGGGTGAAGGGGATGGGCGTGACCGTGATCTTGATGTCGAACAGGTAGCCATGGGCCAGGGTGACCAACACCGCCAGCAGGATGTTCAGACACAGTTTCCAGCGGATGCGCTGCAGCACCGACCCCCGCAAGGTGAGGAACAGGGACAGCCCGGTGGGGCGCTCGCGAACGATCATGGCAAACCAGATTCAGGGAAAACCCTGGATTTCACCATAAGCCAAGGCCGATTTTCAGGCTGGGCTGCAGTTTTCAAACTCGGACACATGGTCATCGCCCTGCGCCAGCCGCGAGGACTTGGGCACGTGCATGCGCAGGAATTCCATCTGGTCGGCCAGGATGCGCCGGTTGCGCAGGATGAAGTCCTCCCAGATGCTGGGCACGTAGGGGGCATACAGCAGCGGCATGCGCGCCTGCTCGGGCGTGCGCGGGCCCTTGCGGTGGTTGCAGGATTTACACGCCGTGACCAGATTCATCCAGTGGTCCCGGCCCTGCTGGCACACCGGCACGATGTGTTCGCGCGTCAGGTGCGCGGCGTCGTACAGCTTGCCGCAGTAGGCGCAGACATTGCGGTCGCGGGCGAACAGCTTGGTATTGGTGAGTCCCGGGGTGAGTGCGTGCGGATTGATGCGCGGCACCCCGCGGGTGCCGATGATGCTGTGCACTTCGATCACCGACTGCAGGCCCGTGACGGCGTTGTGGCCGCCACGGAACAGCGCCACCGGCTGTCCCAGGGTCCAGCGCACATCGTCGGCGGCGTAGTACAGCACCGCCTCTTCCAGCGTGAGCCATGACTGTGGCAAGCCATGGGCGGACAGCATCAAGACTCTCACGTTCAGCCTCCTTGCAGACCACTGCGAACGCCCGCCGTCGCCCACAGTCGGGCCAACTTCGCCGTCCTTCTGAAGCGCAATATACTTGCTTTCGGTGACAAACAGCCACCAACCACGCGGGGCTGCAGGCCGTGTCAGCTATAAAAAACAAAGCGACAGATGAAAATTTTCCGAGGATTCAAGCACCCTGGACTGGCGCCAGAATGTGCCGTCACGATTGGCAATTTTGACGGGGTGCACCGCGGCCACCAGGCCATGCTGGCCCTGCTGTCGGCCGAGGCCGCGCAACGCGGCATCCCCACCTGCGTGCTGACGTTCGAACCTCACCCGCGCGACTTCTTCGCCGAGAAATTCAAGAAACCCGAGCTGGCCCCGGCGCGCGTGGGCACGCTGCGCGACAAGCTCTCGCAGCTCAAGCTGTGCGGCGTCGACCAGGTGGTCGTACTGCCCTTCAACGCGACCCTGGCCAGCCAGTCGCCCGAGGCCTTCATCCAGGACGTGCTGGTGCAAGGCCTGGGGGCGCAGTACATCCTGGTGGGCGACGACTTCCGCTTCGGCGCCCAGCGCGCCGGCGACTACGCCATGCTGGATGCGGCCGGACAGCGACAGGGCTTTGACGTGGCGCGCATGAACAGCTATGAGGTGCATGGCGAACGCGTGTCCAGCACCACGGTGCGCGCCGCCCTGGCGGCCGGCGACATGGCCGCCGCTGCGCAGATGCTGGGCCACCCCTACACCATCTCCGGCCATGTGGTGCACGGCCGCAAGCTGGGGCGGCAACTGGCCGAGTCGGCGCCCGGTGCCAGCGATGGCTTTCGCACGCTGAACCTGCGCTTCAACCACTGGAAACCGGCCGCCAGCGGCATCTTTGCCGTGCTGGTGCATGGCCTGGATGCGCAGCCGCTGCGCGGCGTAGCCAACCTGGGCATCCGCCCCTCGCTGGACCCCAACGACGTCAACGGCGGCCGCGTGCTGCTGGAGACGCACTGCCTGGATTGGCCTGCCGCCCTGGGTGGCGAAGGGGCCTACGGTAAAATCATCCGCGTGGAACTTTTGCACAAACTGCACGACGAGCTCAAATACGACAGTCTGGCCGCCCTGACCGCAGGCATCGCCCAGGACTGCGATGACGCGCGCGCGTTCTTCGCCACGTATACCGAAACCCGTCGCCAGACCACGCGCGACCGAATTTGACGCTCGCTCTCGTCAGCTCGGGCGCCGGCATCGCGCCCGGCGCTCTTCCCCTGCTTTTTTCGCCCGGCTGCAGCCAGCCTGGCACGCCCTCAAGGTTCCCCCATGTCTGATTCCAAAGCCCACAAGCCCGAAGCGTCCGCCTACCGCGCCACGCTGAACATGCCCGACACCCCCTTCCCGATGCGCGGCGACCTGCCCAAGCGCGAGCCCGCCTGGGCCAAGGAATGGGACGAGCAAGGCGTGTACAAGAAGCTGCGCGTGGCCCGCGCGGGCGCGCCCAAGTTCATCCTGCACGATGGCCCGCCCTACGCCAACGGCAAGATCCACATCGGCCACGCCGTGAACAAGGTGCTCAAGGACATGATCGTCAAGAGCCGCCAGCTGGAAGGCTATGACGCGCTGTACGCGCCCGGCTGGGACTGCCACGGCCTGCCCATCGAGAACGCCATCGAAAAGCTGCACGGCCGCAACCTGCCACGCGACGAGATGCAGGCCAAGAGCCGCGCCTTCGCCACCGAGCAGATCGCGCAGCAGATGGAGGACTTCAAGCGCCTGGGCGTGCTGGGCGACTGGGACCACCCCTACAAGACCATGAACTACGCCAACGAGGCCGCCGAGCTGCGCGCCTTGAAGCAGGTGATGGAGCGGGGTTTTGTCTACCGCGGCCTCAAGCCCGTGTACTGGTGCTTTGACTGCGCCTCCTCGCTGGCCGAGTTCGAGATCGAATACGCCGACAAGCAGTCGCAGACGCTGGACGTGATGTTCCCCGCGGCCGATCCGGCCAAGCTGGCGGCGGCCTTTGGCCTGCCTGCGCTGAACAAAGAAGCGTTTGTGGTGATCTGGACCACCACCGCCTGGACCATCCCCGCCAACCAGGCGCTGAACGTCAACCCCGAGCTGGAATACAGCCTGGTGGACACCGAGCGCGGCCTGCTGATCGTCGCCTCCGCCCTGGTCGCCAAGTGCCTGGAGCGCTGGAAGATCGCCGGCAGCGTGGTCGCCACCGCCAAGGGCCAAGCGCTGGACCACATGCCCTTCAAGCACCCGCTGGCGCACGTGGACAAGGGCTTTGACCGCATCTCGCCCGTGTACCTGGCCGACTACGCCACCGCCGACGACGGCACCGGTATCGTGCACTCGGCCCCGGCCTATGGCGTGGACGACTTCAACAGCTGCGTGTCCAACGGCATGGACTACAAGGACATCCTGAACCCCGTGACTGGCAACGGCGTGTACGCGGCCGATCTGCCGCTGTTCGGCGGCCAGCACATCTGGAAGGCCGTGCCCGTCATCCTTGACGCGCTGAAGGTCGCAGGCCGCCTGATGGACACCACCAGCCTGACCCACAGCTACCCGCACTGCTGGCGCCACAAGACGCCCGTCATCTACCGTGCGGCCGCCCAGTGGTTCATCCGCATGGACGAAGGCGAAGGCGTGTTCACCGACCCCGCCCAGAAGCCCGAGAAGACGCTGCGCCAGATCGCGCTGGAAGCCATTGAGGAAACCAGCTTCTACCCCGAGAACGGCCAGGACCGCCTGCGTGCCATGATCGCCGGCCGTCCCGACTGGTGCATCTCGCGCCAGCGTTCGTGGGGCGTGCCCATCCCCTTCTTCCTGCATGTGGACACGGGCGCGCTGCACCCGCGCACCATGGAGATCATCGACCAGGCCGCGGCCATGGTGGAGCAAGGCGGCATCGAGGCCTGGAGCCGCGTGACCGCGGAAGACATCCTGGGCGCCGAAGAGGCCCAGCACTACACCAAGAGCACCGACATCCTGGAAGTGTGGTTCGACTCCGGCAGTACCTTCTGGCACGTGCTGCGCGGCACCCACCCCGAGCACCACCACGACCACGGCCCCGAGGCCGACCTGTACCTGGAAGGCCACGACCAGCACCGCGGCTGGTTCCACAGCTCGCTGCTGCTGGCCTCGGCCATCTTTGGCCGCGCGCCCTACCGCGGCCTGCTGACCCACGGTTTCACCGTGGACGGCCAGGGCAAGAAGATGTCCAAGTCGCTGGGCAACACCGTGGCACCGCAGGACGTGTCCAGCAAGATGGGCGCGGAAATCATCCGCCTGTGGGTGGCCTCGACCGACTACTCGGGCGACCTGGGCATCGACGACAAGATCCTGGCCCGCGTGGTGGACGCCTACCGCCGCATCCGCAACACGCTGCGCTTCCTGCTGGCCAACACCAGCGACTTCGATGCCGCGACCGACAGCGTCGCCTACCAGGACCTGCTGGAGATCGACCAGTACGCGCTGGCGCGTGCGGCCGAGCTGCAGCAGGACATCCTGGCGCACTACAAGGTCTACGAGTTCCACCCCGTGGTCGCCAAGATCCAGCTGTTCTGCTCCGAAGACCTGGGCGGCTTCTACCTGGACGTGCTCAAGGACCGCCTGTACACCAGCGCGCCCAAGAGCCTGGCCCGCCGCTCGGCCCAGACCGCGCTGCACCAGATCACGCACGCGCTGCTGCGCTGGATGGCGCCCTTCCTGTCCTTCACAGCCGAAGAAGCCTGGAAAATCGTGGGCCACAGCGAATCCATCTTCCTGGAGAAGTTCACCGACCTGCCGGCCGGCGACGAAGCCCTGCTGGCCAAGTGGCAACGCCTGCGCGAGATCCGCGACGTGGTGAACAAGGACATCGAGGACGTGCGCACCACCGGCGCCGTCGGCGCCTCGCTGCAGGCCGAAGTCACGCTGACGGCCGAGCCCGAAGACCTGGCCCTGCTGCAATCGCTGGGCGATGACCTGAAGTTTGTCTTCATCACCTCCGCCGCACAGGCGGTCGCCGGTGAGGCACTGGCCACCAGCGTCAAGGCCAGCGAACACGCCAAGTGCGAGCGCTGCTGGCACTACCGCGACGACGTGGGCGTGAACCCCGAGCACCCCACCCTCTGCGGCCGCTGCGACAGCAACCTGCACGGCGCAGGCGAAGCGCGCAGCAAGGCCTGAGGCGCGAGGCGCTCTCATGAATAATGAGAGCGCCTCGCGCTGGTTTTCACTTGATTTCACAAGACTTTCTTTGTGAAACCAATGAAACACGTACGCTAGCAGCTATTGATTTTCAAGCACCTCGTTCAAAGGCATGCCATGAGCTCCTCGGCCTCCCTCCCCCACGGCGCCACCCGCAAGCCGGCGTACTGGCCCTGGCTGCTGTGGGCCGCCCTGCTGATCGGCATCGACCAGTTCACCAAGCAGTGGATCCTGAGCTTCTACGCCTACGGTGACTGGACGCCCATCACCGGCTTCTTCAACATCGTGCGCGCGCACAACACCGGCGCGGCCTTCTCCTTCCTGGCCGAGCATGGCGGCTGGCAGCGCTGGCTGTTCGTGGGCATCGGCGTGATCGCCACGCTGCTCATCGTCTGGCAGCTGCGCAAGCACCCGGAGCAGAAGTTCTTCTGCTTTGCCATCGCCAGCATCCTGGGCGGCGCCATCGGCAACGTGGTCGACCGCCTGATGCACGGCTATGTGGTCGACTTCCTGGACTTCCACTGGGGCGGCTGGCACTACCCGGCCTTCAACGTGGCCGACATCGCCATCTGCACCGGCGCCGCCTGCCTGGTGCTGGACGAAGTCCTGCGCAGCCGCCGCGCCCGCCGCTCCGCTTGAGCGCCCCCCGCCCCGGACCCAGCCCGCTCATGCAGCGGGCTTTTTTGTGCCCGCCGCCCGGGCAACTGGCCGGGACACGCTGTTACAAAAAACCCGGTGTATCAGCCTTGATACAAACCGCCGCCTTTCGATACAGATCCAGGCCTATGCCGCCCACGGGGTGGACGTACTGCCGATGCGTGCAGCCGCGTGCTGCACTGGAACCTTGTGTAATGCGCCCGGACAGGTGCCGGGCTTTCGTGAATGAGCGTCAGTATCCACACCAACCTCGCCTCGCTCGGCGCCCAGCGGCACCTGGGCTTGAGCGGGGCGAGCCTTTCCACCGCCATGCAGCGGCTGTCCAGCGGACTGCGCATCAACAGTGCCAAGGACGATGCCGCCGGCCTGGCGATTGCCGAGCGCATGCACAGCCAGATTCGCGGCATGCATCAGGCGGCGCGCAATCCCAACGATGGCATTTCGCTGCTGCAGACCGCCGAAGGCGCCAGCAGCAAGATCACCGACAGCCTGCAGCGCATGCGCGAGCTGGCCGTGCAGTCGGCCAACGGCACCAACAGCGAGGCCGACCGCCGGGCCCTGCAAGCGGAAGTGCAGCAGCTGAAACGGGAAATTGACCGGGTCGGCGCCACCACCCGCTTCAATGGCCTGCAGGTGTTCGACCAGGGCCGCGACCGGGCCGTGGGCGTGCTGAACCCGGACATCGCCATCACCATGGACGGTCTGCAGGACCGTTGGCTGGCGCAGGCCGAGAAGTTGGTCAAAGACCTGTACGGGATCGACGCCGGCGGGGCCAACATCAAGATCGAGCTGACCACCTTCACCGATGGCGTGGGCAACACGGCGGCACGCGTCAGCTCCATCACCCCGGCTTCGGGGCCCGGCAGCAACATCACGCTGCAGGTCGACATCGCGGACTTCACCGCGGCGAACCAGCCCGACGGTGGCAACGCACCGTTCTACAACGACCGCATCATTGCGCACGAAATGGTCCACGCCGTCATGGCGGCCGGGCAAAGCTGGGGCGAGCTGCGCTCCAACAGCAGCAACCTGTGGTTCATCGAGGGCGTGGCCGAGTTCATCCATGGCGCGGACGAGCGCGTCGCGGCCGACACGATGGCGGCGGCCACGGCCGACATGTCCACCGCCAACCTGCAGAACTGGGGCGGCACGAGCACCGATTACTCCTCCGGCTACCTGGCCGTGCGCTACCTGCACGCGCAAATCCAGGCCCAGGGGGGCAACGGGGTCCAGGATGTGCTGCAGGCCCTGCAAAACAATGCGGGGATGACGCTGGATGCCGCGCTGCAAAACCACTCCTCCGCGGCGTTCGCGGATCTGGCGGACTTCTACAGCCAGTTGCAGACGGCCGTGGCCGCACCGACGTTTGCGGCCGACATCGGCCTGGACCTCGCGAATGCGGACACCGGAGCGATCGGCGGCCAGGATGCCGATCAGGGCGGGACCAAGACCGCCACCAGCGTGATGCCGGACCTGCCCCTGGCCTCCACCCTGATGGCGGGATTCAGCACCACCTGGGAGGCCCTGCCGACCGCCGGAGGCGGGCAAGGCACCGCCCTGGCGCTGCAGGTGGGCGCGAATGCGGGCGACTTCCTCTATGTCCATACCGGTGGCATGAACCTGGGTGTCCTGGGCCTGGACGACCTGGACGTCAGCACCAGCATTGACGCCACCGCCGCCATGCGCCGGCTGGACGATGCCATCGACTTCGTCAGTACGACACGCGGGCGCATCGGGGCACAGATGAACCGCCTGGATGCGGTGATTGCGACCTTGCAGGTCAGCAGCGAGAACCTGTCCGCCAGCCGCGGCCGCATCATGGACGCCGACTTTGCCCAGGAAACGGCGACCTTGTCGCGCGCCCAGATCCTGCAGCAGGCAGGCACCGCCATGGTGGCCCAGGCCAACCAGCGGCCTCAGGTGGTGCTGTCGCTGCTGCGCTGACGCGCTGAGGCGCTCCCCCAAAAAAGCAGGCCGTGGCCTGCTTTTTGCGTGCCTAGTGCTAAACCCTGTATACAAATCGCACCCTGCCGTGCGTTATTGAACCTGTCTGGCACGCGGCTGTATGACTGCGGCGTATAGTCCCAAGCTCCCTTGTCGAGCACCCATGAAGCATTTACTGAATCTTTTAGCCGCCATTGCCCTGCTGGTCTGGGGCACCCAACTGGTTCGCACCGGCGTTCTGCGCGTCTTCGGTGCCAATCTGCGCCAATTCATTGCCCGCGGGGTCAGCAACCGGCTGCGCGCCGTGCTGTCGGGGGTGGGGGTGACGACGATTGTGCAGTCCAGCACGGCCACGGCGCTGATCGTGTCCTCCTTCGTGGGCCAGGGCATGGTGTCGCTGACGGCCGCACTGGCGGTGATGCTGGGCGCCGACGTGGGCACCAGCGTGATGGCGGTGGTGTTCTCGCTGGACCTGTCGTGGCTGTCGCCGCTGTTCATCTTTGTCGGCGTGGTGATGTTCATCTCGCGCCAGGACACCACCGTGGGGCGTGTGGGCCGGGTGTTCATCGGCCTGGGGCTGATGCTGCTGGCGCTGCGCCTGATCACCGAATCGACCACCGTGCTCACGCAAAGCCCGGTGATGGTGACGCTGCTGGAGGCCCTGACCAGCGACATCACCATGGAGGTGCTGACCGGCGCCCTGATCGCCATCATTTCCTACTCCAGCCTGGCCACCGTGCTGCTGGTGGCCACCCTGGCCGCCTCGGGCGGCATCCCCGTGGATGTGGCCCTGGGCCTGGTCATCGGCGCCAACCTGGGCAGCGGTCTGCTGGCGGTGCTGACCACGCTGAAGACCAGCGTGCAGACCCGCCAGGTGCCGCTGGGCAACCTGATGTTCAAGATGATCGGCGTGGTGCTGATGATCCCCCTGGTCAACCCCTGGTTCCACCACATGCGCCATGTCGTGCCCGATGTGGGTTCGCTGGTGGTGCTATTCCACCTGGCCTTCAACACCGTGGTGGCGCTGGTGTGCATCTTGCTGACCGGCAAGGTGGCCTGGCTGGTGCAGAAGATCCTGCCCGTGCAGGTGCCCTCACCCTCGACCTCGCGCCCGCACCACCTGGATGCCTCGGCGCTGAGCACGCCCTCGCTGGCCATCTCCTGCGCCGCACGCGAGGCCTTGCACCAGGCCGACGTGGTGGAGTCCATGCTGATCGGCCTGCAGCAGGTCTGGCAGACCGACGACCAGAAGCTGGCCCAGGACCTGCGCAAGCTGGACGACGAGGTCGACCAGCTGTACTCGGCCATCAAGTACTACATGACCAAGATCTCCCGCGCCGAGCTGGACGAGACCGAAGGCCGCCGCTGGACCGACATCATCAGCTTCACCATCAACATGGAGCAGGTGGGCGACCTGATCGAGCGCGTGCTGCAGGACGTGGAGGACAAGAAGATCAAGAAGGGGCGCCAGTTCTCGCAGGCCGGTCTGGAAGAGATCAACCGCATGCACGGCCACCTGCTGGCCAACCTGCGCCTGGCGATGAGCGTCTTCCTGAACGGCAATGTGCGCGACGCGCAGAAGCTGCTCGAGGAGAAGGCGCGCTTCCGCGATCTGGAGCTGGCCTACTCGGCCAACCACCTGGACCGCCTGTCGGAAAACACGGTGCAGAGCATCGAGACCAGCTCGCTGCACATCGACCTGATCAGCGACCTCAAGCGCATCAACTCGCTGCTGTGCTCGGTCGCCTACCCGATCCTGGAATCGACCGGCGCCCTGGCCCCCAGCCGCCTGCGCGAGCCGGTCGGCACCCCGCACTGAACCGCCCCCCTGCCGCCATGAAAAAAGCCGCTGTCTCAGCGGCTTTTTTGTGGGCCATGCACGCTGCGACTCACAGCTGCAGGTACTGCGCCAGGACCAGGCTGGCCTCGGGCGTGAACTGTCCTTGCACCAGCCACTCCATCAGGGTGGCGCGGTCGATGCACTGGAACTGCTGCACCTCGCCATCCTGGTTGACGGGCTGCAGGTCGGCCGGCACCGTGGCGCTGAACCAGTCGATGCGCTCGCGCATGTAAGCCACGCCGCCGGGCACCTCGTCACTGGGGCAGGCCAGCTGCACCTGGCCACCGTGCTGCACGTGCAGCAGCTGCGCCACGTCCAGGCCAGCTTCCTCCAGGGTTTCGCGGGCCAGGGCCTGCTCCAGGGTGTCGGTGGCCGCCACCATGCCGCCCATCAGCGTGTCCCACTTGCCGGGGTGATTCGGCTTGTGGTCGCTGCGCTGCTGCACCCACATGTGCCCATCGGGCGCCAGGCCCACCAGGTGCACAGCGTGTGTGGCCACGCCCAGCACGCGCACGGCGCCGCGCTCCACCGTGGCCACGCGCTGGCCCTGGGGCGTGCAGACGGCGATCTGCTCATCGCGCCAGGGGCCGCTGAGCCCGGTCTCGCGCAGGCGGTGCGCCAGCGCGTTCAGGCCGAAGCTGGCGTCGGGGGCGGTCACGCTCCAGACCTCCCCCAGGCCGGGGGTCTTCTTCTGGGAGATCACGATGCGCTGGCCCAGCAGGCAGTCCACCCCGACCGTATCCAGAAAACCCTGGGCCACCGTACCGATGACCTGTCCGTTCCACAGCAGTGGCATGCGCGGTTGTGCTGGCGGGCGCTGGGCCTCGTCGCGGAGCTTTTCCAACCAATTCATCATCTCTCCTCGTGGAACTACCAAGGGCGCCGGCGCCTTACAGGGTCAGGATCGTCGACCCCGTGGTCTGCCGGGCTTCCAGCGCCTCGTGCGCCGCGCGCACTTCTTCGAGGGCGTAACGCTGCGCTATGTGAATCTGCACCTTACCGCTGGCCACCACCTCGAACAAGTCGTCCGCCATGGCCTGTGTGGCATCGCGGCCATGGGCGTAGACAAACACGCTGGGACGTGTCACGTACAGGCCCTTGGGCGCCAGCGCCGCCAGGCTGATGGGGGGCACCGGGCCCGAGGCGTTGCCGAAGGAGACCATCAGGCCGAAGCGGCGCAGGCAGGCCAGCGAACCTTCCCAGGTGTCCTTGCCAACGCTGTCGTAGACCACCTTGACACCCTGGCCCCCGGTGATGGACTGCACCTCGGCGGCAAAGTCCTGGCTGCGGTAATTGATAGCATGCGACGCACCATTGGCAAGGGCCAACTGGCATTTTTCATCGGATCCTGCCGTGGCGATCAGTTGCAGGCCCAGGGCCCGGGCCCACTGGCAGGCGATCAGGCCCACGCCGCCGGCGGCGGCATGGAACAGCACATGGTCGCCGGGCTGCAGGCCCTGGGCGGGCAGGCACTGCTTGAGCAGGTACTGCGCTGTCAGCCCCTTGAGCATCATGGCGGCGCCGGTCTCGAAGCTGATGCTGTCGGGCAGCCGGCAGACCTGGGTGGCCGGCATCACGCGGCGCTCGCAGTAGCTGCCGGGCGGGTTGCTGGCGTAGACCACGCGGTCTCCGACTTGGAGATGGGTCACCCCGTCACCCACGGCCTCCACCACGCCCGCGCCTTCCATGCCCAGCTGCAGCGGCAGGGGCAGCGCGTACAGGCCGGAGCGCTGGTAGACATCGATGAAGTTCAGGCCGATGGCATGGTGGCGCAGCAGGATTTCGCCAGCACCGGGCTGGCCCACGTCGCGCTGCACCAGTTGCAGCACGTCGGGGCCGCCGTGGTGGGTGATCTGGATGGCTTTGCTGGTTGTGGTGGTCATGCGGGGTTGTCTCCTGTATCTGTATGCATGCGGGCAAGACACCCATCGTGCCACGTCCGGGACCCAGGTTTGTGACACATGCGCGCTACCATTGGTCGATGAGTTCCCCATTGACATTCAGCACGGTGGCCATGCTGACGCTGGCTCCGCTGTTCTGGGCGGGCAATGCCATTGTTGGTCGCCTGGTCCATGACCTGATCTCCCCCTTCACCCTGAACCTGCTGCGCTGGTGCCTGGCCTTTGTGCTGCTGCTGCCACTGGCTGGCCAGGTGCTACGCAAGAACAGTGCCATCTGGCAGTGCTGGAAGCAGTACGCCCTGCTGGGCATGCTGGGCATCGGCAGCTACAACGCCCTGCTGTACCTGGCGCTCAAGACCTCCTCGCCGATCAACGTCACCCTGGTCAGCTCCAGCATGCCGATCTGGATGCTGCTCATCGGCCGCCTGTGGTTCGGCACGACGATCGGTGGCCGCCAGGCGGCCGGGGCCGTGCTGTCGGTGCTGGGGGTGGCCGTGGTGCTGAGCCGCGGCGATGCCCAGCAACTGCTGGCCCTGCAGTTGGTGCCCGGCGACTGGTTCATGCTGCTGGCCACCATCGTCTGGTCGCTCTACAGCTGGCTGCTGGCCCGCAGCAGCGCGACCATGCCCGGCCAGGAGGCGGTGCGCGGCCACTGGGCGGCGTTCCTGATGGCGCAGATGGTCTTCGGCATCGCCTGGTCGGCCGTGCTGACCGGCGGTGAAGTGGCCCTGGGCGGCTTCGTGCTGCAGCCCAACGCCACGCTGGCCGCGGCCATGCTGTTCATCGTGCTGGGGCCGGCCATCCTGGCCTACCGCTTCTGGGGCGAGGGGGTCAAGCGCGCCGGCCCCGCCACCGCCGGCTTTTTTGCCAACCTGATTCCGCTGTTCACGGCCCTGCTGTCCATCCCCGTGCTGGGCGAGGTGCCGCAGCTCTACCACGCCGTGGCCTTCGTGCTGATCGTGGGCGGCATCGTGGTGTCCTCGCGCCGCTAGCCCGTGGCCACCCCGGCCCTGCGCACAAAAAAAGCAGCCTGCGGGCTGCTTTTTGTTGGGAGGGCGTGATGCCGGCTCAGTAGGTGCCGGGGTACAGGCCACCGTCGGGCAGGATGTTCTGCCCCGTCATGTAGCCCGCCTGCACGCTGCACAGGAAGGCGCAGATGGCGCCGAACTCCTCGGCCGTACCAAAGCGCTTGGCCGGGATCTGCGCGGCCTGCGACTGGCGGATGGCCGCCAGGTCCTTGCCGGTCTTGGTGGCCGCGGCCTGGTGGGTGGCAGCCAGGCGGTCGGTGTCGAACTTGCCGGGCAGGATGCTGTTGATGGTCACGCCCTGGGCGGCAATGCCCGAGCGCGCCAGGCCCGCGACAAAACCGGTCAGGCCGCTGCGCGCGCCGTTGGACAGGCCCAGGATGTCGATGGGCGCCTTGACCGCGCTGGAGGTGATGTTGACGATGCGGCCAAAACCGCGCGCGGCCATGCCGTCCACCGTGGCCTTGATCAGCTCGATGGGGGTCAGCATGTTGGCGTCCACGGCCTTGATCCAGGCGTCGCGGTCCCAGTCGCGGAAGTCGCCAGGGGGCGGGCCACCGGCATTCGTGACCAGGATGTCGAAATCCCGGCCCGGGCCACCGGCCACGCTGAACACGGCCGCGCGCCCCTCGGCGCTGGTGATGTCGCAGGCCACGGCCAGCACTTGGGCCGCTGGTTGGCCGCTGGCCTTTGCACGCTCTGCGCCAATTGCTCTCAATTGTGCAGCAGCCTCCTGCAGCGGTCCGTCGGTGCGCGCGTTGATGACCACGTGCACGCCTTCCTGCACCAGGGCCTTGGCGCAGCCGAAACCCAGGCCCTTGCTGGCCCCGCACACCAGGGCCCATTTACCTTGAATGCCCAAATCCATGTTGTTTGCTCCTTCGCGTTTTACTTCGTCATGCCGGGCTTCTTGGCCCAGCGCGTGAACACAAAAATCCCCACCATCACCAGGCTGGTGCCGGCCACCATCCAGGCATTGAGCTGTTCGTCCAGCAGCCACACGCCCATCAGGATGGTGGACAGCGGGCCGATCATGCCGGTCTGCGCTGTCATGCCGGCGCCGATGCGCTCAATGGCCATCATCACCATCAGCACCGGGGCCACGGTGCAGGCCGTGGAGTTGAGCAGCGACAGCCACAGCACCTGCGGCGCGACCTGCATGGCCGACAGCGGGTGGGTCAGCAGGAACTGCGCGATGCAAAAGAAGCACGCCACGCTGGACGCCAGCCCGACCAGCCGCAGTGCGCCCAGGCGCTTGACCATCTCACCGCTGTAGACCATGTAGATGGCGTAGCTGATGGCGCTGCCCAGCACCAGCAGGCTGCCCAGCACGACATCCGTGCCCTGGGCGCCAACCTCGTGGCCGAAGACCAGCAGCACGCCGCAGTAGCTCAGCAGCATGCCCGCGCACTGGCCCCAGGTGATGCCGCGCTGGTAGACCACCCAGCCAAAGATCACCACCAGCGTCGGGTTGAGGTACAGGATCAGCCGCTCCAGCGCCGCCGTGATGTAGGCCAGCCCGGCAAAGTCCAGGTAGCTGGCCAGGTAGTAGCCCGAGAAGCCCAGGCCCAGCACGCCCAGCCAGTCCTTGCGCGTCAGCGGCGGCTGGCCGCGCCCGGCCCACCAGGCCATGAGCAGGAACACCGGCAGCGCAAACAGCATGCGGTACATCAGCAGCGTGACGGCATCCACACCGTAGCGGTAGGCCAGCTTGACGATGATGGCCTTGCCGCTGAAGGCAATCGCCCCCAGCAGGGCCAGCGTCAGCCCCAGCGCTACGCCTTTTTGAGCGCCATGCGCTGGCAAATCAACACTTTCAGACACTTTTAACCTTCAAAACCAATGCGCAGCAGCGCCAGGCGCTACTTTTTTATGCAATTTCAATGCTTGTCACCGAACAGGCGGTGGTGCAGCCGGCGCAGCGACCACCACACGCTGAGCGCCACCACGGGGATGGCGGCGGCGGCCGTCAGCTCGGGCGACAGCGGCCAGCCCAGCTTCTGCGCGCCCTTGCTCAGGTAGGCAATCAGGCCGGTGATGTAGTAGGTGATGGCAGCGACCGACAGCCCCTCCACCGTGGACTGCAGCTTCAGCTGCATGCCCTGGCGGTGGTTCATGGCCTCCAGCACCAGCTGGTTGCTTTGCTGCTGCTCGATCTCCACGCGCGTGCGCAGCAGGTTGCTGACGCGCGAGACGCGTTCGGACAGCGCGTTCTGGCGGCGCGAGGCCCACTCGCAGGTGCTGCGCGCGGGCGACAGGCGGCGTTCCATGAATTCACGGATGGTCAGCAGGCCCGACAGGCGCTCTTCCTGCAGGTCGTGGATGCGGCGGTCCACCAGTTCAAAATAGGCCTTGCTGGCCGAAAAGCGCGAGTGCGTGGCGGCGTATTCGCTCTCCACCTCGCCGGCCAGGCGCGTCAGCCGGTCCAGCAGCAGGGGCTCCTCGTCGCGCTGCGCCTCGCGGATGGCCTTGGCCAGATCGGCCAGTTCCTTTTCCACCGTGCCCAGCACCACCGCCGCCTTGCGCGCGGCGGGCAGGCCCAGCAGCGCCGCCATGCGGTAGGTCTCGATCTCCAGCACGCGCTGCACCAGCCGCCCCAGGCGGCGGGCGCTGACGCTGTCCGAAGGCTTGACCAGGATGCGCGAGTAGCCATCGGCATGGATGGCAAAGTCCGTGCACACCTCGGTGTGGCCCAGGTGCACCGTGGCACCGGCCAGGGTGTCGTCATTGAGCATCTGCTGCACCAGGTGCTTGATGCCCTGGCCCTCGCACTGCGGGTCCTTCACGATCCACAGGTGCACGCTGCTCAGGCACTGGCCCGGCAGGTCCTTGAGCCACTGCTGGGGCACCTCTTCCATCGCTGTCTGGGGGCTGCGGGCATTCAGCACCGCCTCGGTCGGCATGGGCACCATGAAGGTCCAGGTGACGAACTCGGTGTGCAGCTCCCAGCGCAGGCGGAACGCGCCGAAATCCATGCGCAGGTGGGTGCAATCGGCATCCGGCCCGGTGCGGTGGTGGTTGTGCATCAGGGTCGCCAGGTGGGCACGGCTGGCCTCGCGCTGGGCGGGGTCGGTCAGCATCACCAGGTGCGCAATCGCAGCGGGGCCTTGCACCGGCTCCGCCGGGCGGGCATGCACTTCGTTGTGCAGCAAGGCACGCAAGGGGTGTTGGGAAGGCTGGGGCAGAACAGGCATGAAACGGTGCAGGGCAGCAGCAAACAAGCGCTTATTGTGGGGCTTTCCCCAGGCGTGCGGCGGCGCAAACCAAGTAGCCCCGCATCGCGGGGCGCCCTGCAGGCCGCGCACGGGGCTGCAGCGTCAGAAGGTTTCCCAGTCGTCGTCCGGGCTGGCGGCCGGCTTGGCCGACGCCACCGCGCGCGGTGCCGCCACGGCCTTGGGTGCGGCCGGCGCACGAACGGTGGGTGCGGGCGCCACGGGCGCACGCGCGACCACCTGGGGCGCCGGCGTGGACGTGGGCGGAGGTGCAGTCATGGCCTGCCCCGCCGCGGTCGAAGCCCCGACCTGGAAGACCGCCATGGTCTGCATCAACCGCTGGGCCTGCTCGTGCATCGCCTTGGCCGCGGCGCTGGACTCTTCCACCAGGGCGGCGTTCTGCTGGGTCATCTGGTCCAGGTTGCTGACCGCCTGGTTGACCTGGCCAAAGCCGTCACGCTGTTCGTTCGCAGCGGCCGTGATCTCGCCGATCAGATCCGTCACGCGGCGCACGCTGGCCACGATCTCCTGCATGCTCTGGCCGGCCTGTCCCACCTGGTCCGCCCCCACTGCCACCGTGCCGACGCTGGCTTCGATCAGGCCCTTGATTTCCTTGGCCGCCTCGGCGCTGCGCTGCGCCAGGGTGCGCACCTCGCCAGCCACCACGGCAAAGCCGCGGCCCTGCTCGCCGGCCCGCGCGGCTTCGACGGCGGCATTCAGCGCCAGGATGTTGGTCTGGAAGGCGATGCCATCGATGACGCCGATGATGTCGCCGATCTTGCGGCTGGAGGCATGGATCTGGTCCATGCTGTGCACCACCTGCTGCACCACCGCACCGCCGCGCTCGGCGGCCTGCACCGCCGTGGCCGCCAGCTGGTTGGCCTGGCGCGAGGTGTCGGCCGACTGGTGCACCGTGGCCGTCAGCTGCTCGATGCTGGCGGCGGTCTGCTCCAGGTTGGCCGCCGTCTGCTCGGTGCGGGTCGACAGGTCTGCATTGCCCTTGGCGATTTCCGCCGCGGCGTCGGACACCTCGCCCACACCGCTGCGCACTTCGGACACCACCTGGCGCAGGCGCTCGGCCATCGCGTCCAGGGCATTCATCAGGTGGCCGAACTCGTCGCACCGATCGGTCTTGGCCGCCACGTTCAGGTCCCCGCCACCGATGGTGGCGGTCAGTTGCACGGCCTGCTGCAGCGGGCGGGTGATGTTCACCACCAGCCAGCGCGCCATCACCACCGCGACCAGCAACAACAGGCCTGCCACGCCCCAGCCGACCATGACGCTGCGCTGGCGGCGGGCCTCGGCACGCTGCGTGACCACGTCCAGCTGGTCAATCTGGTACTGCACGAACTCATCGAACGCCTGCGAGTACTTCACGCCCATGGCGGCATAGTCCCCGAAGGCGAAATTGGCACGGGCGTTGTAGTCGTCCAGGTCCAGGTTCTGCTCGGTCTCGGCACGCCGGGTCTGCACCGCGTCGCGCGCCTGCAGGACGCGCGCAAATTGCGCCCGGTCGGCCTCGTCGTGCAGGGCGGCCTCCATGGCTTGCAAGGCTTCGGTGGCGGCCACCCGCCGTTGCTCGAAGCGCTTTTCCAGCTCGATCTGCAAGCGGTTCTCGTTGGTGGCGAACTGCGCGATGCCCAGCTCCAGCCCGGTCATGGCCGCGCCGCGCATGTGCTGGGCCAGCGCAATCTTGCGCTCGATCTGCTGCACGTCTTCGCGTGCCTGTTCCAGGGCCTGCTCGGTATTGCTGCGCACCCACAGGTTGGACAGCATCATCACGACCAGCAAACCCAGGATGGTGGCCCACAGCTTGGGGGCCACACGCACGTTGTTCAAATTCATAGTTTTGGCTTCTCTTGTTCCGGCGGTCCGCCCACATGGGGACCTTGCAGCGTGGAACCAAGCGCTCACCGCGCCAGACAGCCCTTGCAGCTGTTGGCAACCATGCGGTGCGGGATGGGCGCGCCCATCCATCGGAGTGTTTGCAGCCCGGCGACCGTTGCGCAGCGACTGCGCGGCAGGCCCGTAGCTTTGCGACCCTGGTTTTCACACAGGTGAGCCCTCGGAGCGCCGATTATTCCGTAACTATTTTTTACAAACAGTGCGACCAACAATACCGGCATGGCCATCCGGGATAAAAAAAGCGCCCCGCAGGGCGCTTTTTGAAGGGACACACACACAGGGTGTGCGTCACTCTTCCACGAAGGCTTCTTCGCGCTTGTTCTTCACCGCGGGCAGCGTCACGATGATCAGCAGGATCACCGCCAGCGCCAGCATCACGGCCGAGATGGGGCGGGTCACGAACACGGACCAGTCACCACGCGACAGCAGCAGGGCGCGGCGCAGGTTTTCTTCCATCATCGGGCCCAGGATGAAGCCCAGCAGCAGGGGTGCAGGCTCGGTGCCCAGCTTGTAGAACACATAGCCGATGAAACCGAAGATACCCACCAGCCACACGTCGAACTCGGAGTTCTTGGTGCCGTACACGCCCACCGCGCAGAACAGCACGATGGCGGGGAACAGCCAGCGGTAAGGCACGGACAGCAGCTTGATCCACATGCCGATCATCGGCAGGTTCAAGATGATCAGCATCGCGTTACCCAGCCACATCGAGGCGATCAGGCCCCAGAACAGTTCGGGGTTGCTGGTCATCACCTGGGGACCAGGCTGGATGTTGTGAATGGTCATCGCACCCACCATCAGCGCCATCACGGCGTTGGGGGGAATACCCAGGGTCAGCAGGGGAATGAACGAGGTCTGCGAGCCGGCGTTGTTGGCCGACTCAGGTGCCGTCACGCCACGGATGTTGCCTTGGCCGAAGGGCACTTCGCCAGGACGCAGCTTGGTCTTCTTTTCGATGGTGTACGAAGCGAAGGCCGACAGCATGGCGCCACCGCCGGGCAGGATGCCCAGGGCCGAACCCAGGACCGTACCGCGCACCATGGCAGGGAACATCAGCTTCAGGTCTTGCTTGGTGGGCATCAGACCCTTGACCTTGGCCGTAAAGATTTCACGTTCGTCTTCAGGCTTGGACAGATTGGCAATGATTTCGCCATAACCGAACACACCCATGGCGATCACGACGAAGTCGATGCCGTCGGTCATTTCGGGGATGTCGAAGCTGTAACGCGCCACACCGGAGTTCACGTCGGTACCGACCATGCCCAGCAGCAGGCCCAGCACGATCATGCCCACAGCCTTCAGCAGCGAACCCGAAGCCAGCACCACGGCGCCGATCAGGCCCAGCACCATCAGCGAGAAGTACTCGGCAGGGCCAAACATGAAGGCCACTTCGGTCAGTGGGGGGGCAAAGGCAGCCAGGATGATGGTGCCCACGCAACCGGCGAAGAACGAGCCGATGCCCGCAGCCGCCAGCGCCGGACCGGCACGGCCCTTGCGGGCCATCTGGTAGCCGTCGATCATCGTCACCACGGACGAGGATTCACCCGGCAGGTTCACCAGGATCGCAGTGGTCGAGCCGCCATACTGTGCACCATAATAAATACCGGCCAGCATGATCAGCGCAGCCACGGGAGGCAGCGAATAGGTTGCGGGCAGCAGCATCGCGATCGTTGCGACGGGGCCCAGGCCGGGCAAGATGCCGATCAGCGTACCCAAGATACAGCCGATCAGGCAGTAGATCAGGTTCTGCGCTGTGAAGGCAACGCTGAAGCCCAATGACAGGTGTTCAATCAATTCCACGATTCAAATCTCCTGCTGGCAATTAACCAACGATGAAGGAAGGCCACACGGGGAACTGCAGGCTCAGTGCCCAGACGAACACCGCGTAGCTGCCCACGGCCAGCACCGTTGCCAAGATCAAGCATTCCTTGAAGTTGGCTTCCTTGCGGGCATAGCTGGCGATCAGGACCAGGGCGTAGATCGCCACGATCAGACCGAAGCCGGGGATGCCCAGGGCAGGCACGCCCACCAGCAAAATGCCGAAGGCAAAGTTGGCGGCCAGGATGAAGAAGACTTGGCGCCAGGCCCACTTGCCCACCGGGTCTCCGTCGCCAGGGCCAGACAGCGTGGCCTTGAACGCGATGACCAGGCCGATCAGGGACAGCATCACGCCCAGAATCAGCGGAAAGTAGCCAGGGCCCATGCGGGCACCGGTGCCGATGTTGTAATCGGTCGCACCGATGGCGAAGGCACCACCGACCACCAAATACATCAGCCCGGCGAAAAAGTCTTTGTGACTCTTGATTTTCACGAAACGTCTCCCATGAGAGGATTTACGACCGGTGGATTCTGTAAGGAAAGTGAAGGTGAATTCATGTGGATTCCACCTACAGCACGCGTTTTTTTGCCTGCAGAATCAAGCACTTTTCTACGCGTTTACCCCTATTCCACAGCCCCTCCGGGCACGTTCCGCAAGGTCGGGCAGCCGGCCTGGACCCACCCCTAGCGCAGGGGGGGCGTGGCCGCCATCACCTCGGCCAGCGTGGTCACCCCTTCAGCCACGCGCAGGGCGCCCGACAAACGCAGCGGGCGCATGCCATCCTGCACGGCCTGGCGCCGCAGCACATCCATGGATGGACTGTGGTTCATGTGCTGGTGCAGGGCTTCGCTGCTGAGCAGCAGTTCGTACAGGCCCATGCGGCCTTTGAAGCCCGTCATGCGGCAGGCTTCGCAGCCCACCGGCTGGTAGGGCTGGAAACCGCCCGTGAGCTTCCAGGGGCTCATCATCTCGGCGACCATCTCGCGCGTGGTCTGCGTGTCGGGTTCCTTGCACTGCGGGCACAGCACACGCACCAGGCGCTGTGCCAGCACCCCCAGCAAGGTGGCGTTGAGCAGGTAGGGCGGCACGCCCAACTCCATCAGGCGGCTCACGGCGCTGGGGGCGTCGTTGGTGTGCAGGGTCGAGAACACCAGGTGCCCGGTGAGCGCGGCCTGCACCGCCATCTCGGCGGTGGCCGTGTCCCGGATCTCGCCGACCATGATGATGTCCGGGTCCTGGCGCATCAGCGCCCGCAGCCCTTCGGTGAAGCCGAAATCCAGCTGCGGCTGCACCTGGGTCTGGTTGAAGGCCGGCTCGATCATTTCGATCGGGTCTTCCACCGTGCTGACGTTGACCTCCTCGGTCGCCACGCGCTTGAGCGTGGAGTACAGCGTGGTGGTCTTGCCCGATCCCGTGGGACCGGTGACCAGGATGATGCCGTGGGGCCGTTGCACCAGCGACTCCCAGCGCGCAGCATCGTGGGGCGTGAAGCCCAGCTGATCGAGCTGCTTGACGGTGTTATCCGGGTCGAAGATGCGCATCACCATCTTCTCGCCGAAGGCCGTCGGCAAGGTGGACAGGCGCATTTCCACCTCTTCGCCACGCGGATTGCGGGTCTTGATGCGACCGTCCTGCGGCCGGCGCTTCTCGACCACGTCCATGCGCCCCAGCAGCTTGACGCGGGCCAGCATGGCATTGAGCACGCCCATGGGCATGCGGTAGACGGAGTGCAGCACCCCGTCGATGCGAAAACGGATCACGCCCTGCTCGCGCCGGGGCTCCAGGTGGATGTCGCTGGCGCGCTGGTCGAAGGCGTACTGCCACAGCCAGTCCACCACGCGGATCACCCCGGTGTCGTTGGCATCGAGCTGCTTGTTGCTGCGCCCCAGCTCCACCAGTTGCTCGAAGCTGGCCGCGGCCGACGCCCCGCCGCTGCGCTGCGCCGAACGCACCGAGTTGGCCAGGGCAAAGAACTCCGCCGTGTAGCGCTGGATGTCCGCCGGATTGGCCATCACACGGCGCACGTTCTTGCGGGTCTGGCGCTCCACCTCGGCCACCCAGTGCTGCACAAAGGGCTCGGCCGTGGCGATCACGATCTCGCTGTGTCCAACCTGCACCGGCAACACCTTGTGCCGCTGCGCATAGGGCGCGCTCATGGCCTCGCCCACGCGCCCCACATCCACCTTCAGCGGATCGATGCGCTGGTAGCCCATGCCAGTGCTGGCCGCGACAAAGGCCGTCAGGCTCTCCAGGTCCAGCGGCACCCCGTCGCTGGCCCGCGTGACGCCCACGCTGGCCAGGCGGATCAGGGGGTGCTGACTGCTCTCGGCCGTGGCGCAGCGCGCATGCACGCGCTCGGCCTCGGCAGCGTCGATCACGCCATCCTCGCGCAGCCACTGCAGCACCAGCCGCCACTCCAGGGCACAGCCGCTGTGGGGGCCGTCCACGGCGCGCAAGGACAAGGAAGAGGCGGAAGGGGCTAGGGATGCGTTCATGGCGTGCCAGGAAGTCGGTCGTCAACGGACATTGTGCCGCCTTGGCCCACTCTGGGGCCGGTCCACTCAGGCGTAGGTATCGACCTGGACGCCCAGTGGGCTGTAGTTGGGGCGTTCCTCGGTGCCCTCGGCAACCTGCGGGGAACTGGCCTTACCCGCCGACTTTTGCTGCGCCTGCTGTTGCTGCAAAGCCTGGATCTGCGCCTGGATGGCCTGGATCTGGGCCTGCAGCATCTTCGCGGTCTGCACCTTCAGCTTGGCCTCCATGTCGGAGTTGGCCGTGTCCTTGAGCTTCTGGGTCAGCTCCTTGAGCTTGCCCTGCAACTTGGCGATCTGGCTGGACACATTGGATGCACTGGTGGCAGCTCCCGGGCTGCTGGAGATGGCGGAAACAGACATATCGGACACCGTAGAAACAAAAAGAAAGCGACCAGTGTAGGTCTTTCGCCGGCCTTAGTCTGCGGACAGATCCGCCGCTGGCTCGATGCGCTTGAACACCTTGAGCCACTTGGTCGCCGGCAGGCCCCAGCGCGCCTGCACGGCCTCGGCCCGGGCCTGCAGCTCCTCGCGCGCCAGCGGTGTGGCCACGCGCTGCGCCAGCACGATGGTGTTGCCCTCGCGCGTCGGTCGGAAGGCCCAGACATGGCCTGCGCCGAAGGCCTCGGTGATCTTGTCCAGGCTGCGCTGGTAGCTGGAGGCCCGACCGAACAGGTTCACCGTCATGCTGCCCTCGGGGGTGAGCATGGCGCGGCAGTCGGCATAGAACTCCACGCTGTCCAGCACCGGTGCGGCCGCGTTGTGGTCGTACAGGTCCACCTGCAGGGCATCGACCGCGCCTTGCCAGCGCGGCTGGAGGATCTCCAGCGAGGCATCGCCCAGCACCACCTCCAGCATGTCGTTGTCCGGCGGCAGCTTGAACCAGCTGCGGCAGATGTTGACCACCAGCGGATTGATCTCGATCGCGGCGGTGCGCATCTTGAGCTTCTTGTAGTGGAACTTGGTCAGCGCGGCCGCGCCCAGGCCCAACTGCACAGCGCGGCGCTCGGCCACGCTGTCGGGGTCGACGAACAGCAGCCAGGCCATCATGCGCTGCACGTATTCCAGGTCGATCTCGAACGGCTCCTTGAGCTTCATCGAGCCCTGCACCCAGGGCGTACCCAGATGCAGGTAGCGGGCCACGCCATCGTCCGAGACGCTGACCTGGGGCAGGCCGTCGTCGCCCGATGTGCTGGAGTTCTTCTTGCGTGCTGCCACGGTTCAATCGTCTTTCTGTAAAAGGCCCGCCGCCTGCATCACCGCGCGCCACGCGGCCAGCTTGCGCTCGAAGCTCCACGCGGCGTTCGCCGGGCTGGTCGAGGGCAACTGGTACACCTGCAGCCCCAGGCCGGCAAGCTGGCGGGCGTGCTTGTAGCTCTCGCCGCCGTTGTGCGCCACGGCCTGCAACTGCGGGCACACGGCGCGCAGGGCCGCAAAGTCGTTGACCTGCGGCACGCGAATGGCGCTGTCCAGGCTGCCGCGGCGCTCACAACTGTCGTACACATCCCACAGCCCCAGGCCCCGCGCCAGCAGCCATTCGCAGCGCGCGCCATAGGCGTCCCGCCCGGGCTGAGGCACGGTGGGCCACAGCGCAGCCAGGAGGGGCCAGAACTTGTTCTGCGGGTGGGCGTAGTACTGCTGCGCCTGCAGCGAGGCCACACCGGGAAAGCTGCCCAGGATCACCAGTCGCGTGCGGCCGTCGGCCACGGGGGCCAGCCCCTGCAGGCGGTCGTTGGGAGAGCAAGGCATCACGGACATGGCGCCCGATTGTGCGGCCAAATGCATGGCGGTGTGCCCTGCACAGGATTAGAAAACATAGCTGGCTGCGCAGAATTGGCGAGGGCTGAAGGCATAAAACATGCAGATTCTCAGTCCGTGGCAGCCACCGGCCAGGCCGGCAGGCCACGCAGCGCCGCACGGGCGTTGCGGCCCGTGGCCTGGGCCAGTGCCGGCAGCGGCAGGCTGCGCAGCCGCGCCACCTCGGCCGCGATGCGCGGCAGCTCGGCACTGGTGTTGCGCCCCTGAGGCTGGCCAGCGGCGCGCTGCTCGGCCGTGGTGTAGAGCCAGTGCGGGGGAATGTCGGGGGCGTCGGTTTCCAGCACCAAGCTGTCCAGCGGTAGGCGGGCCGCCAACTCGCGCAGCTTCAGCGCACGCTCATAGGTCACGGCACCGCCGAAGCCCAGCTTGAAGCCCAGGTCAATGAAGGCCTGGGCCTGCTGCGCGCTGCCATTGAAGGCATGGGCAATGCCCCCCACCACCGGTGTGGCCCGCAAGGTCTTGAGCAGGCGGTCGCTGCTCTTGCGCACATGCAGGATCACGGGCAGGCCGAACTCGCGCGCCAGCTGCACCTGCTGCTCGTAGAACCAGATCTGGCGCGCCGCCTCCAGGCCGGGCACAAAGAAGTCCAGACCGATCTCCCCCACCGCCACCAGGTGCGGGTCGTCCCGGTGCTGCGCCAGCCGGTGGCGCAAGGCGGCAATATCGCCCTCCTGCGCCTGGGGGGTGTACAGGGGGTGGATGCCCAGGGCATAGCTGTCGCCGTGGTGGTGGGCCAGGGCCACCACCTCCGCCCAGTGGGTGCGCTGCACGGCGGGAATCACCAGGTGCGCCACGCCGGCCTGCCGGGCCACGGCACGCACCTCGGCGCGGTCTGGGCTGAATTCCGCAGCATCCAGGTGGCAATGAGTGTCGATCCAGGCAGTCATGGATCGATGATGCCATGCCCCTGCCCGCCCCTCGCGGCGCCGGGTGTGCGCGCTCTCCTACAAATCACAAACAGAAACATGTGCAACATCGTTTTTCACCACCCAAACGATGGTTTCCTGCCTCTCCCCGCACAAGGCCCTTCCATGCCGCACTTTGATTGGAAACAACTGCTCAATCGCCACACCCGCAAAGCCGCAGACCAGCAGGGCCAACTGGCCGCCATCCAGGCCGTGCAGGCTGTGATCGAGTTCGACCTGCAAGGCCATGTGCTGCATGCCAATGACAACTTCCTGAAGGCCACCGGCTACACGCTGGCGGAAATCCAGGGCCAGCACCACCGCATGTTTGTCGATGAGGCCACGCGCAACAGCGCAGAGTACGCCGCGTTCTGGCAGCGGCTGGGGCAGGGCCAGCACGATGCCGGCCGCTACCGCCGCATCGCCAAGGACGGGCGCGAAATCTGGCTGCAGGCCAGCTACAACCCCATCCTCGACAGCCACGGCCAGCCGTTCAAGGTCGTCAAATACGCCACGGACATCACCGAGCAGCAGTACCGCGAGGCCGACGCCCAGGGCCAGTTGCAGGCAATTGCCCAGGTTCAAGCCATCATCGAGTTCGAGCTGGATGGCACCATCCTGCACGCCAATGACCTGTTCCTGCGCGCCACCGGCTATGCCCTGCACGAAATCGTCGGCCAGCACCACCGCATCTTCATGCCCCCCGAGGAAGCCCGCAGCGCCGCGTACCAGGCCTTCTGGCGCAAGCTGGCGCGTGGCGAACACGATGCCGGCGAGTACCGGCGCCTGGGCAAGCAGGGACGCCCGATCTGGATCGAGGCCAGCTACAACCCCATCTTCGACGCCAGCGGCCGCCCCTTCAAGGTCGTCAAATACGCCACGGACATCACGGCGCGCCACATGGCGGCGGCCACGCTGCGCTCGGCGGTGGAAGGCCTGTGCGACAGCGTGCAACGCTCGACCCAGGCCCGCACCCTGGCAGAGCAGGCCAGCCAGGTGGCCGAATCCGGGGGACATACGGTGCACGAGGTCATGGACACCATGGAGCGCATCAGCGCCAGCTCCCGCAAGATCGGCGACATCATCGGTGTCATGAACACCATCGCCTTCCAGACCAATCTGCTGGCCCTGAATGCGGCCGTCGAGGCAGCGCGTGCAGGTGAGCAGGGCCGTGGCTTTGCCGTGGTGGCCGCAGAGGTGCGCAACCTGGCGCAGCACAGCGCAGCGGCGGCCAAGGAAATCAAGCAACTGATCGAGCTGTCCTGCCAGCAGGTGAACTGTGGCGCGAAACAGGTGCGCCAGGCCGGTCAGACCATGCAGGACATCATGGGCGCCTCCAAGCAGGTGACGGCCATCATCCACGAGGTGGCCGAGGCGGCCGTGCACCAGTCGGCCCAGTTGCGCGCCGTGACCGAGGCCCTGGACCATAGACCCCAGGACCCGGCGCCCGGGCCGGAACTGGCACCGCCGCCGGCGGTCAGCAGCATGCCGGTGTTCTCGTTTGCGCCCACCCCGCGCCCAGGCGCCGTGCCGGCCTAGGGGCTGCGCCCCCACAGGCCCAGGGTGGCGGCCCTCAGGCCAGCCGGCCTTGCACCAGACGCACCACGCGGTCGCACTTGGCGGCCAGCGATTCGTCGTGCGTGACCATGACAAACGCCGTGCCGTGGTTGCGGGCCAGTTGCAGCATCAGGGCGAACACGCTGTCAGCCGTGGATCGGTCCAGGTTGCCCGTGGGCTCATCCGCCAGCACGCAGGCAGGCTGGGCCACCAGGGCGCGGGCAATCGCCACACGCTGGCGCTCGCCACCCGACAGTTCAGCAGGCCGGTGCTCCATGCGCTCCTTCAGGCCCACGGCCTCCAGCATGCGGGCCGCCTGGGCCAGTGCTTGCGCCTTGGGATCGCGGCGGATGCGCAACGGCATGGCCACGTTGTCCTGGGCGCTGAACTCGGGCAGCAGGTGGTGGAACTGGTAGATGAAGCCCAGATGCTGGTTGCGCAGCTCGCCCTGGCGTTTCGGGCTCAGGGTGTGCAGGGGCTGGCCCATGAGCTGGACGCTGCCCTGGCTGGGCGCATCCAGCCCGCCCAGCAGGTGCAGCAAGGTGCTCTTGCCCGAGCCCGAGGCCCCGACGATGGCCAGGGTCTCCCCGGCATGGACCTGCAGGTCTACGCCATGCAGCACCTGCACATTCAGGTGCCCGTCCTCGAAACGCTTGGTGATGCTGCGCGCATCCAGAACCAGTTGCTTACTCATAGCGCAGGGCCTCCGCTGGGTTCACGCGGCTGGCGCGCCAGCTGGGATAAATCGTGGCCACGAAGGCCAGAATCAGGGAAATGACGGCAATCGGCACGATGTCGCTGCTTTGCGGATCGCTGGGCATCTTGCTGATCAGGTAGATGTCCTTGGGCAGGAAGGTGGCGCCCAGGGCGTGCTCGATGGCCGGCACGATGACGTCGATGTTCAGCGCCACGCCCAGGCCCAGCAACAGCCCGGCCAGGGTGCCGATCACCCCGACCATGGCGCCCTGCACCATGAAGATGCCCATGATGGACCCCGGCGAGGCACCCAGGGTGCGCAGGATGGCGATGTCGGCGCGCTTGTCGGTCACCGTCATCACCAGGGTGGACACCAGGTTGAACGCGGCCACGGCCACGATCAGCGTCAGGATGATGAACATCATGCGTTTTTCCAGCTGCACGGCGGCAAACCAGGTCTTGTTCTGCTGCGTCCAGTCGCGCAGGTAGAGGAACTCGGTGATCATGCCCGACAGCTCCTGCACCACGCGCGGCGCCTGTTGCAGGTCCTTGAGCTTGAGGCGGATGCCGGTCGGCCCCTCCAAGCGGAAGATGCGCTGCGCATCCTCGTAATGCAGCATGACCATGGCCGAGTCGTACTCGTAGTGGCCCGAATCGAAGGTGCCCGCCACGGTCATCTGCTTGAGGCGTGGCACCACACCGGCGGGTGTCACCTGGCCACTGGGCGCGATCAGCGTCACCACATCGCCCACGCCCACGCCCATCTGGCGCGCCAGCTCCTGGCCCAGCACGATGTTGAAGGTGCCCGGCGTCAGCAGCTTGAGCACCTCGGCATTGGTGGCGGCCAGATCGGTCACCTCGCCCTCGCGCGCGGGGTCAATGCCGCGCACGATGGCGCCTTTCATGTCCTCGCCGCGGGCAATCAGCCCTTGCGCCGCCACAAAGGGCGCGGCCCCGATCACTTCGGGGTGCTGCTTGGCCTGGCGCATGGTGGCGTCCACGTCCTGCAGCGCCTGACCGTTGGGCGCAAAGATCTCGATGTGCGATACCACGCTGAGCATGCGGTCGCGCACCTCTTTCTGAAAGCCATTCATCACCGACAGCACGATGATGAGCGCAGCCACGCCCAGGGCGATGCCCAGCATGGAGACCCCGGAGATGAAGGAGATGAAGCCATTGCGCCGTGTGGCGCGGCCGGCGCGCGTGTAGCGCCAGCCCAAAGCGAGTTCGTAAGGAATTTGCATACGTGGCCCGCATTGTGGCACTGGCCGCCGCCCGGCCTTGTCATACAAGACTGACGCTGGGCAGCGGTTTAGGGACAATACGGCCCCATGTCGCTTTCCCCGCCCGCACTGCCCGCGCCGTTCCTGGCGTCGCCCGCCCCGGCCGCCGCCCACCGCCACCTGGTGCTGCCCTATGCCGCCCTGCTGGACGACAGCTGCCAGCACCTGCTGTCCACCCTCGAGCTGCCCCAGTTGGAGCGCCTGCTGCGCAGCCTGCGCCCTGCCGGGGCAACGCCGGGCCAGCCCGACCAACCGATTCCGCCGCACGAACGCGTGGTGGCGCGCACCTGGGCGCTGGACGCCGAGCGGCCCGCCTGGGCCGCCCTGGCCACGCAGACCGTCGACACGCCCTGCGCCTGGCTGACGCCCTGCCACTGGACTGCCGGGGCCGACCAGGTGCGCATGGACGACCCGGCCAGCCTGCAATTGGAACTGGCCGATGCCCAGGCCCTGCACGCCCTGCTGCAGCCCTGGTTTGCCCAGGACGGCCTGTCGCTGGACATCGTCACGCCGCTGCTGTGGCGCATCGCCGGTGCACCGCTGGCCGACCTGCGCCCGGCCTCGCTGGACCGGGTGCTGCTGCGCGACGTCAGCCCCTGGCTGCCCAGTGCCCAGACTGCACGCACCCTGCACCGCCTGCACAGCGAGGTGCAGATGCTGCTGTACACCCACGCCTTCAACGACCGGCGCGCCGAACGCGGCCTGCAGCCGATCAACGCCTTCTGGCTGCACGGCGCGGGCCGCCTGGATGCGGCTGCGCTGGCGCGCAGCCAGCAGGCTGCCGCCCAGGTCCAGCTGCAGGTGGTGGACGGGCTGCGCCAGGCGGCCCTGCGCCAGGACTGGCCGGCGTGGAAGCAGGCCTGGCTGGCCGCCGATGCCGGCCCCCTGGCCGAACTGGCGCAGCATGTGGCCCAGGGCGGCCCGGCCACCCTGAGCCTGTGCGGCGAACACCACGCCCGCAGCTGGGACAGCCAGCCACGCGGGCTGGTGGACAAGATCAAGAACGTTTTCAGCCCCCAGCGCTTTGCTGGCTTGCACCAAGCGCTATGAAGATCATTGAACGAACGATCCCGGAAAGCACCGTCCAGACCCTGGTGCAATCCGGCATCAACCCCTTGCTGGCGCGCCTGTACGTGGCGCGCGGCGTGCAGTCCTGCGAAGAGCTGGACACCGGCCTGGGCAAGCTGCTGCCGCCTTCCGGCCTCAAGGGCATCCAGGAGGCGGCCCGCGTGCTGGCCAACGCCATCGCGCGGCAGCAGCGCATCTGCATCGTCGCCGACTACGACTGCGACGGCGCCACCGCCTGCGCGGTCGGCATCCGCGGCCTGCGCATGCTGGGCGCCCAGCATGTGAGCTACGAGGTGCCGGACCGCATCACCGACGGCTACGGCCTGTCCGCCCCGATTGCGCGCCGCGTGCACGCCCAGGGGCACGAGCTGCTGCTGACCGTGGACAACGGCATCGGCAGCGTGGACGGCGTGGCCCAGGCCAAGGCCCTGGGCCTGACCGTGGTGGTGACCGACCACCACCTGCCCGGTGAGCAGCTGCCCGCGCCCGACGTCATGGTCAACCCCAACCAGCCCGGCTGCACGTTCGAGAGCAAGTCCCTGGCCGGCGTGGGCGTGATGTTCTACGTGCTGCTGGTGCTGCGCGCCGAACTGCGCGCACGCGGGGTGTTCGACGCCGCCCATCAGCCCAAGCTGGACACCCTGCTGCCCCTGGTGGCCCTGGGCACCGTGGCCGACGTGGTCAAGCTGGACGCCAACAACCGCCGCCTGGTGGCACAGGGCCTGCAGCGCATCCGCAAAGGGCACATGCCAGCCGGCATTCGCGGCCTGTACGAGGCCGCCGGCAAGGAATATTGGCAGGCTAGCACCACGGATTTCGGCTTTGCCCTGGGCCCGCGCATCAATGCCGCCGGCCGCCTGGCCGACATGACGATCGGCATCGAGTGCCTGCTGACCGACGACTACCCCAAGGCCCTGGAGCTGGCGCACACGCTGACGCGCATCAACCGCGAGCGCCAGGAGATGGAGTCCGGCATGCGCCTGCAGGCCTTTGCCCTGGCCGATGAGCTGTTCGAAGACGGCGTGCTGCCGCCGGCGGCCATCAGCGTGTTCGACCCGGACTTCCACGAAGGCGTGGTCGGCATCGTCGCCTCGCGCGTCAAGGACCGCCTGCACCGCCCCACCTTCGTCTTCGCCGCCAGCCAGGCCGACGGCAAGGCGCACGAGCTCAAGGGCTCGGGCCGCTCCATCCCCGGCTTTCACCTGCGCGACGCGCTGGACCTGGTGGCCAAGCGCCACCCCGGCGTGCTGCTGCGCTTTGGCGGCCACGCCATGGCGGCCGGCTGCACCATCGCCGAAGAGCACTTCCACACCTTCGAGCAGGGCTTTGCCCAGGTCGCTCAGGAATGGCTGGACGCCAAGACGCTGACGCGCTGCGTGGAAACCGATGGCCCGCTGGACCCAGCCTTCCGCCAGGCCGAGGTGGTTGAGCAGCTGAACCTGGAAGTCTGGGGCCAGGGTTTTGCCCCGCCCACCTTCAGCGAGGACGTGGAGGTGCTGTCGCAGCGGCTGGTGGGTGAAAAGCACCTGAAGCTGCAGCTGCGCCACCGCGGCGACGTGGTGGACGGCATCTGGTTCGGCCGCACCGAACCCCTGCCCGGCTGGGTGCACCTGGCCTTCCGCCTCGACATCAACGAGTGGCGCGGCGAACGCAAGGTACAGTTCCTGGTCGAAGGCGCCGAAGGCTGAGGCCGCGGCAACCGCAAAAGCAGAGCTGGCAGCGCTGATCTTTAGGCGCTTTCAGCACCAAAACTGCTGAAACTCCAGGATTCACCGGCGCATCCAGCTATAAAAAAAGACCTGCACACGCAGGTCTTGGGATGTCCGCCTGGGCAGCGGGGGCGCTGCCCCCACGCTGCTGCCGCAGGCTAGGCGCCACCGCGCGATGGCGACTTCAGAAGCTTTCCCATTCGTCTTCGCCCCCCTGGGCGACGGCGGCCTTGGGCGCCGCAGCGGGTGCGGGCTTGGCAGGCGCCGGTGCGGCCGCCACCGCAGCAGGGCGCTGGGGCGCCGCCCCACCCAGGGCCGCCGGTGCTGCCCGGACCGGCGCGGCCGGCGCCTTGGTGACCACCGCCACGGGGGCCTTCATGGCCGGCGCAGACGACTGCGGCACGGCGCGTGGCGCCGTGGTGCCAGCGCCGACGTTGAACACCGCCACCACATCGGCTAGGCGCTGGGCTTGCTCGTTCATGGACATGGCTGCCGCGCTGGATTCCTCCACCAGGGCGGCGTTCTGCTGCGTCATCTGGTCCAGGTTGCTGACCGCCTGGTTGACCTGGCCGATGCCGTCGCGCTGCTCGGTGGCCGAGGCCGTGATCTCGCCAATCAGATCCGTCACGCGGCGCACGCTGGCCACGATCTCCTGCATGCTCTCGCCAGCCTGCGCCACCTGGGCAGACCCGGCGTCCACATTGCCCACGCTGGCGGTGATCAGCTGCTTGATCTCCTTGGCCGCCTCAGCACTGCGGCCGGCCAGGGAACGCACCTCGCCGGCCACCACGGCAAAGCCACGGCCCTGCTCACCGGCCCGCGCGGCTTCCACCGCGGCATTCAGCGCCAGGATGTTGGTCTGGAAGGCGATGCCATCGATCACGCCAATGATGTCGCTGATCTTGCGGCTGGAGGCATTAATCTGCTCCATGCTGTGCACCACCTGCTGCACCACCTCACCGCCGCGCTCGGCGGCCTGCACGGCGGTGGAGGCCAGCTGGTTGGCCTGGCGCGCGGTGTCGGCCGACTGGGTCACGGTGGCGGTCAGCTCTTCGATGCTGGCCGCGGTTTCCTCCAGGTTAGCCGCGGTCTGCTCGGTGCGGGCCGACAGGTCCTGGTTGCCGGTGGCAATCTGGCTGGCGGCCGAGGACACTGAATCCACGCCATTGCGCACCTCGCCCACCACGGTCCGCAGCTTCTGCGTCATGGCACTCAGGCTGCGCAGCAGGTGGCCCAGTTCGTCCTTGCGCTCGTCGTGCACGTCCACGGTCAGATCGCCGGCGGCAATCGTGTCTGCCAAATGCACGGCACGGCCCAGCGGCCGCGTGATGGAGCGCACGATCATGCCGGCCAGAGCCACGCCCACCAGCACCAGCACCAGGCTGGCCGCGCCCACCACCCAGTAGGTGCGCTGGCGCTCCTGCAGGGCCTGCTCGCGCACCTGGTTGCGCATCTGCTCCTGCAGCTGCACCAGATCATCTTGGGACTTCACGTACACCGCCGCCGCGGGGCGCAGCGCCTGGACGGCCAGCTCCATCGCCTGCAGCACATCGCCCTCTTCGCGCGAACGGTTGATCTTGGCCACGGCTTCCAGCGCCTTGGCGCGGTTGCCGGCCACCACGGCCAGCTGGGCTTTTTCCTGCTCCGAATCGGCCTGGGCCTCGACCTCTTTCTGCAATTCGCTGATGCGCGCAATGCCCTGGGCGCTGAGCGCTTTCATTTCCTGCACCAGCACCGACTCCGACGACATGGCGCTGACCACCACCCGCTCCACCGACAGTTCGGTCAGCGCCTTCCAGCGCATGGTGGTGGCGATGCGCACATCCGCCGCCTGGGTCTTGGCGTTCACCTGCTCGGCGGTGCGCTCGGCGAACACCAACAGGCTGAATGCCAGCGTCAGCATGGCCCCCATGGACCCCAATACCACCCCCCACAGCTTCACGGCCACAGGCAAATTGTTCAAACGCATGATGATGGCCCTCTCTCCATTCCTTGTTGTTGTCTGCGGACCGGCCCCGTGGCGAGGTCGGCCTGCCTCCCATGTGCAAACACCCTCCGGGGCCTGGCCCCTGGAGGGTGTTTGATTTTTTCACCGCCCCGTGGGCGGGCAGTCCCTGGCAAACCCTGATCGGATAAAGCCGCAGCGCCTAGGGCTAGAAGTCCTCCCACGCCCCCGCGTCGGCCGAAGCCGGCTGGTTCGGCGCATGGCCGCCGGCCTTCGCCGCCGCACCCAGCAAGGGCAATGGCGCAGCCTGGGACCGCAGCGCTGGGGCCGGTGCCTGGCGCGCCGGCGCGGCCGATGCGGCCCGCGCCACGTTCGCCCCTGGGCGGCTGGCTGCCAGCGGGCGGGGGCTGGGCATGCCGGCCTGTCCCACGTTGAAGACCGCCACCACCTGGGCCAGGCGCTGGGCCTGCTCGTTCATGGACATGGCCGCCGCGCTGGATTCCTCGACCAGGGCGGCGTTCTGCTGGGTCATCTGGTCCAGGTTGCTCACCGCCTGGCTCACCTGCGCAAACCCGTCATGCTGCTCGCTGGCGGCGGCGCTGATTTCACCGATGAGGTCGGTCACCCGGCGCACGCTGGCCACGATCTCCTGCATGCTGGCACCGGCCTGGGCCACCTGGGCCGAGCCGGCATCCACATTGCTGACGCTGGCCGAAATCAGGGCCTTGATTTCCTTGGCCGCCTCGGCGCTGCGGCCTGCCAGCAAACGCACCTCGCCCGCCACCACAGCAAAGCCGCGGCCCTGCTCACCGGCGCGGGCGGCTTCGACGGCCGCGTTCAGCGCCAGGATGTTAGTCTGGAAGGCGATGCCGTCGATGACGCCGATGATGTCGCTGATCTTGTGGCTGCTGTGGGTGATCTGCTGCATGCTGGTCACCACCTGCTCCACCACATGACCACCACGTTCGGCCGCCTGCACCGCGGTCGTCGCCAGCTGGTTGGCCTGGCGTGCCGTGTCGGTCGACTGCGAGACCGTGGAGGTCAGCTCCTCGATGCTGGCGGCGGTCTCTTCCAGGTTGGCGGCGGTCTGCTCGGTGCGGCCGGACAGGTCGTGGTTGCCGGTGGCGATCTGCGAGGCCGCCGACGACACCGCCTCCACACCATTGCGCACTTCCGACACCACGTCGCGCAGGCGCTGCGCCATGGCTTGGAGGCTGCGCAGCAAGCGGCCCAGTTCATCTTTGCGATCGTCCTGCACCTCGGCCGTGAGATCGCCCGCAGCAATCGTGTCCGCCAGCGCCACCGCCTGGTCCAGCGGCACCGTGATCTGGCGCACGATGACGATGGACAGCAGCAGGCCCAGCACCACCACCGCCAACAGCGCCGCACTGCCCACCAGCATGGCGGCGTCGCGATCCTGGGCACTGTCGGCCAGGGTCTGGTCCCGCATGCGCTCCTGCAGCGTCACCAGATCGGTCTGCGCCTGGTTGTAGACCGCAACGGCCGGCAGCAACTGGCTGTCGAGCATCTGGCGGGCATGCGCCAGCTCGCCGCGGTTGCGCAGCGCGCTCAGCTGGCCATTGATCTCCAGCACCTTGCTGCGCGCCTGGGCGATCTTTTCCAGCTGCTGGTGACCGTCCTGGCTGGTCAGCACCTGTTCGAGCTGCTGCTGCAGGGCCGAGGCCCCCTCGACCCCTTGCTTTACCTTGCCCGCGGCGTAGCGGCTGACCTCGTCCTCGCTCGACATGGCCCCCAGGACCACGTTGGCAATCGCCAAGTCCGTCACGCCACGCCACTGCACCGCCAGGCGGATGCGGCTTTCATAATTCTGGATTTCCGAGCGCACCTGTGCTTCCACACGCCCGATGTAGGTGGTCATGCCGAAGCCGGCGGCCAGCGTCAAGGCCAGCACGCCAAACAGCAACACCCAGATTTTTTGGGACACCGACCAGTTCTTGAATTGCATACCCCTCCCTCCCTTTGCGCTTTGTTGTTGTTGCGGCAGGGCGCAGCCCAGACGGTGGCTGGTGCAATGCGCCCGACACCTGCCGACGCAGTATCTGGAAGAAGCCCTTTTGCCGACCCAGGATTCACGACAGCTATTGCGCCAAAGCAAACCGCGTTAAAAACACAGTTGCTTTTTGTCTGCGTTTTTGCCCAGGCAGTTTGTACCCACTTACACCCCCCTTGAGACCCCCACCCCATGCCTGCCAGGTTCCATGCCGACCTTCACTGCCATTCCACGTTTTCGGATGGAACCCTCACGCCCGCTCAGCTGGCACAACGCGCCCGCACGGCCGGCGTCACGCTGTGGGCGCTGACCGACCACGATGAACTGGCCGGCATCCCTGCCGCCCAGCAGGCGGCCGCCGCGCAGGGGCTGGACTTTCTGGCCGGGGTCGAAATCTCCGTCAGCTTTGCCCAGGCCTGCGTGCACATCGTCGGGCTGGGCGTTGATCCGGAACATCCCGCGCTGCAGCAAGGCCTGGCCGATCTGCGCAACAGCCGCGGCCCACGCGCCCAGGAGATGGGCCGCCAGCTGGAGGCCGTGGGCATCCCCAACGCCTACGAAGGCGCACTGCGCTATGTGGGCAACCCGGCACTGATCTCGCGCACCCACTTTGCACGCCACCTGGTGGAGACCGGCGTCTGCAAGGACATCCCCGAGGTGTTCAAGCACTACCTGGCCGATGGCAAACCAGGCCACGTGCCCCAACGCTGGGCCAGCCTGCAGGAAGCCGTCGGCTGGATCACTCAGGCACAGGGTGTCGCCGTGATGGCCCACCCCGCCCGCTATGGCTTCACGGCCAACGAAGAGCATGCCCTGTTCAGCAGCTTCTGCGCCTGTGGCGGTCAGGCCGTGGAGGTGGTGACAGGCAGCCATGCGCCGCACGAATACGCGACCTATGCCGCACTGGCCCGCGAGCTGGGCCTGGCCGCCTCGCGCGGCAGCGACTTTCACAGCCCGCAGGAGTCCAAGATCGACCTGGGGGGGCTGCCCGCCGACCTGCCGGGGCTGCAACCCGTCTGGGACTTGCTGCAGGACCGCATCGTGCGCGCCCCGGCGCCCTGAAGCACCGGGACTGCCGCGCCCACGGTGGGCGACAAATTCCACCGGACTGACGACAGACTGGGCCCAGCTGCGCTAGGCTTGCCACCACGGCATCACCAAGGATCGTCCATGGCACAGTATTTCGAGATTCATCCCGACAACCCCCAGCCCCGGCTGCTCAAGCAGGCCGTGGCCCTGCTGCAAAAGGGCGGGGTGCTGGCCATTCCCACCGACTCCAGCTATGCCCTGGTCTGCCAGCTGGACGACCGGAACGCCGTGGACCGGCTGCGCCGGATCCGCCAGGTGAACGACAAGCACCACCTGACGCTGCTGTGCCGGGACCTGTCGGAACTGGCCAACTACGCCATCGTGGACAACAAGCAGTACCGCCTGATGAAGCTGGCCACGCCAGGCCCCTACACCTTCATCCTGGACGCCACCAAGGAGGTGCCACGGCGGGTCAGCCACCCTTCGCGCAAGACCATTGGCCTGCGCGTGCCCGACCGCAAGGGCACCCAGATGCTGCTGGAGCTGCATGGCGCCCCCCTGCTGGCCACCACGCTGATTGCGCCCGGCGAGAGCGAGCCCATGAACGACCCGCAGGCCATCCGCGCACGCTGGGAGCACGAGATTGACGCCGTCATCGACGCCGGTGCCTGCCCCCTGGAGCCCACCACCGTGCTGGACCTGACCCCCATGGGCGCAGGGGACGAGCCGACGGTGTTGCGACAAGGTGCCGGCCTGCTGGACCGCATTGGTTTGTAGGTCCACGCACCAACGGGGCGCCAGGTTTGCGACAATGAGGCGGTGAACGCCTCCGACCTCATACAAACCGTCCTCATCTACGCCCTGCCTGTGCTGTTCGCCATCACAGTGCACGAGGCGGCCCACGGCTACGCTGCGCGCCATTTTGGCGACCAGACCGCCGCGATGATGGGCCGCATCACCCTCAACCCGCTCAAGCACATCGACCCCATCGGCACCATCCTGATGCCGCTGTTGCTGTACTTCTCCACCTCCGGGGCCTTCCTGTTCGGCTATGCCAAACCGGTGCCGGTGAACTTCGGCAACCTGCGCCATCCCAAGCGCGACATGATCTGGGTGGCCCTGGCCGGCCCGGCCTCCAACTTCGTCCAGGCCATCGCCTGGGCCGTGCTGCTGGTGATCCTGGCCGTGGCCGGCACGCAGGAGCGCTTCTTCATCGAGATGGCGCGTGCCGGCATTCTGGTGAACCTGGTGATGTGGGCCTTCAACCTGTTCCCCCTGCCGCCCCTGGATGGGGGCCGCATCCTGGTGGGCCTGCTGCCGACACGCGCCGCCCTCCTGCTGTCGCGCGTGGAGCCATTTGGCTTTTTCATCGTGCTGGCCCTGGTGCTGCTGGGCATCGTGGGCAGCCTGTGGCTGCGGCCGCTGATGGACATGGGCTACACCGTGATCGACTGGATCATCACCCCCCTGCTGGCGCTGCTGCGCTGAGGCGACATTTTTCTGCGCTGTGCCCCCTGCGCAGCCCCCCGACTTTGAACTTGGTTTGAGCTATGAGCACCACCCGTTTCCTGACTGGCATCACCCCTTCCGGCACCCCGCACCTGGGCAATTACGCAGGCTCCATCCGCCCGGCCGTGGCGGCCAGCCGCACGGCAGGCGTTGAAAGCTTTTACTTCCTGGCCGACTACCACGCCCTGATCAAGTGCCAGGATCCCGCGCGCGTGCACCGCTCGACCCTGGAGATTGCCGCCAGCTGGCTGGCCTGCGGCCTGAACCCCGAACACGTGGTGTTCTACCGCCAGTCCGACGTGCCCGAGATCCCCGAGCTGAACTGGTTCCTGACCTGCGTCACCGGCAAGGGGATGCTCAACCGCGCCCACGCCTACAAGGCGTCCCAGGACAAGAATGCCGAAGCCGGCAAGGACCTGGACGATGGCGTGACGGCCGGCCTGTTCATGTACCCCGTGCTGATGGCGGCCGACATCCTGATGTTCAACGCCCACAAGGTGCCCGTGGGCCGCGACCAGATCCAGCACATCGAGATGGCGCGCGACATGGCCTCCAGCTTCAACCACCTGTACGGCGAGCACTTCGTGCTGCCCGAAGCCGCCATCGAGGAAAGCGTGGCCACCTTGCCCGGCCTGGATGGCCGCAAGATGAGCAAGAGCTACGACAACACCATCCCGCTGTTTGCGCCGCGCGAGCAGCTCAAGAAGCTGATCGGCAGCATCGTCACCGATTCGCGCGCCCCCGGCGAACCCAAGGACACCGAAGGCTCAGCGCTGTTCCAGCTCTACCAGGCCTTTTCCACCCCCGAGGACACCGCCGCCATGCGCCAGGCCTTTGCCGAAGGTATTGGCTGGGGCGATGCCAAGCAGATGCTGTTTGAGCGCATCGATGCCGAGCTGGCGCCCATGCGCGCGCGCTACGACGACCTGATGGCCCACCCCGAAAAGGTGGAAGCGGCCCTGCAGATCGGTGCCGAGCGCGCCCGCGCGCTGAGCCGCCCGCTGATCGCCACCCTGCGCGCGGCCGTCGGCCTGCGCAGCCTGGCCACCCAGAACACCGGCGCCAAGCAGGCCAAGGCGGCGAAGGCGGCCCTGCCCAGTTTCAAGCAGTACCGCGAGAAAGACGGCAAGTTCTATTTCAAGTTCCTGGCTGCCGATGGCCGCCTGCTGCTGCAAAGCACCGGCTTTGACCAGCCCAAGGTCGCGGGCCAGACGATTGCACAATTGCAGCAACAGGGCGCCACGGCCCTGGCAGCGCTGGGCACGGCGGTCCAGCTGGCAGACGCCATCAGCAGCGATGACGTCGTGCACGCCCTACACGTCTTGCAGGAAGCCAGCCAGGCCTGAGGCCCTGCGCCATGGCTGTGGCGGCGGGGCTGAGGAACGCGGCCCCACCGCATTCAGTCATGCCAGCACGGCGTCCCATCGCACGGCCTGCGAAGGTCTGTTGTGCCATTCATGGCCCCCAAAGACTTCAGTGCGACGTGCAGCAGCGCGGTGCACTGGTCACTCCATCGTTGGATGGCCCTCAACCCGCCCTGGGGTAGAAGGTTGGGAGCACCAACCGGCGCCAAAGGCTGCAGCGTACTGCGACTGCCTCGCAGGGTTGTCAGGGGGCGTAGAGGCAGAATGACCTTCGCCCAGTCACGGGTCGCACCGAGAAAACGCCAACGTCCTTAGACAGTGGCAGCCGTTGCAAGGCCTCCGTCGTCCACGCGCAGTCTCTGCCACGCGCTGACCGGATGGGCTGGACCACGCACCCATGCCGCAGAAGCGCAAACCGTCTGCTGAGGCAACCGCCAGCCACCTCGTAGTCTTGGCGCCTGCGCGGCGCAGGCCAAAGCCAGCACCAGGCGTGCAAAACAATTTTCTCGGCACCAACGAAAAAGCCTCAGAACTTTGCAGTTCTGAGGCTTGTCGTTTTGGTGCGGCTGGCAGGAATCGAACCCACGACCCCTTGGTTCGTAGCCAAGTACTCTATCCAGCTGAGCTACAGCCGCTGAAGCCGTGATTATAGGCAGGTTTTGGCGGCACAAATCCGAAAAACGGTCTTTTTCCTGTGGGATGCGGCAGATTGCGCTCTCAAATCACTGTATTTGCATACAGTTTTTATCGAAAAATATAGCAGACCGGCCCTAGAATGATGGGCTGCATGCTATCGATGTACAAGCAAACTTTCTTGCCTGGGCATGTGCCGGCCCATGGCGACGCGTAAAAAGAAAATCTTTGCCCCTCTCTCCTGGCTGCGTGCATGGCGCCAGCGCCTGACCAGCCGCATGGCCTGCTTTGTCTGGGGGGCCATCCTGGGCAATGCCGTGCTGAGCCACCCCATCCAGCCCCTGAACCTGCTGCTGGAGCCGCCCGAGCACATGCTCAGCACCGCGGCACGGCAGGGGCTGGACCTGCTGCGCACCGAAGTGCGTCAGCTGGGGAATTCAGTCAGCGCGGCCCTGGGCGAGGCCACCACGCACTGGCTGCGCGCGCGCACCGAGGACACACATCCCCAGGCGCCAGCCGCAGAGCCTGCCACCACGCGCAGCGGTGACTTTGCCGACTGCGCCGACCAGTTCCCGGCACAACGTCCCTTGCACGTGGTGGATACCAGCACCCAGTGGGCGCCCTTGGCCCTGTGCGCCGATGCGTTTGCCGTGCTCTATTCGGGCCTGACCAAGACGCCCCTGGTGGTGGTGGAAAAACTCAACCGCCAACGCCTGCAGCACGCCACCGGGCTGGTACGCACCGACGCGTTCTACGCCGACACCCGCATTCCTTCACCCTGGCGCGCCGACCTGTCCGACTACCAGGGCAGTGGGTATGACCGTGGCCACCTGGCCGCAGCGGCCAACCAGCCAGATGCCCAGGCCATGGCCCAGTCGTTTGCGCTGAGCAACATGGTGCCCCAGGACCCGACGCACAACCGCAGGTTGTGGGCCAAGCTGGAAGCCGATGTGCGCAAGTACGCGCTGCGCACGGCGGGCAATGTCTATGTGTTCACCGGCAGCCTGCACGAGGGGCCGACGCAGACGCTGGGGCGCAATGCCGTGTGGATTCCCAGCCACCTGTTCAAGCTGGTGTACGACGAAAGCCAGCAGCGCGCCTGGGCCTATGTGCTGCCCAACCGGGCCGACGCACGGATCACCCGCCCCATGGATTACGCCGCTTTCGTCGAGCGCACCGGCTGGCCACTGCTGCGAGGGCTGCCAGTGGTGGGCAGCATTCGTTGAGCCCCGCACACCGGGCGTAAAAAAGGCGCCTGCCAAGGCGCCGTATGTGGATGCCAGTCCGCGGACTCAGACCGCAGGGTGCTCGCCCCCCGCGGACAGCTCCTCCGCCGAGCGCATGCGCACCCGCATCCAGAAGCCCCGTGGCTCGCCCTGCTTGACCAGCTTGGTCTCCATCTTCATGCGGTTGAGCAGCGGTGTGGGGATGTGGTAGAGCGAAGGCGCACGCAAGATGGACTCCTGCGAAGGCATCTTCCAGTACTGGTCATAGCCCGCGTGGTAGGCCACTTCCTCGCACCAGCCGGCACGCTGCAGGTCGGCCATCATGCGGGCGGTGAACTCTTCGCCCTCGGCCACCCCGAGATCGGGCACCAGCAGCAGGCGCTGGGTGGCGGGCTGGATGTGCACCCAGAATTCGGCCGGTGCATGCTCCAAGCCCTTTTCGACGACCGCCGGCTCCGACTCGTCGGCCAGGCCATCGCGGCCCATGAAGCGGCGACGCGGCTCCTCCTCCTGCGAGCTGGTGGCCCGGGTCGGCGCGGGGGCTGGTGCGGGCTTGTCTTCCGCCCCTGTCAATGTCGAAATCAACCGGTCAAAAATACTCACTGCGCTGTGTCTTTCCGTTCTGCCTGCCGCATGCGCAGGCCATAACCACTTCGTTCAGGGGCCTATTGTGGCAAAAAGCCACGCAAACCGATGCTGCGCCCCATCCGATAACCTTGGCAACGCCCGATTTTTTAACGATTAGCAACTATCAACGGCTTCATGCACGGCCAGCTTGACCTGCGTCAACGACGCGGCAGTCCAGCGGCTCACGCCAGCAGCGCCAGCACCACGGACGACTCCGGTACCTGCACCACCACCTTGCGCCCAACGCGCAAGCCACTGCCCGCAGCGGCAAAGCCGACCAGTTGCACCCCGGCGGCGGTCTGCACCGCCACCTCATCGCCGATCGCCCCGATGGCCACCCGCTTGACCTTGCCGCTCCAGGCATTCGGTACCGGTCCGGTCTGCGCGGCCAGCTGCCAGGGCTGCACCAGCACGGCCGTGGCCTTGCACAAGGCCAGCACGGGCAATCCGGCCTGCAGGCCCAGCAGTTGGGCGCTTTCGGCCGTGATGCGCGCCGTCAGCTCCAGTTCGGCGTGCTGGCTGCGCAGTTGCACCAGGGCCAGCGGCCCGGCCACCTGCACCTGCTGCACCACGCAGGGCCACTGGTTGCGCATGCTGGTCTGCACGCCCAGGCGCTGCACCGCCACCGGTGCCCGCAGCTGCTGCATGACCGAGCCGCGCACCTGAGCCAGGGCATCGGCGGCCGTCAGCAACTCCTGCCCGGCCGCCGTCAGCCGGGCCCCGCCACCGCCCGCGCCGCCAACGGATTTTTCCACCAGGGCCACGCCCGCCAGGTTGGTCAGCGTGTCGATCGCCTGCCAGGCGGCCTTGTAGCTGACGCCCACATCGCGGGCCGACTGCGAGATGGAGCCACTGCGCGCAATGCCGCGCAGCACCTCCAGGCGGCGGTCGGTTTGCGGGTGGCCCAGCGCCTGCATCCAGACGGGCGCTGCGGAAGAATCGTTCGAAGACTGGGACATGCGCGCATCATGCCGCCAATTGCCCACCGTACCGGCACAGCATGGCTATACTTTCGCTATTCACAAAAGGAATAGCGATCCATGTTCACCCTGCCCACCCTGCGCCGCAGCCTGATCCTGACCGCCCTGCTGGCGGGCGCCGCCCATGCCGATACCGTGTCGGTGGCCGTGGCGGCCAACTTCACCGCCCCGATGCAGAAGATTGCCGCGGAATTCGCCAAGGACACCGGCCACAAGGCCGAGCTGTCGTTCGGTGCCACCGGCAAGTTCTATGCGCAGATCAGCAACGGCGCGCCGTTTGGCGTGCTGCTGGCCGCCGATGACACCACCCCCGCCAAGATCGCCAGCGAGGGCAAGGGCGTGGCCGACTCGCGCTTCACCTATGCCGTGGGCAAGCTGGTGCTGTGGAGCAAGCAGGACGGCTACGTCGACGCCCAGGGCGCGGTGCTCAAGACCGGCAAGTTCCAGCACGTGGCGATTGCCAACCCCAAGCTGGCGCCCTACGGCCTGGCCGCGGAGCAGACGCTGACCCAGTTGGGCCTGCTGGAGCAGATCAAGCCCAAGTTCGTGCAGGGTGAAAACATCGGCCAGACCTACCAGTTCGCCGCCACCGGCAATGCCGAGCTGGGCTTCGTGGCCCTGTCGCAGGTGATGGAAGACGGCAAAATCAAGTCCGGCTCGGCCTGGCTGGTGCCGTCCAGCATGCACGAACCCATCCGCCAAGATGCCATTGTGCTGAACACGGCCAAAGACAACGCCGCCGCCAAGGCGCTGATGGACTACCTCCGCGGCGACAAGGCACGCGCCATCATCACCTCGTACGGCTACGCTTTCTGAAACAGGCAGCGCGCCGTTTCTGAGCACTTCCGCATGTTTGGATGCTGAAGTGCTTGTTTTAGCTGCGCAAGCAGCTCACTTTTTCACCACCCCCTTTGGGCATGCTCTCCACCGAAGACTGGGCCGCCATCGCCCTCACCCTGAAACTGGCCAGCGTCACCACCGTGCTGCTGCTCGTGCTGTGCACCCCGCTGGCCTGGTGGCTGGCCCACACGTCTTCGCGCTGGAAGGGGCCGATCAGCGCCGTCGTGGCCCTGCCCCTGGTGCTGCCGCCGACCGTGATCGGCTTTTACCTGCTGGTCACCATGGGGCCCAACGGTCCCGTCGGGCAGTTCACGCAATGGCTGGGGCTGGGGCGGCTGCCCTTCACCTTCGCAGGCCTGGTGGTCGGCTCGCTGATCTACTCGCTGCCGTTTGCCGTGCAGCCGCTGCAGCGGGCCTTTGAAAGCCTGGGCCAGCGCCCGCTGGAAGTGGCCGCCACCCTGGGCGCCAGCAAGCTGGACACCTTCTTCAGCGTGGTGCTGCCCCTGGCGCGCCCCGGCTTCATCACCGCCGCCGTGCTCAGCTTTGCGCACACCGTGGGCGAGTTCGGCGTGGTGCTGATGATCGGCGGCAACATCCCGGGCGTGACCCGCGTGGTGTCCGTGCAGATCTACGACCACGTGGAAGCCCTGGAATACGCCCAGGCCCACTGGCTGGCGGGCGGCATGGTGGTCTTTGCCTTCGTGGTGCTGGTGCTGCTGCACTGGCTGCAACCGCGCGCGCACCGCCACAGCTCCCCCCTGTAACCCTGGCCTGCCCCATGAATGACCGTGTGATCTCCGCCCGCCTGCAGCTGCAACGCGCCGACTTTGTGCTCGACATCGATCTGCAACTGCCCGGCCAGGGCATTACCGCGCTGTTCGGCCCCTCGGGCTGCGGCAAGACCACCTGCCTGCGCAGCATCGCCGGGCTGGAACGTGCCCAGGGCCAGGTGCGCGTCAACGGTCATGTCTGGCAGGACGATGCCAGCCGCTGCTGGCTGCCCACGCACCGGCGCGGCCTGGGCTATGTGTTCCAGGAGGCCAGCCTGTTCCCGCACCTGAGCGTGCACGACAACATCCATTACGGCCTGCGCCGCACCCCGGCGGCGCGCCAGCGTATCGCGCTGGAACAACTGCTGGAGCTGCTGGGCATTGCGCAGCTGCTGGGCCGCCAGCCGGCCACCCTGTCCGGCGGCGAGCGCCAGCGCGTGGCCATTGCCCGCGCCCTGGCCACCAGCCCGCAGATGCTGCTGATGGACGAACCCCTGTCCGCCCTGGACGCCGAACGCAAGGCCGAAGTCCTGCCCTACCTGGACCGCCTGCAGGCCCACCTGGACATTCCCGTGCTCTACGTCAGCCATGCGCTGGACGAGGTGGCGCGCCTGGCCAGCCACCTGGTGCTGCTGCGCGCTGGCCGCGTGCTGGCCCAGGGTGCGACGGCGACCATGCTAGCGCGCCTGGACCTGCCGCTGTCCCAGGGCGACACCGCCACGGCCGTGATCGATGCCCGGGTCCTGGCGCACGATGCCGCCACCCACCTGAGCACGCTGGCCTTCGCCGGCGGCCACCTGCGGCTGATCACCCCGCAGCCGCCCGTGGTGGGCAGCCAACGCCGCCTGCGCATCCAGGCCCGCGATGTCAGCCTGTGCCTGCACCCCCCCCAGCACAGCAGCATCCTCAACACCCTGGCAGCCACCGTGCAGTCGGTGCGCGAGGACACGCCGGGCTACGCCATGGTGGCGGTGCGCACCGGCCACACCCAGCTGCTGGCGCGCATCAGCCAATACTCGGCGCAGCAGCTTCACCTCGAAACCGGGCAGTCGCTGTTCATCCAGGTCAAAAGCGTGGCATTGCTGGACTGAGCGGCATGCCGCTGGCGCCAATATCGAGCATGCCGATCCCCCTAGGGCAGTGATGGCGGTGATTGACCACCATGTGGACACCCGCACTGCACCGACCCTGAACCTGGGCCTGGTACTGGATGCGCCCGCTTGTGGCCCGAATGCCAAGTCAGATGGTGTGAGGGTGAGGGCCCCCTCCCCCTGCGTGGCCTCGCCTGGTGAACCAACGCCCCGCACACGATGGGGTACTGGCTGGCCATTCGCCCACCACCACATGCGGCATCGCCCAGGTGGTCCGGCAATGTGCGGGCCGTCATCCAGGTCGGGGCAGCGCGTGCCGGGCCATGCTGCCCCGACTCACCCGCTGTGCGCGCACTCCATGCATGGCCTGCCAATCCCACGCCCGCGGTGCTCATGGGAGCGCGCTTGCAGACAACAACGCACGATGCGCCACGGCACAGGACCGTGCGTCACGCTGTACAGCGCCCGTGCCGCCGCGGCATCCCCGGGCTTTGTGGCCCTGGCCACCCTGCCGCGCACCAAGGCGACTTGCAGATGCAGATGCAGATGCAGATGCAGCCGCTGCAGCGCCTACCGGACGGAGGCCAGCACAGACCCCAACCGCCCTGCGATACAAGGAGCAGTGCGCGCTCAATGCACCTGGATTTCCGCATACTTTCGTGCTGAAAACCTTGAAAATCGAGCGCTGACAGCTCCTTTTTTTGATCAAATGGACGGGACAACCCACGCGGCAGCGATGGTTCCACCACGGCAGGGATAATCGCCGCATGACACTGCCTGCCGCCACCGCCTGCACGCTGGCCCCCGCCCCGCCCACCGCCGTCCCCGCGCTGCACACCCAGGCCGTGCAGCTGCACCATGCCGAACGTGGCGTGCTGGCCCAGGACCGGGTGCTGGCCAACGAAGTGCCGATTGCCCTGGTCTTCAACGGCATCGCCCACGCGGTGATGATGGGCACGCCGCTGGACCTGGAGGATTTCGCCATCGGCTTTGCGCTCAGCGAAGGCATCATCGACAGCGCCACCGATTGCTACGGCGTGGACGTCCAGCCCGTGGCCGCGGCCGCCGCCGGCCTGCCCGCCGGCATGGACGGCATGGAAGTGCAGCTGGAGATCGCCTCGCGCTGCTTCGCCCGCCTCAAGGACCACCGCCGCAGCATGAGCGGGCGCACCGGCTGCGGCGTCTGCGGCGTGGAAAGCTTCGCCGCGCTGGACCTGTCGTTCGACGCCCTGCCGGCGCGCGACTGGGTGGCCCGGGTGGACCTGCCCACCGTGCTGCAGGCGATCGCCAACCTGCCGCCCCGGCAGGTGCTCAACGCCCAGGCCGGCGCCATCCACGCCGCGGGCTGGGCCACGCTGGACGGCCAGGTGCACGAGGTGCTGGAAGACGTGGGCCGCCACAACGCCCTCGACAAGCTGCTGGGCCGGCTGGCCCGCACCGGGCGCCTGAGCGAACCCGGGTTTGTCGTCCTCTCCAGCCGCGGCAGCCATGAACTGGTGCGCAAATGCGCCAAGCTGGGCGTGGGTGCACTGGCCACCATCTCGGCACCCACGGCCATGGGCGTGCGCATGGCCGAACTGACCGGCCTGCGCTTCTGGGGCCTGTGCCGCTCACCCCAGGCCGTGCTTTACGCACCCGGCGCGCAGTCGGCCTGAACACCGCCGCGTTGATCCCCCCGAACAGCCACAGCAGAACCCGCAGCCACGCCGAACAGCCCAGCGACGCCACGCCCGACCCGTGCTGCAGGCTGGCCACGGACCATCGCCGGCGCCAGCCACGCGCGAGTGAAACGGGGCCCCCCAGCACACGATGGCCCCGGTTCCACAGTTGCGGCACACCGTGCCGATCCGGGCGATAGCCGAGGGAGCGCGTCCCTACCGTCGGTTTGGACTGGTCGCCCAGCCCCTGCACCGCCCACAGCCCCCCCCCTGCGCAAACACCCCTTCAGGACAAGGAGGAGGCCGCAGCGCGGGTGCGCAGGAACTGGCCGGGCGTGCGTCCGAACAGCTGGCGAAATGCGGCGATGAAGGCCGAGGTCGAGTCGTAGCCGCAGGTCAGGGCCACCTCGGTCACGCTCTGCTGGTCCTGCAGCTGCGGCAGGGCGGCCAGCAGGCGCGCGCGCTGGCGCCATTGGCGAAAGCTCATCTGCGTCTGCTTCTGGAACAGCCGGCCCAGGGTGCGCTCGGACACGCCCAGGGCCCGGCTCCAGGCCCCCAGCTGCAGCGGCGCCTCGGGCACGTCCAGCAGGTGGCGGCACCAGGCGCGCAGGCGCTCGTCCTCGGGCCAGGGCAGGCGCAGCGCGGCCGGTGGTGCGGCATGGATCTGGTCCAGCAGGGCCTGCACGAACCGCCCCTCGGCGCCCTCCTGGGCGTACTCCACCGGCAGGGTGGCGAAGTGGCGGATCATCTCGCGCAGCAGGTCCGAGACCTCCAGCACCACGCAGTCCGTGCCCAGGCCCGGCATGGCCCCGGTCTCGATGTAAAGGCTGCGGATCTGGGTGTGCGGCGCATTGACCACGCTGTGCACGCAGTGCGGCGGGATCAGAATGGCCCACTGCGGCGGCGCAATGAACAGGCCCTGGTGCGTCTGCACCTGCAGCACACCACGGCTGGCATAGGAGAACTGCACCCAGTCATGGGCATGGGCCACGGTGGCGGCCTTGCGCTGCATCTGCTCGGCACGCGCATACACCGGCCGCGGCAGCCGGGCCAGCACAGGCACGGGGCGCGAGGCCAGATCCCGGCGTTTTGTCGTTTCAGCGATATCCATGCGCCTGATGTCGTTAGCAGGAAAGTCGCCAGCGTACTAGAGTGCAGGCCAGCGCGGCCCGGCCGCCGTGGTTTGCCCCTGTTCCCACCCCCTGTTGGCCGCCGTCGGTGGCGGCCACGTTTGCCCCGCCCCTGCCATGCGACGCCCCCGTTTCCTGCCCGACAACTTCATGCTCATCCTGCTGGCCATGCTCCTGCTGGCCAGCGTCCTGCCCGTGCGCGGCGTCTATGCCGGCTATGCCACCACGGTGACCAACCTGGCGATCGCCCTGCTGTTCTTCCTGCACGGCGCCAAGCTGTCGCTGCAGGCCATCGTCAAGGGCATGGGCCACTGGCGCCTGCATTCGCTGGTGTTCGCCTGCACCTTCCTGCTGTTCCCGCTGCTGACCTACGCGCTCAAGCCCGTGCTGCTGCCCCTGCTGGGGCCGGAGCTGTTCCGCGGCATGCTCTACCTCAGCGCCCTGCCCTCGACCGTGCAGTCGTCCATCGCCTTCACCTCGATCGCACGCGGCAACATCCCGGCCGCCATCTGCTCGGCCGCCACCTCCAGCCTGATGGGCATCTTCATCACGCCCCTGCTGGTGCTGCTGATGCTGGGCCAGAGCGCACAGAGCCTGCCGTTCGGCGATGCCGTGCTCAAGATCATGCTGCAGCTGCTGCTGCCGTTTGTGCTGGGCCAGCTGGCGCGCCGCTGGATCGGGGCCTGGGTGGACCGCAACAAGGCCTGGCTCAAGCATGTGGACCAGACCTCGATCTACCTGGTGGTCTACACGGCCTTCAGCAGCGCCGTGGTCGAAGGCCTGTGGTCGCAGCTGCCGCTGCAGCAGATCCTGGCACTGGCCGTGGCCTGCTGCGTGCTGCTGGCCCTGGTGCTGGGCACGACCTGGTGGCTGGGCCGCCGCCTGGGCTTTGACCTGCCCGACCGCATCACCATCCTGTTCTGTGGCTCCAAGAAAAGCCTGGCCACGGGCGTACCCATGGCCCAGGTGCTGTTCGTGGGCGGTGCCATGGGCACGCTGCTGCTGCCCATCATGCTGTTCCACCAGATCCAGCTGCTGGTCTGCGCCGTGCTGTCCAAACGCTTCGCCGACCGCCCGGAGGAGCCGCGGGACTGATGCGCGCGGCCGCCACCGCGGCAGCCCGCCCGGCCATATCTGAGCGCGCTTCGCTGGCGTGGAGTTTTCTTTAGAATGCCGCAGTCTGTCAGCCCCTGGATGAACACCATGAACCGCTGCTCGCTTGCTTCCTGGATGGCCGCGCCCCTGCTGGCGGTGGCCGCCACCTGCGCGGCCCAAGAAGCCCCCAGCACCTTGCCTGCCGTACAAACCATCAAGCCGGTGCCCCACCCCGGCCTGCGCACCTTCCCCAGTACCGCGCTGGTGGGGGTGCTGCGCATCGACCAGGTGCCCAACGCGCAGATCAATGGCCAGCCCATCCGCACCGCACCGGGCTTTCGCCTGTTCAGCGCCGACAACAAGCTGATCTTTGCCCACACCGTGCTCAACCAGGAGCTGCGGGTGGCCTATGTCAAGGAAGCCAGCACCCAGTGGCTGCTGACGGCGTGGATCCTCACCCCCGAGGAACTCGCCCACTATTCGGTCAAGCGCTGACGCGGCGACCGCCTCTGGCCGCGTTTCAACGCTACCCTTTTTAGACCTGTTGCGCCCGCCCTGCTTGCCCGGGCGGCCGTTTTTACTTGGAAAACCAGCTGCCACCACGACGGCTGTGTTGCGACCCCGATGAGCAAAAAAGTCTTTATCAAAACCTTCGGCTGCCAGATGAACGAGTACGACTCGGACAAGATGGCCGACGTGCTGGGCGCCGCCCAGGGTTACGAGCCCACGCAGAACATGGACGAGGCCGACCTGATCCTGTTCAACACCTGCTCGGTGCGCGAGAAGGCGCAGGAGAAGGTGTTCTCCGACCTGGGCCGCGTCAAGCACCTGAAGGAAAAGGGCGTGCTCATCGGCGTCGGCGGCTGCGTGGCCAGCCAGGAAGGCGACGAAATCATCAAGCGCGCGCCCTATGTGGACGTGGTCTTCGGACCCCAGACCCTGCACCGCCTGCCCGAGCTGCTGAATGCCCGCGCCGCCAAGGCCAAGCCGCAGGTGGACATCAGCTTCCCCGAGATCGAGAAGTTCGACCACCTGCCGCCCGCGCGCGTGGAAGGTGCTTCTGCCTTTGTGTCCATCATGGAAGGCTGCTCCAAGTACTGCAGCTACTGCGTGGTGCCCTACACGCGCGGCGAGGAAGTCAGCCGCCCCTTCGAAGACGTGCTGGTGGAAGTGGCCGGCCTGGCCGACCAGGGTGTGAAGGAAGTCACACTGCTGGGCCAGAACGTGAATGCCTACCAGGGCAAGATGGGCGATACGGCCGAGATCTGCGATTTTGCCCTGCTGCTGGAATACGTGGCCGAGATCCCCGGCATCGAGCGCATCCGCTACACCACCAGCCACCCCAACGAGTTCACTCCGCGCCTGATCGAAGCCTACGCCAAGATCCCCCAACTGGTCAGCCACCTGCACCTGCCCGTGCAGCACGGCAGCGACAAGATCCTGATGGCCATGAAGCGCGGGTATACCGCTATGGAATACAAGAGCACGGTGCGCAAGCTGCGCGCCATCCGCCCCGACCTGGCGATGAGCAGCGACTTCATCGTCGGCTTCCCCGGCGAGACCGAGGATGACTTCCAGAAGATGATGAAGCTGATCCACGACGTGCGTTTTGACAACTCGTTCAGCTTCATCTTCAGCCCCCGCCCCGGAACGCCCGCGGCCAACCTGCACGATGACACGCCGCACGAAGTGAAGCTGCGCCGCCTGCAGGAGCTGCAGGCCGTGATCAACCAGAACATCAAGGACATCAGCCTGGAGCGCGTGGGCACCGTGCAAAAGCTGCTGGTCGAAGGCTTCAGCAAGCGCGACAACGGCGAGCTGATGGGCCGCACCGAGTGCAACCGCGTGGTCAACTTCCCCGGCCAGGAACGCCTGATCGGGCAGCTGGTCGACGTCAAGATCACCGAGGCCATGACCTACACCCTGCGCGGCGAAGTCCTGATCCAGGCCTGAGCAGGTGCGCCCGGCCGGCCCACAGGGCCGGTCCAGGCGTCAGCGCGCCGGCTGCCCGGGGGGACCGATGCGCCGCCCCTTGGTGTAGCGGTGCAGCACGCGCGCCAGCAGCAGCGCGGCCACGATGGCCAGGTAGACGCCCACCTCGGCCAGGTTGTTCTTGCCGGCACGCATCCACCAGAAGTGCAGCACGGCCAGCGCCGCCGCCGCATAGACCGCGCGGTGCAGGGCCTGCCAGCGCTTGCCCCCCATGCGACGGATGAGCCGCGGGATGGACGTGACGGCCAGCACCAGCAAAATCGCCCAGGCGAGGGTGCCCACCAGGATGAAGGGCCGCTTGGCCAGGTCCTCCAGCACCGCCGCCCAGTCCAGCCCCATGTCCAGCAGCAGGTAGCACAGCCAGTGCAGGCTGCCGTAGAAGAAGGCATACAGCCCCAGCATGCGCCGGTAAGCCGCCAGCCGGGTCCAGCCCAGCCACACGCGCAGCGGCGTGACGGCCAGCGCCAGGCACACGAAACGCAGGGCCCACAGGCCCAGGTCGCGCAGTAGGGCCTCGGCCGGGTTGGCCCCCAGACCGTCGGTGGCCGCCAGAGTGAACAGCCACAGCACCGGCACCAGGCACAGCAGATGCAGCGCCACGCGCTGCAGACCTTTCAGTGACAACGACATCGCGCCCCGTCAGAAGTGCTTGCGCAGGTCCATGCCCGCATACAGCTGCCCCACCTGGGCCTCATAGCCGTTGAACAGCTGGGTCTTGCGCTTGGGGGCGAACAGGCCGCCCTCGCCAATGCGCCGCTCGGTGGCCTGGCTCCAGCGCGGATGCGGCACATCCGGGTTGACGTTGGAGTAAAAGCCATATTCGTTGCGCGCCGCCTTGTTCCAGGCGGTGCCCGGCTCCCGCTCGACCAGGCGGATGGTGACGATGCTTTTGGCGCTCTTGAAACCGTACTTCCAGGGCACCACCACGCGCACCGGGGCCCCGTTCTGCTTGGGCAGCTCGTGGCCGTACATGCCCAGGGTCAGCAGGGTCAGCGGGTGCATGGCCTCGTCCATGCGCAGCCCCTCGGTGTAGGGCCAGTCCAGCACCGAGCGACGCAACCCCGGCATCACCTTGGGATCGGCCAGCGTGACAAACTCCACATACTTGGCGCTGCCCAGGGGCTGCACCTCGGCCAGCAGCTTGGACAGCGAATAGCCGATCCAGGGAATCACCATGGACCAGCCTTCCACGCAGCGCAGGCGGTAGATGCGTTCCTCCAGGGCGCTGAGCTTGCGCAGCGCATCCAGATCGAAGGTCTTGGGCTGCTGGACCAGCCCTTCCACACGCACCGTCCACGGCCGGGTGGGCAGCGCCTGCGCGTTGCGCACCGGGTCCCCCTTGTCCAGGCCGAACTCATAGAAGTTGTTGTAGCTGGAGGCATCGGCAAACGGGGTCTGCTTGTCCAGGGCCAGCGCCCCCGGCACGCTGGAGGGCAGCGCGCGCAAGGGCGCCAGAGCGTCCGGTGTGTCCGTCTTGGCAAAGGCGGCTCCCGACGCCACGCCCATACCGCCCAGGGCGGCCCACTGCAGCAATTCGCGCCGGCGCAGGTACACGCCTTCCGGGGTGATCTCGCTGCCATGCGGGTGGGTAAAACCCGAAGCGCCAGTCTGAATCAGCATAGTCATATCCTTGAATAAGGTTCACAAGCCCTGGTTCAGAGCACACAGTAGCGCCGAAGTTCCACGGCGCCCGCGCGCCCTGCCGTAAGCACCATGGCCAGCAGGGGCTCAGCCCCAGGCCCACATGCACCAGGCCCACGCATGCATTCCCCCGCAGCCATCACCCAGATGCGGTAGGTCACCAATCCGCGTCGATTCGGTCTGCATAGGGCCAGTCTCCGATAGAGTGCGGGGCATGCGATGCCGCGCGACCAAGCGCCACCCAGGGAAAGCGGGACCATCCACCCAGTCCGACCCCAGACCGTGCACCGGCACCGACCCCACGCCGACAGATTGCCCTTTGGACACCATGACCCCCACTGACGCACTTCAGGGCGAAGCCCTCTACGCGTTGCTCGATCAAGCCCGAGACCTGCTCCACGACTATGGCGAAGACCGCCACACCACCATCCATCCCCAAGAGCGGATGGCCGCAGCGGCCGAGCTGCTGAACCAACAACCTTTAGCACCCGCCAGTGCCGATGAACTGGAGCTGCTGCACGACTTTTGGTTAAAGCTGGAGCAGCCTGCCACGGCCAACGCGGCTCTGCAGCAGCACCGCGAGCGCGTACTGGCCACGGAAGGCCACGCCCGCGCGGAAGCGACCATCCGGCTCAACCTCAGCGACATTCACAGCCGCATGGGGTTTGACCCCGACGCCGCCCGCGCCTTGCTGCCCCCGACGGCCCAGGCGATCGACGCGCGCTTCCGTGAGAGTGACGACGACCGGTATTGGCAGAGCTGGAACTGGCTCGCCCACCAGTTGCACGCGTGGGAGGCCGTGGCAGATGCGCTCCCGCTGCAACGCGCGCAAGAGCGTTGCAACCCGGAGCTGGCCGAAGATGCCGCCTACCTCGACGCCTTGCTGCTGGTGCGCACAGCCGACTACCGGCACAAGGCGGGGCGCCACGCCGAGGTGCCGGCCCTGGTGCAAAGCGCCATCCACACCTTGCGCGATGCCCCCGCCGACCAGCATGTGGACTTTGACCGCTGGATGACGCTGGCGGAACATGTCTTGCATTTGGCCCCGCACAGCCTGCCAGCCCTGCTCATGGATTGCGAGCACAAGTTGGCACAACTGGAGAGCCCCCCGCCCTCCCAGGCGGTGCAGGCCCACCGCCAGGTCAAGATCACCCGCCTGCAAGCGCAGGCCTGTGCCCAGGCCGGGCAACTGGACGCTGCGTTGCAGCTGGCGCCCAAGGGCCGCGTCAGCCTGACCGATGACAACACGGATGCCTTCAGCGCCCTGTCTCTGGGCTGGTTGGTACAAGCCGGCCGCATGCAGGAGGCCGCCGATCTGGCGCTGGAGAGCGTGCTCCACGCCCGCCCGGGCTCGGCCGTCGCCGCCTTCAATCTGGCCAAGCAGCAGTTCCCCGGCGACCCTGCCCATGCCACCACCTGGGCGCTGGTGCTGGCCATCAGCCAGACCGATGAAGACGTCCGCCGCCTGCTGGCCCAGCAAACCCGGGCACCGCACCCGGCCAACTTCTACCTGGACAGGGTGCGTGCCGCACAGCCCCAGCATCCGGTGCTGGCGCTGATCGAAGGCATGCGCCTGGCCAAGCAGCGCCAGCTGGAGCAGGCCCTGCCCTTGCTGGAAATCGGCGTGGGCCAGCACCCCGAGATGGCCGACGGCAACAAGCTGTCCGCACTCTGGGCGGCGCGTTTTGCCGCGCTGCCGCTGGAGGAGGCGCTGGCGCGCCCCTTCCCCACCGCAGAAGGCGCACACTGGTGTTACGCCGCCGGTGTGGTGCTGGACGATGCCGACGACCTGGCCCCGCTGATGGGCGGCAAGAAGAAAGTGCCCGCACAGGCCACCCGCGAGCCGCTGGTCGTGCGCTATTACGAAGAAGGCCTGCGACGCTTTGAGCACTTCTGGGCCACCGGCGAGGGCCGCCACCACGATGCCGACCTGCATGTGTACTCCATGCTGTGCAACAACCTGGCCATCAAATACCGCTTCATGGGGCGCTACGACGAGGCGGCCGAATTGCACCACAAAGGCCTGGCCAGCAGCCCCTTTGCCGAACACCACAACAGCCTGATCTGGTGCTCCGTGGGCATGGACAACGACGCGCAGACCGTGGCAGACGCCGAGCGTCTGTGGCACTACGCCCAGGAACATGGCTACAGCCGCCACGAGCCCACGCGCTATCTGCCCAGTGTGGCCTATGCGCTCTACAGGCTCGACCGCGACGATGAAATCAGCATCTGGATGGAGCGCCTGGACGAATGGTTTGGCGAACTGACTCCGGATGTCCAGCGCAGCGTGCGGCGCAACTACCTGTCGGCCCTGATGTCTTTGCTGGACTTCTTTTCCAGCACCCGTCCCGAGCTGGTGCTGCCACGCCTGCGCGAGCACCAGGACGAAGTGATCGCCCTCAAGGACTGCTATGCACTGCGCCGCCTGGCCTGCGCCCTGGAGGCCTACCCCGAGCTGCTCGAAGAGTGCGTGGCACTGCACCAGCAAGCCCACAGCTACCTGGTCCCGGAGGATGGAGAAGAGGAGGAGCAGATGGTGCTCTCCGGCATCGAGCGCGCCCAGCGCAAACTGGCCGAGCGCGACGCACCGTCCAGCAGCGCCACAACAAACCGTCGACCCTGGTGGAGGTTCTGGTGAGCCAAGCCATGGAGACCCGCCCCGTTGCACCCGCCGTGGCCAGCGCCTACCAGGCGCGCGATGTCATCAATGCGCCCACCATCAAACAGCACATCCAGCAGCGCAGCGCCGCGCGCGGCGATGCTGACGAAGTGGCCGCCTGGCTGGCCAACCATTTCTACCGCCATGTGGTGGGCAATCTGCAGGCAGATGCGCCGGCCGTCCTGCGCATTGACGATGCCCAGCAGTTGCATGAGCTGGCAGGGTTGCAGGAGCCTGCGCGATGGGCATTGGAGCGGCTGGCACGCCAGCAAGCCGGCGAAGCACTGCCTGCGCTGTGGTGGATCCAGCCCGACAGCGCGGCTGTGCTCACACTGGAAACGCGGCTGGTGGAGTTTCTCTCCACCCGCAAAGGCACCTCGCTGGAAGGCAAGCTGCAGCGCATCAACTGCCCGCAGGCACTGGCACGCTGGACGCTGGAGCACCTGGCCTTCGAGAAGAAGCAAAACAGCGGCCGGGTGGCGCACAGCCAGCACGCCGTGCAAGGGCTGCTGCGTGGCCAGCATGGCACGTTTGTGGAGTTCGATGCCCGCAGTCCGCAGCTGCGCCAGGAAATGGCCTATGAAAGCCAGATGATGGGGCACTGCGTCGGCCAGTTCGCCAACCGCCAGGGCTTCAGCGGTGGCTATGGCGAGCACTACGCCACAGGGCTTGAATCTGGCCGCATGCGGCTGTTCAGCTACCGCACCGGCTCGGCCCAGCCGCGCATCACCGTCAACGCCTATGTGCAAACCGACGGCTCACTGCAGATCGAGCAGATCAAGGGCAAGCAGAACCGCCCGCCGATTGCGCGTTATGCCGCCGATGTGGTGGACCTGCTCAATCACCTGCCCCTCAACGACGAAGTGCCGGAGGACGCCCTGGCGATGGGCATCGTCCGCCGCCCCCCCGAACTACTGCAGGCACACCCCGGGCTTGCCCCGTGGTGCACGGTGCAGGCGCTGCGCACCGACGACGAACAGCTGTGGCTGGTGCAGCAGCACCCCCGTCTGCTGCCGCAGCTGGAGCTGCACTCACCGCTGGTGCAATGGATGGTGGCCGCCCGCAAGGATGCCGTCGGCCACGAAGCCCTGGAGCGCATGCACCTCTCGCCGGCGCTGCAGCAGACCCTGCTGCTGGCTAAACAGCGGCCAGGCCGCACGGGAGTGCGCGCATGAACGGCTGGATGATTGTCTTGCTGGTCATCGCCCTGATCTACTGGGTGCTGCGCAGCGGCTTCCAGCGCCTCAAGGCAGCCAAACGGCGTGGCGACATCATCAGCTACCAAGCGGGGAGCGCCGCATACAACTGGGCTTTGGCGCTGGCCCACCCCATGGCCTACCACGCCATGCAAGGGGGCTTTGCCAGCGACCTCGATGGCGCCACCGAATCGCTGGCCAAGCAGTTGCGCCCCATGGTCTTGCACCACGTGGGCCTGCGCACCGACCTCAGCGATGCGCAGGTGCGTCAGCAATTACCGGATGCGCTGCGCCAGCGCTGGTTCATGCTCGACCTGCAGCGCCTTCAACGCCACGACAACGCCCGTGCCGCCATGGCCTTTGCCTGCGCGCGTGTGACCTTCTTTGTGCGCAGTGCGAGATTGCTGGGCTGGCTCGACGATGCCACCCAGTGGCAGGTGCTGATGCTCAATGCCCAGCGCGCCCAGCAGTGCTTTGACAGCTGGCAGGCCTTCGGCCAGGCCTACGCCCAAGGCCGGGCGCAATGGACAGCCACCGGGCGCAGCGATGTGCTGGGCACGGTCTTCACCCCCGAAGACGTGGCGCAATGGGTGACGCAGCCCCAGCACCCCTGGCATGCGATGCGCTGGGATCTGCCGCTGGTCAGCGATGCCGCGACGGAGGCGACACCGGCAGCCTGAGCGGGCTTGCGCTGCGTCGAGTGGGCCTCCGCCTGGCTGGGCCCCCACATCGGCAAGGACCTGCGCCGCGCTTGCCGTGGAGTTGTGCCGATTGCAGCCACCGGCGCCATCCGCGGCCGGCGTCTGCAGCGGGTGGCAACCGCCCAAGAAAAAAGGCCCCACGATTTCTCGCAGAGCCTTGTTTTCATTGGTTATTTCTTGGTAGGGCGTGGCGGACTTGAACCGACGACCAAGGGATTATGAGTCCGCATCGTGAGCCAGCTGTATGTCGCTCTATCAAGCAGATCAACGATTTGTACCGCCTCCCCCCCGCATGAGGTAGGCACTATCCAGCTATCTCGTTGACACCCTGTTGACACCAGATTGCTACCCTGAGCACACCGGCACTATGTGTTGCTAACAAGCCCTAAAAAATTCCAGGTTTGCATTTGAGGTTATGTGTGAAACCTCACAGGCTGCACAAAGCACTACTGGGCACAGGCACGGCAACGACGCACAAGGGCTGTGCAGGCACCTCTCCTCCAACTTGATGAGCCACCCAAAATTCTTCCAAGCCAGCGTAACTGGCATGAAAATTTAATGACTTATGCGAACCGTATCTATCCGCAATCGCTCATGTGTTGCAGCCAACAGCTAAATAAAATCGTATGAGGAAATAAATATTCGCTTGTCGGCTTTACCTCAATACTAACTGTTTGAAATATTAATTTCAACAGTATTCACGGCACTCTCCACATAGTTACCCAACCTATTTGTAAGAGAGTTATATATTGCATCTCCTTGATTGGCTTCATCATGTGCGCTCAAAGTCAATACGAATGAAACTTCACAATTCTTAATATCTTGAGTATTAGCCAAATCAAATTGAAAAAGATCTCGAGGAAAAACTCGAGCGCATAGCCTCATTGAGTTGCCTGAAAATTCAAGCCCGTTGGAGATATCTCTAGCATGGTGCCTAACAGGATTCCACTTCTCCTGCTCTTTCATGTAATGATCCCCATCCTCTTTTTCTATCTTCATAGAACCAAGAAGACTTGTCTCTTTGTTGCTTTTATTCTTGTACTGAAGAGCAACTTGAAGTCGTGTAGAGAAATAATTTGCCGCACCCAACTCTGATACTTTGGGATTCAATATCGCGGTTAGAACAGCTCGCCCCTTCAGCTTCCCTTCCTTAATAAATTCAGGCGGTATAGGTATATCTTCCCAGTAATACCATTGCCCGGCATCAATAGAATCTTTCCATATCAATGTAACCGATCCATCTTTACAAAACCAAGGCAACTCCTCTTTATTAAAAGGAGAACCCCATCCAATTTTATTATCGAATTTTATATTATCTGCACTATTAATCAAAAGTGCTTTCACAAGATCCGGGGATGGGTCTTTCAACATGTGGAATGCATGAGCAGCAACGGAGGACATCAAAGCCGTTGCATAGCTAGTTCCAGTGACAACAGACCCGCCGATCGTTTTCACGGAAGAAAACCATGACAGCTCGGGCTTAGTTAACTTGTCAGGGCCTGGGCCAACTAGGCACGAAGGGCAATGATCTCCAGGTAATTTCTCATCGCTTAGACGGCCGCCAACTGTTAATGCTGCTTCACAGTCAGCAGGAGGATTATATCTAATGCAGTTATTATCATCAACATTACCGATAGATATCACCGGCAGTATTTTATATTCTCTTGCAAGTTTACGAATAAAATGACCAAGCTCACTCATTTCAAGAGGAGCATCTCCGTCAATCGGCTGATTGAAAGAAAAATTCCAAACTTTGGTGTCGTGTGCATGAGCCTTAATGACTTCTTCTAAGTAACTTTTAAATTTAACCCGTGAACTCGGATCTTTACCCATCTTAGCGATTGCTTGAGCAATACCAACACGACATATCAATGATGGTAATGAAAGATGAGGATTCCATCCAGATGCTTGAACAACCAAGGAGGTAATACTATTACCATGCACGCGATCAGCATCCACATCGGATACTAAAGAGGGAGCCTGCCAAGCAACCATATGCTTGTAACTTCCCGCATGAAGTCCGCCGTCCACAATACCGACAATAGGTTGCCACTGTTGGTCAACAAGCGGCCTAATTGGGTCTGGAAGATTCGGAATTTCTGAAGTTACAAAGGGGCGAACAGGTTCAATTTTATATACATTTCCAGACGCAACTATAAGATCAAAGTCTGTCTTTGATCTAATCAGCAATGGCTCATTTACAAAAGGATCATTTCTATATGATTTTAATAAATTATTAAAACTATTCGAACTAGCACTCGTAATTACCTGCAAAGAATTTGAATCTAGCCCAGCATCCCGTGCAACCGAAATTTTTTCGTCCACCCCTGAAAAACAACCCAATGCAGCAAATGCTTCTAACTTTTCTACGACCTCAGCCCTTGCCGAACTATCTTTAAATGGAGGTAACCACACATTAAAGACTTTTCCAGCACCAGAAAAATCTAACGCCTTTTCCCAATTAGCTTCAGAGCTCCCCCTAATTGGAGAATTTTCACTAATAAGTTCTGATATCTCTTCTATGCGAGAAACTAAAACACGTGCTCTCACATCATCACTATTCTCAAGACGGTTTGTGAGGAAATCTATATTTTCATAATTTATTTCTGCTATGTAGCCACCTCTATTTGGAGAAACTAATGTCGAGGCTATATTTTTATGAAATAAATAATCCGGCTCGTATGTGGTAGCCAAAGAGTCACCAAACATCTTAATAGAAACAAGAACTTTATTTCCACGCTTGTTTTTTGGCGCTGACTTAATCCGCTTAATTTCTGCCCCAAGCTTTTGCCTTTGACTTTTCAGCCGATCAGAGACGACTTGCTTTTCATTCAATCCTCGTCCCGTAACAGTTTTTCTACGAGGTTCTTTTTTAAGAACCAAGATCGGATTTACAATTGGATTACGCTCAGGCGACATAGATCATTTCAAATAATTAGAGACAGACTGCCTAGTAACTCCTAGCAACTCAGCCGCCTCGGATTGTTTCAAGCCGTACTCATTAATCAAAGTCATCGCAAATTTTTTCTTATCCTTTAATACCTCCTCCTCAGAAATACCACGCCCCTCTGAAATAATCTTTCTCGCAAGGCTCAAAAAATCGATACCTTCATTATTGATAACAGCCTTTCGTCTAGCCGCTAGCGCATACAACTCAATATCTGCACCACTTAGTCCATCGGATAACGCAGCTAAAACTTTGGACAAATTACTATCATTAGATTCCAGCCCAAGGAAATAATCCCACAATGCGCCTCTTAAGTTGCAATCGGGAACCTTAATTTCAAGCTTGTATGAAAATCTTCTCCAAATTGCCGGATCAAGCATTTGTGAATGATTTGTCGCCGCAACCAAAACCGTGCTTGGATTCAATGAATCAATACCCTGTATCACAGTATTAACGACTCTTTTCAATTCACCCAATTCATTCCTATCATCACGCATTTTTGCAATTGCATCAAGCTCATCCAAAAATAGAACTGCATTTTTACCTGCAATAAAATCAAAAATGCTACGAATATTTTTAGCAGTATCACCTAGCAAAGAGGATATAACAGAATCCAACCTTACAACATAAAGTCGCTTCCCAAGATGGGCGGCAATATGTCCTGCGAGTAAACTTTTTCCAGTTCCGGGAGGACCCGATAGCATTAGTGATAACTTCGATGCAATACCCTTAGATGCAAGAACATCGAAATTTTGAGCATCCCGCAAAAAATCTTGGAAAATATTTTGCCCCTTCTCATCGAGAAAAATCGGGCTATCCGGCCACGCCTGCTCCTCTATCAAAGGCAACCTAGATTTGCTATCGATTGGCAACATCTCAGCATATCCAGATGTTTGAAGTGCAACCCCTCTTTTGTTCAAACAAGACTTAAATCGTCGACCCATTTGCGGATCATGCTCTGAAATCTCACGAGCCAATACTTGGCCAACTTTACGCAACTCGCTGTACTCAGCATTCATAGCTGCCTCTGCGAAACGCAGCAAATTAGAAAAAAACTCGTCTGTCATTCTTGACCTCGTTAGCAATCAGTTCAAAGAATAGCAAGCTATCGACAAGTTAGCACAAGACAGCAAAAAAAACATAACTTACGGCAAAGAATTCGTTGACTTGGTCAAAAAAAACTCAACCATCATCAACTGATGGTTGAGTTTTAGCAAATTCCAAAACACACCTCAAACACCTCTACCAACCAGCGTACATCGGCGCTCACCTCCCATGTACAGAAGCGACCCGTGGCCTAGCAACTGCTCCAAACGACGGTTGTACTAGCTAGCAGCAAGAAGCAGTCGACGCATCCAGCCGCGCATTTACAGCCCATGTGAACGGGATACAACCAACTTCGAGTCTTCGTCAGAGTCTTGCGAAGTAAGGTCAGAAAGACCTCGACCTAAACACGAACCACCAAGCCTCCGCCCAGTTCTTTCACTTCGGCCACTTTGGCTTGTCATCGGCATCGGCGAAGGTGACGAAAGTAGGAATCGGCAGATCCCCCACCTCTTCCTTACTCAAAAAACGAGCCTTCGGACGCCAACCGGGCCCCATTTGAATAGGCACATCTTTGAATGGCAAGTCATCTGCTGTAGAGGGAGTCTTTGGTTGGCTCATCGAGGCAGTCTAGCAATACTCTGAATAAAAAAGATCCCGAAGAGCCGCTTGGTCACAGTCGCTGCACCTGGAGCACCAAAAGTATTTCTGAGGTGCTGACCTCCTTGCCCGAGGTGTGCAGAAAGCTAGGCAGGAAAGACGGCCCATCGCGCGTTTGAGTGTCTTTATTCTCGGCCAGCCCTCCCAGCACGATCACGTCGCCGTCTTGCAGGCCCACCGTGGTCTTCAGCTCACGCTTGGTCAATGTCGGACTGTTGTTCACGCCCGTGGTGGTCTTAACGAAGTCCGAGAGCTGCTGGCTGATCGCTAGGTCAATCACCGCATCGCGCACCGTGGGCCGGATATCGAAGATCACGCCCGAGCTGCGGTACTCGACCGATTGCACGGCCTGGCCAGCCCCTTGCGGGAATGACAGCGCCCCCAGCACCGGCACTTCCTGGCCGACACTGAACACGCCGCGCGTGCCGGACTGAATGCGCAACGATGGCGACGAAATCACCTTGAACCGGCTATCCGTCTCGAGCATGGAATACACGGCATCGAGCGCGGTGTTCTTGAGCTGGATGAAGTTGCCCAGATTGCCTACGCCCGAGCCGATCCCCAGGTTGAGCTTGCCGCCAAGCAGGTTCGCCAGAAGGCCGAAGGCTGAGCCGGATTTGTCGGTACGGCTGACCTCATAGACCACGCCACGCACCAGCACCTCACCCGTGGCCATATCGACCTGCGGTAGCAGCTCTTGCAGCTTTTCAATCTCAGGCTGCGCGCCTGAGAAGAGCAGTACTTCGGCATCTTGGTCTATCAATGAGGCTGCAGAGCCACTGGGCACATTCCCTTCAGGCATGGACTGCCCTGAAGCGCGGACACTACGATTCACCGAGAACGAGCCTTTGAATAGAGGTGCTAGCACACGCGCCAGGTACGCCACGTCGCGGTATTGCGGTCGGTAAAGATGCAAACGTGTTTCGGGCGGTGGTGTCTCTTCGGCCTTGCGCTTGCGTACGAAATCCACCCCACCCTTGCGCTCCACGGTGTAGCCAAGGCTTTCCAGAAAGCCGCCTACAAAGGCCTGCAAATCACCTTGTCCATGTTTGAACCGGAAGGACACCAAACGGGTATCGCTCAGCACTTCGGGATCGAGCACATAAGGCGTGCTCATGACCTCGCCATAGAGAAGTTGGAGCACCTCGGACACATTGGCCGCCTGGAGATCAAAGCTGGCCGTTATGGGCGCAGCACATACCGGAAAAAACAGCGATGCAGCCAACCATGTTGCGGTTATGCATGTGCGCATCTGCTTCATGGCTTGGCTCCTGCTGTGGGTCGAGCACCGCTCCACACGGTTATGCGCTGGCCGTCGATCTCTCCCACCATAGCGCCCCCCGCATTCATGAACGCTGATGGGTGCTCCAAACGAATGCGGCCACCTTGCCCTTCAAGCACGATGAAATGCTTGCCCTGGGCCTGCAGCGAGCCGACAAGGCGCCATGTGTTGGAGATTGAGGAAACGGCGCTTGTTGCCCCCGTAGCACCCGCTGTCGTCGCTTCAGGCTTTTTTGCCAAGGGCGCGGGTGCCGCAGAAGTCAAACCTGGCTGTCCTAACTCTGCCTTTTTCTTAAAGCGCGAGGCGCTAAAAAAGTCGATGACAAAGTACATGCTGAAGCCGAATATGATGACTACGCCGATAGCTCCAATCCAGACCTTTGGACTGCGCAAAACGCTTTGGCGGCTGTCCACCTGCAGCTCCTTGCCAGCCCCTCCCACATAGCTGCTGTACAGCGGAAAAATCTTCGGGTTGTAGCGCTTCACCTCTACCGACACTCGCCCCTTAGCAGTGAGCTTGTAGCCTTCCCACATTTCAACGCGATAGGTTTTGTTCCAGCCCAGCGTTTTGATCTTCGTCGTGCGAAATGTGACCTCGACCACCACACGAAGTGTTCGATGTAAATCACTGATGTCTTGCACCATCAGCACCAGATCGCAGCTGACCTTGGTGTCGGGGTGCACGAAGTGCCGATGTTCACGGAAGAACACCTTGTGCTCAGGCAGCAGCTTGCAGTCAGTACCCCAGAAGCGCCAAGCCTCGTCGATGCAGATGATGTCGCCAGGCTGGCAGAAGGTGTCTACGTCCTGACCATGCGGCAGGAAGCTGGCCTGTGGCACATCATCGTTGGTGCAATGCACGACTTCGCCGAGCTGTTCCATCGGCATGCCGAATTTTTCATGGCAGTAGGCGCGGATCGCATCGCTGTCGATGCCATCCACATTGGTGACCACGCGACGCCCTGCTTTGACGGCAGGCACGATCACCGAGGACACGCATTCATACGATTTGCCAGAACCCATCAGACCGGTATAGGTGTTGATGGGCATGACTTATCCGATCACCGGCATGCGGCGGATGATGAAGCGTGTCGCATAGGCCGACACCACGAGCGATAGCCCCATTGGAAGTTGGAACACATCTAGAAAAAACCATGTCCCCGCTGTGATGCCGGAGAGTGACCCGCTAATGGCACTGCCACTGGGTACCAGGGCCGCAATGAAGCCGACAAACTCGCTGGTGATGAAGTACAGAGCAAAGAAAAGTGCGAACTTGATCAACAGGGATCGGAAGACCCAAACCAAGACGGAGTTGAGAGCGGAAAGAAGAATGCCAAACATGGTCAAGCCCTCACGCCGAAAGCACAATGAACAGGGCCATTGCAGCCCACGCAAAGGCCATTGCAGCTTGCAAGATATGTTTGTTGTCCTCAATCAGCTTGCAGTGTGCTTCGATCACGATCGGCCCGTACAGATCAATCGTTGGCCGAGGACAAACACCCGTTACCCCTTGAACTTCGAAATGACGCAGCTCAGGCAGAAGCTGCAAGATCGGTTCGGCGATTTGCTGTGCCGTTGGGATTTGCTCCAGCGTCGGGGCACCGATTGCAGGATCAGGGCCGAGATTGACTTGTGGTTGATCTTTGGCCGGGTTGGTGGTCCCTTCATTTGGTTGTGGCGAAGGCGTCAGCTCCGGAGCCGTTGGGTTTGATGGCAATGCCCATGGGTTGGGGTTGCCCATCGTCACGGGATTCGGGCGCACAAAGTCACGTACGGTTGGCCAGTATTCGGGATGCGCTTGTGCCCAGCGAGCAGCCTCCGTAGACGTGATGGGGTTGCTTTGCGGGTACGGCAGCCCGTCATATCCGGGCTGCTGCGCGGCTTGCTGCCAAGCACGGTTCGCCAGAGCCGCGAGAAGCGTAGGGTTTAGCTGCTTGTTCAAGTCGCTCTCAGGCAACCCTTTAATGGCCTCTGCGGGGCTTAAACCGGTTCGAATGGAATCACCTGGGAAGGTCAGCGGAACGCATTGGCTACCCTTGTAGTAGTGACCGCCCGGGCAGCTCACAGCGCCCCTTCCCTTACTCACATAGATAGATAAGCCGGTGTTGGTCTTGAGCGTGTAAACGCCACCAGATGCATCGTAGCTACCTGACACAGCCGACTGCCCTAGATTCGATACAGTTTGCGCAGCCATGGCCTCTGCAGATGCAGCGCAGCCCCCACCGCCTTGATTGGTGCACCACACATCATTACCAAAGAAAGTGCCCGGCACATTAGCAGGGGACAGTGCGCCTGAATGCTCATCGATTTTTCCGTCGCTGAAGAGCCATTTAACCAATGCATCCAGCCCCAAGCTAACAGCAAAGGTAACCACAGCACCAATACCCGCAGCCAGAGCGACCGTTGCCCATGCAGGGGCGGTAACAGCTCCAACCGTCACCGCTGCTGCAGTTGTTCCAGCTACTCCAGTTAATGCCGGGCTGATTCTTGCAATCGTGTTCCCAAACCGAGGATCATTTGCAGCAAAGCCACGCGTCCGCATGGAATCTTGCAAAACGCCTGAAACCGCACGATTGACTTGCTCCGGCTGCGGATTAGGAAGCGCCTGCGACCAAGCAGCACTTGGAAGCATTAGCAGTAGAGATAGCTTGGCGATCAGCCAGGATTTGAAGAGATTCATTCCAGCCCCTTGATGATTGCCAAAGCACACACGATGCCCCATGCAAAAATGAACAAATACCAAAGCGAAGTCATCAAAAACTCCCGTCCAGAAAACAAACGAGCGGGGTGATCAGGCCCGCCCGGTTCACTCAATGCGTGGTGCGCTGGTTAGCCGCCACGAATCCAGCGCAGGGCCATCTTTGCGGCCCACATGGTTGCGTAAACCATCGCCAGGACGGCTGCAACGGCCATCACTGCCGCAATCACGTCTTCCGCCTTGAAAACCCCCGTGATAGGGCTCAGGTCAATCCCTGTGGTTTGTGCGGCAGCAGTACCGCTGACAACTGCCAGGCCCGAGGTCACAACAGCTGCAATAGCTGCCTTGGTGACATTGAATTTCTTCTTCATGCGAAGTTCTTTCTAAAGTTGATTGAGCGGGAACCGCCCGCTCGACGGTGCAGTTCACCCGTGTCGAATGAGCCGCAAAATTTCTCCGACCATCCGTGCGAAAACAAAACACATCAGGACAGTGGTAAAGCCAATGCCAAAGGCCTGTGCAGCGACGCCTGAGTCGAGTGAAGGAGCCGAGCTGCTGACCTGCTGCAGAGCTTGCAAGTCGATGGCTAGCTCTTTACGGTGGTGCTGTTGGCATTCGCCCGTTTCAATGCTGTGTGGCATTTCGCAATAGAGGACAAATGCCTTGGTCACTGCACGAACTCCTCGCAGCTCAGTGGCTGGTAGAGCTGGATCAGCGAAGCACGGCCATCGAAGTGATCGACAGCGGCATGTATGGCTGCTTCACGGGTATCAAAGGGCACGGCGTGGGCCAGCAGGCTCTGAGTAATGACACCACCCTCGCCGTCCGGCGCAAGAAAGGCACCGTCATCTGTTGACTGGACATACCAGCAAGGGCGGTAGTCCATGTCAGGCACCCTTCGCTTGCTTGGTCAATTCAAGCGGACGCAGCGAGACGATTTGCGTCTTCTGTGTCTTGCCGTTGGTGACGATTTCCATCTCAGCATCACAGTCGAGAGGAAAAGGAAGATGCTTGTACTTGTGATATTCGTCGCTGGAGCCAAAGCCGTACTCAATTGACGCAGTGCCTTTGCCCATTCCCTTCGAGTCATCCAGCTCCGTCTGCACATAAATTTTGGTGCTGTCGTACTCCTGGCCACTTTCCAGCTTCCCCTTGGAGCCTTTAATTCCTGTCACAGTGATGCGGGTCGAAAATTTCATGATGTTTCTTTAATTCCGGCGTTAAATAGTTGCCAGCCCGGCCGGTTCGGGAGGCGTGGAAGAAAAGCGTTTGAGGGACTTGCGTATGCCCGCTTGCATAGCCTCCAGGGAAATGCCATTGAGTGATTTCGGGAGTGGCCGATGCGCCTGGTTTTCAGCGATGTCCATCAACCAGTCGAAGCCGGCAGCAAGGGAGAGATGCACCAGGGATGGGGCGACGGTGCGTTCAAACCAGCGCACCGTGCGTTCGACGGAAGACTCCGCAACTTTTTGCAGCGTGGGAATGGCCTGGGGTTCGACGTTTTCCAGGATGCGGGCCGTGAAGCCGTAGGCTCCGGCAAAGAAAGAGGCCGGGCGGATCAACGTTTCCAGAGGGATGACCCGGTTTGCACTGCGCAGCTCGACTTCGGCACGCCACCAGGGATCGTCCAGCAGCTTGAACTGGTGGCCTTTGTCGTAGCCACGGAACATCTTTCCGCTGTCGCGCTTGCCCACATAGAAGGTGGAGGCAAACCCTTTTTTGCTACCGGCGTCATCGAACGATGGCTTGCGTCCACGGTAGGAAAATTCGTCGTTCTGATAGGCCTCATAGGCTGCATCGAACCCATATTTGCCATCGAAGAAATCGCGGGCCAGGTCGATGCGGGTCACCTTGCCTTGCAAGGGCAGGAAGAAGTCATACAGGCGCTGTTCCCAGCCTGCTTGGCCGAAAGTGCAGCCTTCGCCCTTCACGGTGAAGCAGAAGGTACCGCGCTGGCTGACACCACCACCGCTGACGCTAGCTACTTCCTTGCCGTGTTCATTGATGATGGTGTACGAGTGGTCGTAGTAGTCCCTGCCTGGCCGGGCTTCACCAGGCAGAAAGCCCAGGAGCTTGGCGAAATGCACCGCCAGGTCTTGCACGATCTCGCTGTCGAGCTGCAGGCCATCCACGATCAGCTCACCCTTGCTGGGAATCTGGGCCGCGAACAGCGTTTCACGCTGCACGGTACAACGGAAGTAATCCACGATGACACCGGCATCTGCATGTGCGGCGCGCTCGGCACAAAGAATTTTGACCTTCTTGCCTTCAAGCACCAGGCGTTCATCGGTCTGGTAGCTCTGCTTCATTTGTTCATCCCCGTGTTACTCGGGGGGGATATGCGGCGCGAAGCGCCTGGGCGGCTGTCCTCGCTACGCTGCGGGCAGACGCCCAGGCACTTCTTAGGCTCGACAAGCGCCGCCGCCTGATTGGGCTTAACAACCTCCAACAGCTGACCCAAGGTGACCACAGTGCGAGTACGTAGCTCGGGCCAGAAATCAAGCTGTGCCGAAGGAGCATCTTTCCGCCCCGCCTTGCGGGAGAAAAAAGAGGATTGCTTTGTCATCCAACTGGCTCTCACAGCACAGCCTCTTGTGCTCGTGCCGCAGCCAGGACGCGCACCGCCTCAACATTGATAAAGACGCGACGACCTACCTTCATCTGTGGCCAGTAACCGCGATCAGCCTGAGCAATGAGCACGCCGACAGGCAAACCGATTGCATTAGCGAAAGCTTCACGCGTCATCAGGGGACTACACACAGCAGCACCCAATGGCAGATAAGATTGATCGAGACTCATGTTCTTTAACCTCCAATTCGTCTTATTTGGACGATTTGTAAGTTTAAGACTCTATTGCTAAGGCAGAGCTATGTCAACAACTATTGAAGACCGCTTAATTCTTTTGCTGAAGGAAGACGGAGAGCACCACGGCTACTGGCAGTCACTCGAAGAAGTGACAGGCATATCAGCCCAAAGATGGAGAAAAGCTTTTGCGAGGAGGCAACGGCCTACAACAGACATGTTTGCGGCCATCTGCAAGCTCTACCCGAAGTACGCGTTCTGGCTTGCAACAGGAATCACAGATGCAGTGAACGGACACGTCGCGCCACAAACAGCACTGACCTTTCCCGAGCGCCTGTACTCAGACGGAGAGACGACAAATGACTATTTCACTCAATCCCTGAAACTTGCAGACAAGCTGTATGCAGAAGCGAATGTTGATATCGAAGATGAAAAGCAGCGGATGTATGCGGTTGAGCGAATACATCCACTTGCACACTGGATTGCAAGTCCGCTGATTGAAAAGGCCTACGAGCTGTCCACATCAGAGGAATACAAGAAGCTCCAGAAGCTATGGCAGCGACGTGAACAAGATCGCTCCGAATTGCTGCAGAAGGCCACGACACCAGCTACCAAGCACAGCATGACTGACGAACCTCGGCGCACACCTATGTTGGGCTCCGACGACCGCACTGCTCACCAATCCATGTTCGAGCTGTTCTTCCGTGCAAAGAAATGACAATAAAGAAAACTGACTCTGGCTGGCTGGTAGATGTTCAGCCTGGTGGTCGAGGTGGCAAACGTTTTCGCAAGAGTTTCAGAACGCAGGCTGAAGCGAAGGCCTGGGAGGCATGGCTAAAAACTCAAGTTAACCAAGATGCCGACTGGCAGCCAGAGCGCCGCGACACTCGCAAGTTGAGCGAGCTGATCGAACTTTGGTACATACATCATGGATCCGGGCTCAAAGCTGCAGCCAACACATACGGGCGTTTAAAGCTTGCCTGCGCAGCAATGGGCAACCCTGTAGCAGACAGGTTTTCGGTAAATACATTTGCGACTTATCGCGCCCAAAGACTAGAAGCAGGTATTGCCCCAAATAGCGTCAATCGCGAACATGCCTACTTACGTTCAGTTTTCAATGAACTTAAGCGCTTGGGCCAGTGGAACAAACCTAACCCCCTGGCAGAGCTTAGGCAGTTCAAGGTAGAAGAGCGCGAACTCTCTTACCTGACCAAAGAGCAGATAAAGCGACTGCTAGCAGCTCTGCAGGAAGGAAGGAATCGTCACGCCTCTTTGGTTGCAAAAATATGCCTCTCAACTGGTGCTCGATGGGGCGAAGCTGAGAAGCTAGAGGCCAGGCATGTCAGAAATGGGCAGATTCAGTTTGCCGGAACCAAGTCTGGGAAGCTGCGCATACTTCCGATCAGCTCTGAACTTGAACATGAGATTCAAGCCCATCACAACAAGCTTGAAACAGGGCTGCAGCTTTTCTCACCTTGCTACTCGGCGTTTCGAGAGGCTGTTGATCGCGCCGAAATCGATTTGCAAGAAGGGCAACTGACACACGTTCTCAGGCACACATTTGCCTCTCACTTCATGATGAATGGCGGGAACATTTTGGTTCTTCAAAGAAGCCTGGGGCACGCAAACTTAACTATGACGATGCGCTATGCACACCTGGCACCAGACCATCTGCGTGAAGTCATAAAGCTCAATCCTTTGTCTGGCCTCTAAGCGTCTCAGGCACAGGCTCGTTCAGAGGCTGCAGCACGATCCAACCAAGCTCATTGGCCTGATCGATAAGCATCTTGCACGCTTCCGCCTTAGTCCAGCCATAAACAATGCGCTGGCCATTCGAGAGAGCGTAATGGTGCTTTTTATGCGCGGGCCCGACAGAGTCAGCAGGAATTGAAGCCGTAACCAAGTTCGCTTCAACCAAGCCTCCATCAATGAGCACAAGCAAATTATCTTTTGACCTCGCCATACCCCCTCCTTTAGACGATGGTACCAAGAGGAAAAGCTGCAAAAAAGCCTAGCTACAAACAGGACAGAAGGACGCGCCCCTGTTGACACTTCGTTGACAGTCCCAACGAAAAACGGGCTACGATTTCTCGTAACCCGTTGATATTATTGGTAGGGCGTGGCGGACTTGAACCGACGACCAAGGGATTATGAGTCCCCTGCTCTAACCAACTGAGCTAACGCCCCAACCGGGCTTGCCAACCCATGGCCGGGCCCGCAAAGCCTGCGCATTGTAACGGCTAGCGGTGGTGGCTCAGCGCATTGCTGACCAGCTTGGAAGTGATGTCCACAATCTGGATCATCTTGTCGTAAGGCATGCGCGTCGGGCCGATCACCCCCAGGGTGCCCACCACCTGCCCATCGACCTCGTAGGGGGCACTCACGACCGACAGCTCCTCGAACGGCACCACCTGGCTCTCACCACCGATGTAGATGCGCACCCCCTCGGCCTTGCTGGAGAAGTCCAGCAGGTGCAGCAGCTGGGTCTTTTGCTCGAACAGGTCGAAGGCGCGGCGCAGGTTGCCCATGTCGCTGGAAAAGTCGCTGACGGACAGCAGGTTGCGCTCGCCGGAAATGATGACCTGGTCCTGGAGGCCGGGGCTCATGGCTTCGGCGCTGATGTTCACGGCGGCCTGCATCAACTGGGCCACCTCACCGCGCAGTTGTTCCACCTCCTGCTTGATGCGCTCGCGCACCTGCTCGATGTCCAGGCCGGCGTAATGCGCGTTCAGGAAATTGGAGGCTTCCAGCAGTTGGGTCGAGGAGAAATCGGCATCCGTGAAGATCACACGGTTTTGCACATCGCCCTGGGGCGAGACGATGATGACCAGCACGCGCCGTTCGGACAGTTTCACGAACTCCAGGTGCTTGAACACCGAACTGCTGCGCGGTGCCATGACCACGCCCACGAACTGGGACATGTTGGACAGCAGTTGCGCCGCATTCGCAATCACCTTCTGCGGCTGCTCGGCCGCCAGGGCCGGCGTCACCAGGCTGCCTTGCTGTACGGTCAGCATGGTGTCCACAAACAGGCGGTAGCCGCGGGCGGTGGGAATACGTCCGGCCGAGGTGTGGGGGCTGGCGATCAGGCCCAGTTCCTCCAGGTCGGACATCACGTTGCGGATGGTCGCGGGCGACAATTCCAGGCCCGAGGCGCGCGACAAAGTGCGCGACCCCACCGGCTGGCCGTCGGCAATGTAGCGCTCGACCAGCGCTTTCAACAACAACTTGGCACGTTCATCGAGCATGCACAGATTTTAATGATGTAATTTCCTTTATGACGTCCAAGTTTCGCCACGTTGCCTTGGTTGGGAAATACCAAGCCTCCACCGCCTCCGACGCTTCCACGGCCCAGTCCCGTGAGGTCTTGCAGGACATTGCCGACTTTTTGCAGACGCAGGGCTGTGAAGTCATCGTGGAGGCGGAAACCGCCGCGCACACCGGCCTGCACCAGCGCCTGCCCAGCATGGATGTGGATGGCCTGGGCCGGCATTGCGACGTGGGCATTGTGGTGGGCGGCGATGGCACCATGCTGGGTATCGGCCGCCACCTGGCCCGGTACGGCACCCCGCTGATCGGCATCAACCAGGGGCGCCTGGGCTTCATCACCGACATTGCGCTGGACGACTACCAGCATGTGCTGCAGCCCATGCTGCACGGCCAGTACGAGGAGGATGCACGCCCGCTGATGCACGCGCGCGTGGTGCGCAACGAGCAGTGCGTGTTCGAGGCCCTGGCCATGAACGACGTGGTGGTCAACCGCGGCGGCACCTCGGGCATGGTGGAACTGCGCGTGGAAGTCGATGGGCGCTTTCTGTCCAACCAGCGCGCCGACGGCCTGATCGTCGCCACGCCCACTGGCTCTACGGCCTACACCCTGTCCGTCGGCGGTCCGCTGATGCACCCATCCATCCCGGCCTGGTTAATGGCGCCGATTGCGCCACACACCCTGTCCAACCGCCCCATCGTGCTGTCCGACCAGACGGAAGTGATGATGGAAGTGGTCGGCGGCCGCGATGTCAGCGCGAATTTCGACATGCAGTCGCTGGCATCGCTGCTGCACGGCGACCGCATCTACGTGCGCCGCTCGGCCTACAGCGTGCACTTTCTGCACCCCGTGGGCTGGAACTACTTTTCCACGCTGCGCAAGAAGCTGGGCTGGAACGAAGGGGGCTATTGAACATGGCGCTCAAGCGGATTGCACTGCGCGACTTCGTCATCGTGCAGCAGCTCGACCTGGATCTGCACACCGGATTCACCGTGCTGACGGGCGAGACCGGCGCCGGCAAATCGATCCTGATCGATGCCTTGCAGCTGGTGCTGGGCAGCCGCGCCGACACCGGCGTGGTGCGTGAGGGTGCCAGCCAGGCCGACATCAGCGCCGAATTCGACTGCCCCGCCCAACTGCAGCTGTGGCTGGAGGAAGGCGGCTTTGCCCAGGAAGACAGCCTGCTGCTGCGCCGCGTGATCGACACCCAGGGCCGCAGCCGCGCCTGGATCAACGGTGCGCCCGCCACTGCCACGCAGCTGCGCGGCCTGGGCGAGGCCCTGCTGGACATCCATGGCCAGCATGCCTGGCAAAGCCTGACGCGGGCCGACGCGGTGCGCGAGCTGCTGGATGCCTACGCCGGCGTCAGCACCCAGGCGCTGCGCCAGCACTGGATGGTCTGGCGCGCCGCCGCCAAGAATCTGGAGCATGCGATCGCGGCCCAGGACACCGTGCAGCGCGAGCGCGAGCGCCTGCAGTGGCAGATCGGCGAGCTGGACAAGCTCAGCCCCGGCGCCGACGAATGGGACGAGCTGAACACCCAGCACACGCGCCTGTCCCATGCCCAGGCGCTGCTGGAGACGGCTCAGGGCGCCCTGTTCCTGCTGGAAGATGACGAGGCCGGTATCAGCGGCCCGCTGGGGCGCGCGCAGGACATGCTGCAGGACAAGGAGCACCTGGAGCCCGAGTTCCAGGCGATCGCCGATGTGCTGGCCTCCAGCCTGGCACAGATCAACGACGCCCAGCACTCGCTGCAGATCTATCTGCGACGCACCGAGCTGGACCCCGACAAGCTGGCCGAGCTGGACGAGCGCCTGTCGCTGTGGATGCAGCTGGCGCGCCGCTACAAGCGCACCCCCGAGGAGCTGCCCGGCCTGCTGCAGTCCTGGCGCGACGAGCTGCGCCAGCTGGATGCGGTGGTCGACATCGGCCGCCTGCGCCAGGCGGAGCAACGCGCCCACGAGGCCTACCAGGCATCCGCCCGCGAGCTCTCGCAGCAGCGCGCCAAGGCCGCGCCCAAGCTGTCGCGCGCCATCACCCAGGCCATGCAGGGCCTGGGCATGCAGGGCGGCAAATTCGAGGTGCAGCTGGACAAGCTGACCGAGCCCAGCCCCCACGGCGTGGACAGCGTGCAGTTCCTGGTGGCCGGCCACCCGGGCGCCACGCCCAAGCCGATCGGCAAGGTGGCCTCGGGCGGCGAGCTGTCCCGCCTGTCGCTGGCGATTGCCGTCACCACCAGCCAGTTGGGCCAGGCCGGCACGCTGATTTTTGACGAGGTGGATTCCGGCGTCGGCGGCGCCGTGGCCGAAACCGTGGGCAAGCTGATGCGCGCCCTGGGGCGCGACCGCCAGGTGCTGGCCGTCACCCATCTGCCCCAGGTGGCCGCCTGCGCCGACCACCACTACGTGGTCGCCAAGAAGCGTGACAAGGGCGGCACCAGCAGCTCGGTCACACCCACCGACGCCACGCAGCGTGAGTGCGAGATTGCGCGCATGCTGGGCGGAGAGAAGATCTCCGACACCACCATGGCCCACGCCCGCGAGATGCTGCTGCAGGCCGCCCACACCCCCTAAACCCCTCGATCACGCAAAGGCAGGCTATGACGGATTTGGAAATTGTGCTGATCACCGGCATGTCGGGCTCCGGCAAGTCAGTCGCACTCCACGCCCTGGAAGACGCGGGCTACTACTGCGTGGACAACCTGCCGCCCGAGCTGCTGGCCGACTTTGTGCGCCTGCAGCACGTGCACCATGGCAACCGCGTGGCGATCGCCATCGACGCCCGCAGTGCCGCAGGCCTGCCCGATCTGCCGCGCGAGCTGGAGAAGCTGCAGCGCCTCAAGGCCTCGGGTGTGCACCTGCACGTGCTGTTCCTGGACGCCTCCACCAGCACCCTGGTGCGCCGCTTCTCCGAGACCCGGCGCCGCCACCCACTGTCCCAGTCCAAGCTGCCCGACGGCCGCCAGGCCCTGGTGGAGATCATCGAGCAGGAGCGCGAGCTGCTGGGCGACCTGCGCGAGTACGCCCACGTGATCGACACCAGCAACATCCGCGGCTCGCAGCTGCAAAGCTACGTCAAGGCCTTGATCCAGGCGCCCGCCAACCAGATGACGCTGGTGTTCCAGTCCTTCGGCTTCAAGCACGGCATCCCGGTCGATGCCGACTACGTGTTCGACGTGCGCATGCTGCCCAACCCCTATTACGACCTGGAGCTGCGCCCCCTGACCGGTATGGACGAGCCGGTGCAGCGCTTTCTGCGCCAGCAGCCCGACGCGGCGGCGATGCAGACGCACATCGCCCAGTTCCTGGACCACTGGCTGCCGGCCCTCAACGCCAACCACCGCAGCTACGTCACCGTGGCCATCGGCTGCACCGGCGGCCAGCACCGCTCCGTCTACCTGGTGGAACAGCTGGCCCAGCGCTACCAGGCGCAATGGACCACGCTGCGCCGCCACCGCGAAATGGACAGCCGCGGCCCAGCCGCCGCCGCTCCGGTGCCCGAGGCGCCACAGCTACTCTAAACAAAAAAAAGAGCTGCTCGCGCTCGATTCACAAGCAGTTCAAATACTTTTGTATTTGAATGCCTTTAAAAACAAGCACTAACAGCTCCTTTTTTCATACCCCTGCACCGCCCCTGCCACTGCGCAGGCACAGTCGGCCGCTTCAAGCTAACCGGCGGCAATGGCCTCCACCAGCTTGCGCACGGGTGCCGGCAGGCCTTGCTGCAACCAGTCCACTGCAGACTGCCACTGCCCGGCGCCCAGCTCCGCAGAGTCCAGGGGCAGGCGGCCCTCGGCCAGCTCCACCACCACCGGGTGCAGGAACAGGTCGCGGTGCGTCAGCACATGCAGCTGCGCCGGCCAGTCCTCGCGCCGGGCCACGGGCAGGGCCAGGGTCTCCAAGCCGTCCTCCAGCGCCGGGGCGCTGGCAAACACCGGCGGGCTGAACAGCCCGGCCCAGATGCCGGTCTCCCCGCCCTGGACAGGGCGGCGCTGCAGCCACAACTGCCCTTGCGGATCGCGCAGCACCAGCAGCCACCAGGACTGGGTGCTGCGCCGCGTTTTGCGGGTCTTGACCGGGTAGGCCTGCGGCGCGCCCTGCTGTGCGGCGCGGCAATGCGGCTGCAACGGACACACCAGGCAGGACGGGTTGCGCGGCAGGCACACGGTGGCGCCCAGATCCATCAGGCCCTGGGTGTAGCGCGGCATGCTGCTGGCCAGCTCCTGCGTCGGCAGCAGGTCTTCTGCCAGGGTCCACAAGGCCTTTTCGTTGCGGCTGCTGGACAGGTCTTCGCCATAGGCCAGCACCCGGGTCAGCACCCGTTTGACGTTGGCATCCAGGATGGCCACGCGCTCGCCAAAGCAGAACGAGGCGATCGCCGCCGCCGTGGACCGGCCGATGCCCGGCAACGTGGCCAGCACGGCCGCGCTGCGCGGGAAGGCCCCGCCATGCAGTTGCACCACCGCCTGGGCGCAGGCGTGCAGGTTGCGCGCCCGGGTGTAGTAGCCCAGGCCACTCCACAGCGCCATCACATCGTCCTGCGGCGCGGCTGCCAGGCTGGCGACGTCCGGGAAGCGCTGCAAGAAACGCTCGTAGTAGCCCAGCACCGTGCTGACCTGGGTCTGCTGCAACATGATTTCGGACAGCCAGACGCGATACGGGTCACGGGTCTGCTGCCAGGGCAGGTGGTTGCGGCCATGGCTGGCCTGCCAGCGGACCACGTCCGTGGCGATAGGAGGGAGAGGGGGATTCAAGGGAAAGCAACAGGTCAGAGAACGAAAGCCACAGGGCGCACGCAGCCTCAGACACCGGCGGCCGGGGCATCGGTCAGTGTGACCTCTGGCTCGGGCGGCTGCAGCAGTTGCTGCATCCACTGCGCCAACCGCTGCTCCAGCGCGGTGAGCTGCTGCTCCGCCGACTCGATCTCGGCAATCCGCTCCATCAGGCCGCTGGCCGCTTCGCTGATGCGGTCCACCGCCTCGATGCGGCGGGCAAAGCTGCGCTTGCGCTCCTTCAATTGTGCATCCAGCTGCGATGTGGCGCTTTTGCTCCACAAATCCAGGTCATTCGCTGCGGACTCGAACAGAGTGCGCAACCGCATGCCCAGGGCCTTGACCATGCGCTGGCCAAACAGCGGGTTCGCCAACTTGAGCGCATGGCCGAATCCCAGGTACTGCAGGTAGCTCTCCTCGATCTGCGCCAGCTCGCGGTCGAAGTCGTGCAGCTGCAAGTCACCAGGCAATTGCAGGGAGAAGCCAAACTCCGTGTTCAGTTCCTTGAACGTGGCGCTGAGCATGGTCTGGATTTCGCCGGCGGCGGCCTTGGCCTGCTGTCCCAGGCCACGCAGGCTCTCGAACGTGGCCGCATAGACCTTGCGCACCCCCAGCTTCAGTCCGGAATGCTCCAGTGCCCCAGCCAGTTGCTCCAGCTCGCGCCGCAGCGAGGTCGCGCCCAGCAGCTGGAAGGCCTGGTTCATGAGCTTGAGGTGCACCGTGCGCACCGCCAGAATCTTGGCGCTGCTGTCCTCGAACGTGCGCTGCTCCTGCTGGATGCGCTGGCGCATGCTCTGGATCACCGTGGCATTCTTGCCGCGCAGGCTGCGCAGCTCCAGCATCTGCTCGTCCAGGTCGCGGCGCCGGATCTGGATGGCGCGCTGCACCTGGGCCTGCAACTGTGTCACACCCGCCCCCACAACGTTGCGCAGGATGCTCTGGCGGTGTGCCAGGATGCCCTGCGCCAGCAGGTCCTCGAACAAGGGCAGACCACTGCGCTGCAGCAGAGGGGCATTGCTCTCGATCTTGGCCATCAGGCCTTTCTGCGCCGACAGCGGCAGGATGCGCGCCGGATCGATGCCCAGAATCTGCGCACTCTGCGCACGCTGGCGGTTCAGCTGGGCCTGCACTTCCGTGCCGGAATCCAGGCTGCCCCACAGGGTGTCGATCTTGTTCAGCACCACCAGGTGGGCATCGCCCTCGCGGTGGCAGGGCAGCAGGTGCTCGCGCCAGATGGCCAGGTCCGACTTGGTCACACCCGCATCGGCCGCCAGCAGGAACACCACGGCATGGGCCTGGGCGATCAGGTTGACGGTCAGCTCCGGCTCGGTGCCGACGGCATTCAGGCCCGGCGTGTCGACGATCACCAGCCCCTGCTTGAGCAGCGGGTGGGCCATGTTCAGCAGGGCATGGCGCCATTTGGGAATCTCAACCAGCCCCTGCTCATCGGGCACGGGGTTGTCGGCGCCCGCCTCATCACTCCAGAAGCCCAGGGTCCTGGCCTCCTCCACCGGCACCTTGCACACCTGCGCCACATGCGCCAGGGTGCTGGCCAACTGGTCCGGGTCGTGCACGTCCATGGGCAGCTGCACCCAGGTCGAAGGCCGGCTGCGCCATTCCGCCAGGCTGTAGGGCTGCGCCCGGGTCTCCACCGGCAGCAGCCGCAGGCAGGGGGGCAAGGCCGGGTCGTAGCCCAGCTCGGTCGGGCACATGGTGGTGCGCCCCGGCGTGGCCGGCATGATGCGCCGGCCATAGTGGGCAAAGAACACGGCGTTGATCAGCTCGGACTTGCCGCGCGAGAACTCTGCCACAAAGGCCACACAGACCTTGTCACCGCGCAGCAGATGCTCCAGGCGCAGCAGGTGGTCCTGCACGGCGGCATCCAGCAGGTCCTGGGCCGCCAGCCAATCCCGGAAACCGGCCATCTGAGCGGCAAACCCCTTGCGCCATTGGCCAAAACGATCAAATTGCTCGCCGAATGAAAGGCCCACGATCATCCCCTCTCGCAACGTCTGTGTGCTGCCTGCATGCAATATACCTGCAGCCCGCCTGCGGGGAGCCCGGTGAATGTGACCCTTTTGCCTAGGATTTCTGGCAGTGCGGGCAATAGAACGTGCTGCGCTGCCCTTGGCGCAACAAGGCAATCGGCCTGCCACACTGCACACAGGGCTGGCCTTCGCGGCCGTAGACCTTGGCTTGCAGCTGGAAGTGTCCCGGCAGCCCATCCGCATTCGAGAAATCACGCAGCGTGGTGCCGCCACGCTCGACCGCCAGGGCCAGGATGTCGCGAATCGCCTGGAACAAACGGCGGGCCTTGATGGCGCTGATGGCCTGCGCCGGTGTGGTGGGTGCAATCCGGCTGGCAAACAACACCTCGGAGGCATAGATATTGCCCACGCCCACCACCAGCTTGCCCCCCAGCAACAAGGGCTTGATGGGCGTGCGGCTGCGCGCAAGCCCATCCCGGAACGACTCCCAGCAAAAGTGGTGCGCATCCAGCGGCTCCATGCCCAGCCCGTCGAGCAGTTTGCGCGCCACCGGATCGTTGTCGCCGTCCGTGGCGATCACGGCACCGAAACGGCGCGGATCGTGCAGGCGCAGCGTGCCCCGGTCGGTTTGCATGTCGAAGTGCTCGTGCGGCCCCAGTGCGGCGGGCAGCTGGGTGGCGAACCGCAAGCTGCCGGACATGCCCAGGTGCACCATCAGCATGCCGCGGTCCAGATCGATCAGCAGGTACTTGCCGCGCCGGCGCACCTGCTGCACCCGGGCCCCCACCAGGCTGGACGGTGCACGCCCCAGCGGCCAGCGCAGGGGTTTGCCCAGGGTCACCGACAGCACCTGGGCACCGGCGATTTGCGACGCGAAGCTGCGGCGCGTGACTTCAACCTCAGGAAGTTCTGGCATCTGTCGAATTCATTCACAGGGGGGAAATGCTTGGATTATTATGGGTCGATGGTTCTCACACTCCGCACTTGGCACTTGGCCCTGATCCCTGCCCTTGTTCTTGGAACAGTGCCGGCTCACGCTCAAGGAAAATCCTCCCCCGCGCAGCAGCCCGACCAGCCATCGGCCTCAGACCTGGCCGCGGCCTTGGATGCGGAGTTGTTCTATGAACTGCTGGTCGGAGAGATGTCCGCCTCCCGGGGCGATGCCACCAATGCGATTGCGCTGTTCATGGATGCCGCCCGCCAGACCCAGTCGGCGCAGCTGTACCAGCGGGCCGCCGAGCTGGCCCTGCAATCCCGCTCGGGCCAGCGTGCGCTGATCGTGGCCAACGAGTGGTACAAGGCCTTCCCGCAGTCGCGCGACGCCAACCGCTACATGCTCCAGATTCTGCTGATGCTCAATCGCGTCTCCGAATCCCAGGAGTACCTGGCCCGCGAAGTCGCCTGGACCCCCGCAGCCTCCAAACCCGCCACTTATCTGGCGATTGCCCAGCTGTACAGCCGTGCCAGCGACAAGGCCATGGCAGCCAGCGTGGTCGAGCAGGCGCTGCAGCCCGATGTAAAGGACCCCGCCCTGGGGCCTGCAGCCTGGGCCACGATTGGCCATCTGCGCCTGGCGGCCGGCCAGAAGGACCTGGCACTGCAGGCCCTGGAACAGGCCTATGACCTCGGCCCACGCAATGGCGCCACGGCACTGCTGGCGCTGGAGCTGCTCGAAACCGGCAGCCTGTCCGTCGAGACAATGGTCCAGGATTACATGCAGCACCAGCCCGCACCGACCATACAGATGGCCTATGTGCGCGTGCTCATGGAGCAGCAGCGCCTGGAAGATGCGCAAAAGCAGCTGACGCCCCTGCTCAAGGCACAGCCCGACATGACCGATGCCTGGATGGCCCAGGCCAGCCTGCATGCCCAGCGCGCGGCCTGGCCGCAGGCGCAGCAGGCGCTGCAACGCCTGGAAAGCCTGTTGCTCCAGATCCCGAACGAAGCGCCGCGCACGCATGCACTCACCCAGGCCTATGTGCTGGGCGGGCGCATTTCCCTGCAGCAGAAAGACTACCCCCAGGCGCTGGCATGGCTGGACAAGGTGCCGGAAGAGACACAAACGCTGACGGTGCAAGGCCTCAAGGCCCAGGCCCTGGCCAAACAGGGCAAGCTGGCCCAAGGCCGCGCCTTGATCCGTGCCGTTCCCGCGAATGGCGATGAACAGGAAATGCAAAAACGCCGGGCTGAAGTGACTCTGCTGCGGGACAACGGCGCGCCCCAGGAAGCCTACCTGCTGCAACGCACCCTGTACGAGCAATCCCCCAGGAACGCCGACATCGCCTACGAAACCGCGATCCTGGCCGAACGTGCCGGCAAGCTGGAGGTGATGGAGAAAATCCTGCTCGACCTGATCGCACAGCACCCCGACCACTACCACGCCTACAACGCGCTGGGCTACTCCTGGGCCGACCGCGGCATTCGACTGCCGGAAGCCCGCAAGCTGATTGAAACCGCCCTGTCCCACGCCCCCGAGGACCCCTTCATCACCGACAGCCTGGCGTGGCTGGAGTTCCGTGCCGGCAACCACGCGCAGGCACTGGCGCTGCTGGAAAAGGCATACGCAGTGCGTGACGATGTGGAAATTGCCGCTCACCTGGGAGAAGTGCTCTGGACCCTGGGCCAGCACAACCGTGCACGCACCATCTGGCGCCAGGCGCAACGGCGCGATGCCGACAACGAAACCTTGCGCGCCACCTTGGAACGCCTGCAAGTCACGCCCTGATGCCGCGCCCCACCATGTCTGTTCTTTCCCATCCCCTGGCAGGACGTGCCCGCATGCTGGCCCTGGGCGCCATGTTGGTGCTCGCAGGCTGCAGCACCCCGCCACCGCCCGCCGCGTCCGGCCCGCAGCAGCAAGCCTGGGCGGGCCGCATGGGCCTGCAGGTGCACGACCCGCTGGCTCCGGAGCGCTCCTTCAGCGCCTCTTTCCATCTGCAAGGCACGCCGGACAACGGCCGGCTGGACATTTTCAATCCCCTGGGCTCACAGATTGCCAAGCTGGAGTGGCAACCGGGTGTGGCGCTCCTGCAGCAAGGGGACCGCATCACCGAATCGACGTCGCTACAAGAGCTGCTGGAGCGCAGCCTGGGCACACCGCTGCCCCTGGAGGCCCTGTTCGGCTGGCTGCGCGGCCTCCAGACCAGCGCACCAGGCTGGCAGGTGGACCTCAGCCGCTATGCGCAAGGCCGCATCACAGCGCAGCGCCTGAGCCCACCACCCACGGCCACCTTGCAACTGCTGCTACAAACACCCGAATAAGCCAAGAGGCAAGTCCTCTTTCGCGACATTTTTCCGCCCCTCTCCATGCACACCTTTTATGACGTGCCGGCCCCCGCCAAACTGAACCTGTTCCTGCACATCACGGGACGCAGAGCCGATGGCTACCACCTGCTGCAGTCGGTGTTCATGCTCATCGACTGGCAAGATCGTTTGCATTTCGAGCGCACGCACAGTGCCCAGATCTCCCGCCAGGACCTGAACCCCGAGGCCCCGCCGCTTCCAGCCAACGACCTGTGCACCCGCGCCGCCCAGGCGCTGCAAGCCGCCACAGGCTGCACCCAGGGTGTACGGATTGCGATCGACAAGCACATCCCTGCCCAGGCGGGGATGGGCGGGGGATCGTCGGATGCGGCCAGCACCCTGGTGGCCCTCAATCGCCTGTGGAACCTGCAGCTCTCGCGCACCGAACTGGCACGGATTGGTGAACGCCTGGGCGCCGATGTCCCATTTTTCATCCATGGACAGAATGCCTGGGTGGAAGGCATTGGCGAACACATCGCACCGCTCACCGGTGCCGCACAGCTGCCCGCCAGCGATTTCATCGTGGTCAAGCCCCAAGCCGGTTTGGATACGCAAGGCATCTTCGCCGCACCCAGTCTGACACGCGACACAAAGCGTGCTAGAATCGAAGACTTTGCTGCAGATCACTACGGTTTTGGCCATAACGACTTGCAGCCCGTCGCTGAAGCCTTGTGCCCCGACGTGAGAAAAGCGCGACAGCTGCTGGAATCACTGGGATTGCATGCTACAATGACTGGCTCAGGAAGTGCAGTGTTTGCACAAACCAGCAAAGCAATTGAATTGCAAAACGCACCGCGCGGATGGCAAATCAAACTTTGCAAGAATCTGGAAATACATCCTTTGTTTCACTGGATACCAGAGTAGTCAAGCTACCGGTTGGTTGTTATCAACGACAATTGACCTGTGTAGGGGAGTCGCCAAGTTGGTTAAGGCACCGGATTTTGATTCCGGCATGCGAGGGTTCGAGTCCTTCCTCCCCTGCCAAATATCTTCATGCGTTCAAGCAAACCCAATACTGGGAAGCTCATGCAATCCAACAATTCTGAATTCGTGGTTTTTACGGGCAATGCCAACCGCGGCATGGCCGAAGAAATCGCCAAGCATCTCGGCACGTCTCTGGGCGCGGCCGATGTTGGTCGTTTTTCCGACGGTGAAGTCACCGTAGAAATCAAGCAAAACGTTCGTACCCGCGACGTGTTCGTGGTGCAGCCCACCTGCGCCCCCACCAACGACAACCTGATGGAGTTGCTGGTGATGGTCGATGCGCTGAAGCGTGCCTCGGCACAAAGCATCTGCGCCGTCATCCCCTACTTTGGCTACGCCCGCCAGGACCGCCGCGTGCGCTCCACGCGTGTGGCCATCACGGCCAAGGTCGTGGCCAACATGCTGCAAGCCGCTGGTGTCAACCGCGTGCTGACCATGGACTTGCACGCGGACCAGATCCAGGGTTTCTTCGACATTCCCGTCGACAACATCTACGCCTCGCCCGTGCTCCTGGGTGATCTGAACCAGAAGAAGTACGACGATCTGATCGTGGTCTCTCCGGACGTGGGTGGCGTGGTGCGTGCCCGCGCACTGGCCAAGCAACTGGGTTGCGATCTGGCGATCATCGACAAGCGCCGCCCCAAGGCCAACGTGTCCGAAGTGATGCACGTGATTGGCGACATCGATGGCCGCAACTGCGTCATCATGGACGACATGATCGACACCGCCGGCACCCTGGTGAAGGCTGCCGAAGTGCTGAAGGAACGCGGTGCGAAGAACGTGTATGCGTATTGCACACACCCCATCTTCTCCGGCCCTGCGATCCAGCGCATCACCGAAGGCTCGGCGCTCGACGAAGTCGTGGTGACCAACACCATTCCTCTGAGTGCAGCCGCCCAGGCGTGCAGCAAGATCCGCCAACTGTCCGTGGCTCCGCTGTTTGCGGAAACCATCCAGCGCATCTCCACCGGTGACTCGGTGAGCAGCCTGTTCCAGGACTAAAGTTTTTCCTTCGGGATCCGTGACAGCCTCCTTCGGGAGGCTTGCGTTTTCCGGAGTTTCTTCCAAAGCCTGTGCTTTGGTCATCAACCGAGTGGGACTGGTCGCGGTCCACTCACATTGGAGTTAGTTATGCAAATCGCTGCAACATCGCGCAATCTGCAAGGTACGGGTGCGAGCCGCCGCCTGCGTATTTCCGGCAACACCCCTGGCATCCTGTTCGGTGCTGGTCAGGACGCACAAAAGATCGAAATCGATCACAACACCCTGTTCCACGCTCTGAAGAAGGAAGCTTTCCACACTTCGATCCTGGATCTGGACCTGGACGGTCAAGTCGTGAAGGCCGTGCTGCGCGACGTGCAGTACCACCCCTTCAAGCCCGCGATCCTGCACGTGGACTTCCAGCGCGTGGACGAAAACACCAAGGTCGAATCCAAGGTGGCCCTGCGTTACGAAGGCGCTGAGCAATCGCCCGCCGTGACCGTGGAAAACGGCACCGTGACCCCCCTGATCACTGAAGTGTCCGTGCTGGCTACGCCCGCCAAGACCCCCGAGTTCATCACTGTGGACCTGTCCAAGCTGACCTCGAAGATCATCCCCGGCCTGCAAACCGTGAAGGCACCTGCTGGCGTGAAGATCATTGCCCGTGGTTCGAACAAGAACCCCGTGCTGGTCGCTGTGAAGCTGCCCGAAGCTGCCGTGGCAGCACCTGTGGCCGCAGCCGCTCCCGCCAAGAAGGGCAAGAAGTAATTCTTGCGCTTGGCGCCGGACAGTCCCGACGGACTGTCCCCCAACAATGGCCCGCCCTGTGCGGGCCATTTGTTTTGCACGGCCGCGCGGCACACGCGGCCCTGATTGGATAATCCGCACATGATCAAACTGTTTGTGGGCCTGGGCAACCCAGGCCCGGAATACGAAGACACACGCCACAACGCCGGGTTCTGGTGGATTGACGGGCTGGCGCGGGAACTCAAGGTGCACCTGCAGCCCGAACGCAGCTACTGGGGGCTGGCGGCCCGCGCCAACGTCCAGGGGCAGACGGTGTGGCTGCTGCAGCCGCAGACCTTCATGAACCTGTCGGGCAAGTCGGTGGCGGCCCTGGCGCGCTTTTTCAAGATCAGGCCCGAAGAGGTGCTGGTGGTGCACGACGAGCTGGATTTCGAGCCCGGCCAGATCAAGCTCAAGCAAGGCGGCAGCCACGGCGGCCACAACGGCCTGCGCGACATCCACGCCCAGCTGGGCAGCCCCGACTACTGGCGCCTGCGCGTCGGCATCGGCCACCCGGGGCAAAAGGGCGAGGTCTCGGGCTGGGTCCTGCGCAAGCCGCCCCAGGACCAGTGGCAGGCCATCCACGAGCAACTGGACCGCAGCCTCAAGGCCTGGCCCCTGCTGGTGGCCGGCGAGATGGACAAAGCCATCGCCCAGATCAACACCAACAAGCCACCGCGTCCCAAGCCACCGCGCAAACCGGCGCCCGACGACGCTGCCGGTGCGCCAGCGATCAAGGAATAAAAAAATAGCTGCTGACGCTTGACTGGTAAGCATCAGCAGCCAGTTTGACTGATATTTTCTGGGTCAGATTTTCTGCGCTTGCGCCTGCAGGCGCTCGAACTTCTGCAGCAGACTGTCGCGGCTTTCAACAAACTCCGGGTTGACCGGAATGCAGGAGACCGGGCAGACCTGCATGCACTGTGGCTCGTCAAAGTGGCCAACGCATTCGGTGCACTTGTGCGGGTCGATCTCATAGATCAACTCGCCCATGAAGATGGCATCGTTGGGGCACTCAGGCTCGCAGACATCGCAATTGATGCACTCTTCCGTGATCATCAGTGCCATGGCACGCCTCCTGGGCACAGTTCGGCCCGCACGGCGGCCCAGGGGTCGGGGGGGGTCAACTCAGGCAACATGCACCGATTATCCCGCGCCTGTCCCCAGTGCCGTGCAGGGGGTCACTACGTCCATGCTTTGCACTGTGGGATTTGCCGCTATGCTCGGGGCCCGCGCCCCTCGCCTGCCTTGCCTTCATGAGTGTTTTCCTCGCCAAACGCCTGCTCACGCTGATTGCCACCCTGCTCGGGGCATCGGTCGTGGTGTTTGCCGTGCTTGAGGTCTTGCCGGGCAACGCCGCCCAGGTGCTGATGGGCCCCGATGCCGACCCCGAGGCCGTGGCCGCCATGGCCGAGCAACTGGGCCTGCACCAGCCCGCGCTGCAGCGCTACGCCCACTGGGTGCTGGGCTTTTTCACCGGCGACCTGGGCAACAGCTATGCCTATGGCTCGCCCGTGTGGGAGCTGGTGGGGGAGCGCCTGGCGCTGACGCTGCCGCTGGCCATCCTGGCCATGGCCCTGACCACCGTGCTGGCCTTGCTGGCGGGCGTGTATGCCGCCTCGCAGCACAACAAGCTGGGCGACATCGGCACCATGGGCCTGGCCCAGCTGGGCATTGCCATCCCCAACTTCTGGTTTGCCATCCTGCTGATCCTGCTGTTCTCCGTGAAGCTGCAGTGGTTCTCGGCCGGCGGGTTTCCCGGCTGGAGCGCCGAGATGGGCGGCGGCTTCTGGCCCGCGCTGCAAGCCCTGCTGCTGCCCGCCATCGCCCAGGCCGTGGTGCAGGCCGCGATCCTGGCCCGCATCACACGCTCGGCCGTGCTGGAGGTGCTGCGTGAAGACTTCGTGCGCACCGCACGCGCCAAGGGCCTGAGCCAGCGCGCCGTGCTCTGGGGCCATGTGCTGCGCAATGCCATGATTCCGGTGGTCACCGTCATGGGGCTGCAGTTTGCCAACCTGCTGGCCGGCACCATCGTGGTGGAGAACGTGTTCTACCTGCCCGGCCTGGGCCGGCTGATCTTCCAGTCCATCGCCAACCGCGACCTGATCGTGGTGCGCAACTGCGTGATGCTGCTGGCCGCCATGGTCATCGTGGTCAACTTCGTGGTCGACGTGCTGTACGCGGCCATCGATCCGCGCGTGAAGGCCAGCGACCTATGAGCGCCACCGCCGCCTGGCCGCAGCGCGCGCTGCACCATCCCAGCCTGGTGGTGGGCGCCGCGCTGACGCTGGCCCTGATCGCCACAGCCCTGCTGTCCTTCGTCTGGACGCCGTGGAGCCCCTATGAGATGAACCTGGACGCCAAGCTGCTGGCGCCCAGCGCCCAGTTCTGGATGGGCACCGATGCCTTTGGCCGCGATGTGCTGTCGCAGATCATGGTCGGGGCGCGCAGCTCGATCGCCGTGGGCCTGGTGGCCGTAGGCATCGGCCTGGTCTGTGGCGTGGCCCTGGGCCTGCTGGCTTCGGCCCTGCGCGGCTGGACCGAAGAGCTCATCATGCGGCTGTCGGACTTCACCTTCGCCTTCCCCGCCATCCTGTCGGCCATCATGATGACAGCGGTGTTTGGCCCAGGCATGGTCAACGCCATCGTCGCCATCGGCATCTTCAACATTCCCACCTTCGCGCGCATCACCCGGGCCTCGGCGAACGCCATCTGGGCGCGCGAGTACGTGCTGGCGGCGCGCGCCTGCGGCAAGCACCGCCTGAGCATCACCGTGCAGCATGTGCTGCCCAACATCCTGGGCGTGCTGGTGGTGCAGGCCACCATCCAGTTCGCCCTGGCCATCCTGGCCGAGGCCGCCCTGTCCTACCTGGGCCTGGGCACCCAGCCACCGCAGCCATCCTGGGGGCGCATGCTCAGCGACGCCCAGACCCTGATGTTCCAGGCGCCGCTGCTGGCCGTCTTCCCCGGCGCAGCGATTGCCCTGACCGTGCTGGGCCTGAACCTGCTGGGCGATGGCCTGCGCGACCTGCTGGACCCGCGCCTGTCCCGCCAGCGCCAGTGAGCCCCGCCATGCCCTTGCTTGAAGTCACCGGCCTCAACCTCTTTCTGCGCAGCTCCGGCCGCAGCGTGCAGGCACTGCGCCACCTCTCATTCAAGCTGGAACGCGGCGGCGCCCTGGGCCTGATCGGGGAGTCCGGCAGCGGTAAATCGCTGACCGCGATGACGCTGATGGGCCTGCAGCCCCAGCAAGCCAGCGTGACCGGTAGCCTGCAGTGGGAAGGCCAGGAACTGCTGGGCAGCACCGAGCGCCAGTGGCAGGTGCTGCGCGGCAACCGCATGGCCATGGTGTTCCAGGAACCCATGACCGCCCTCAACCCGGTGCACACCATCGGCCGCCAGGTGGCGGAACCCATGGTGCGCCACCTGGGCCTGGCGCCGCGCGAAGCCCTGAAGGCCGCCACCGGCCTGCTGGAGCGCGTGGGCATCCCCGAGCCCTCGGTGCGCGCGCACGACTACCCGCACCAGTTCTCCGGCGGTCAGCGCCAGCGCATCACGATCGCCATGGCCCTGGCCTGCCAGCCGGACCTGCTGATCGCCGACGAACCCACCACGGCCCTGGACGTGACGGTGCAGCAGCAGATCCTGGATCTGATCAACGACCTGGTGGCCGAGCGCGACATGGCGCTGATCCTGATTTCGCACGACCTGGGCGTGATCTCGCAGAACGTGGACGACATGCTGGTCATGTACGGCGGGCAGATCGTCGAAAGCGGGCCCACGGCGGCCATCTTCCGCCACATGGCCCACCCCTACACCCGCGGGCTGATGGCGGCCCGCCCGCGCCTGGATGCCGCGCGCCAGCCCAGTGGCCAGCCGTATGCGCTGTTCACCATCGCCGGCAACGTGCCCGCCCTGCCCGATCTGCCGCGCGGCTGCACCTTTGCCGGCCGCTGCCCGTTCACCGAAGCCCGCTGCTTCGAGGAGCGCCCGCAGCGGGTGGGCATTCCCAGCTTCCAGCCGCAGGAGGCCGAATACAGCAGCCTGGGCGTGCACCAGGTGCGCTGCCTGCGCCCGGAAGCCATGCGCCCCGGCAACACGGAGGCCTGGCAATGACCCCCGACAACCTGCGCCCGCCACTGCTGCAGCTGCAGGGCGTCAGCAAGACCTACCGCCTGCCGCGGCGCCAGCTGTGGCAGCCTGCCCCCCTGGTGCAGGCCCTGCACGGCGTGGATGTGACGGTGTACAGCGGACGCAATGTCGGCATCGTCGGCGAGTCCGGCTGTGGCAAATCCACGCTGGCGCGCCTGGCCATGGCACTGGACACCCCCAGCAGCGGCCAGGTGCTGTTTGAAGGCCAGGACCTGCAGCGCCTGCCACGCCCGGCCCTGCGCGCACTGCGGCGTGACTTCCAGATGGTGTTCCAGGACCCCTACGGCTCGCTGGACCCGCGCATGACCGTGGCGCGGATCGTGGCCGAACCCCTGAGCGCCCAGGCCGGCACCAGCCGCCTGGAGCAGCGCGAGCGGGCCGCCGAGGTGCTGGCCCAGGTGGGCCTGCACCCGCACGACCTGGACAAGTACCCGCATGAATTCTCGGGCGGACAGCGCCAGCGGATTGCGATTGCCCGCGCGCTGATCACGCGCCCCAAGCTCATCGTCGCCGACGAGCCGCTCAGCGCGCTGGACGTCTCCATCCAGGCCCAGGTGCTGAACCTGCTGCTGGACCTGCAGCAGCGCTTTGGCATGACCTACCTGCTCATCAGCCACGACCTGGCCGTGGTCAACCACCTGTGCGATGAAGTGCTGGTGATGCAGCAAGGCCAGGTGGTCGAGCGCGGCACGCCCCACCAGTTGTTCACGCAGGCGCGCCACCCCTACACCCAGACCCTGGTGAACGCCGTGCCCCAGATTGCCCCGGGCCGCGCGCGGGCCCTGCGCCAGTTGCGGGCCAAAGCCCCGTCCAACTTGGTGTAAAAACGCGCATTGCTTGGCCGGGCCACCCCGGCACGCCAGCTTGTTGACCCGATACCCAGAAGCCCCCCGGAGACCCGCCACCATGATCCACCGCCGCAGTTTGCTTGCCTCTGGCGCGCTTGCCAGTCTGACCACGCTCATGCCCCTGGGCAGCTGGGCGCAGGCCAAGAAAGACACGGTGACGCTGGCGCTGACGCTGGAGCCGCCGGTGCTCGACCCCACGGCCAGCGCCTCCTCGTCGATCGCCGAGATCACGCAGTACAACATCTACGAGACCCTCACCAAGATCAACCCCGACGGCAGCGTCTCGCCCCTGCTGGCCGAAAGCTGGGAGGTCTCGCCCGACCTCAAGACCTACACCTTCCGCCTGCGCAAGGGCGTGCGCTTCCACAACGGCGAAGTCTTCGACGCGCTGGCCGTGAAGTTCTCGTTCGAGCGCGCCGGCGGCGAAAAGAGCACCAACAAGGACAAGCGCAGCTTCGCCAATCTGCAGGTGCGGGTGATCGACCCGCACACGGTCGAGCTGGTCACCGAGGACATCGACCCCGACTTCCTGTTCGTGCTGGGCCAGGGCACCTCCATCATCGTCGAGCCCAAGAGCGCCCCCACCAACGCCACCAAGCCCGTGGGCACCGGGCCCTACCGCCTGGGCATGTGGCAAAAGGGCGCCTCCATCACCCTGGTGGCCTGGCCGCAGTACCGCGATGCGGCCAAGATCCGTATCCACCGCGCCACCTTCCGCTTCATCCCCGATGCGGCCGCCCAGGTCGCCGCCCTGCTGGCCGGCGATGTGGACGCCTTCCCGCGCGCCACGCCGCGCAGCGTGCCCCAGTTCGAGAAGGATGGGCGCTTCCAGGTCCTGGTCAGCGGCTCGCGTGCCAAGACCATCCTGGCCATCAACAACGGCCGCAAGCCGCTCAACGATGTGCGCGTGCGCAAGGCGATTGCCGCAGCCCTGGACCGCAAGGCCATCATCGAAGGTGCCGCCGAGGGCTATGGCGTGCCGATTGGCAGCCACTACGTGCCCGGCGCCTTTGGCTATGTGGACACCACCGGCATCAACCCGCACAACCTCGACAAGGCCAAGGCCCTGCTGGCCGAGGCCGGCGTGAAGCTGCCGCTGAAGCTGAACATGACGCTGCCCCCCGCACCGTACGCGCGCCAGGGCGGTGAAATCATTGCCGCCCAGCTGGCCAAGGTGGGCATCGAGGTCAAGCTGCAGAACGTGGAATGGGCGCAGTGGCTGTCCGGCACCTACGGCAACAAGCAGTACGACCTAACCATGATCAGCCACGTCGAGCCCTTCGACCTGGGCAACTTCGCCAAGCCCGACTACTACTGGGCCTACGACTCGCAGGCCTTCCGCGACCTGTTCGACAAGATCAAGCACACGCCCAAGCCCACGGACCGCGCGCGCCTGCTGGGCGAGGCCCAGCGCCTGCTGGCCAACGACGCGGTGCATGGCTTCCTGTACCAGCCGCAGTGGGTGACGATTGCCAACAAGCACCTGCGTGGGCTGTGGAAGGACATGCCGATCTTCGTCAACGACCTGTCGGTGATGTACTGGTCGGAGAAATCCTGATCACCAGCGACCATAGCGCCTGGCGCTGATGGAACAAGGGCTTCAGAGCAAAAACACTCTGAAGCCCTTTGTTTATGCGCGCAAAGCGCTCCGCTTTTATTTGTCCACCGTCGCCAGGCGCACGGCCAGGCCCAGAAAGACCACGCCGGTCAGGCGGTTCAGCCACCACTGCGCGCGGGCCGAGCCCATCAGCACCTGGCCGAAGACGCCGGAAAAACACGCAACGGCGGCGAACACCGGAAACGCCGCCAGCACAAACACCCCGCCCAGCACCAGCAACTGCAGGGCCACGCTGCCGCGCGCCGGATCGGCAAACTGCGGCAAAAAGGCCAGGAAGAAGATCAGCACCTTGGGGTTGGTCAGGTTCATCACCACCCCGCGCCCGACCAGGCGCCAGGCCTGGGCCGCATCCAGGCGGTCGGCACGCGCCGTCTGCGCCTGCGGCAGTGCGGACCGCTGCGCCGGGGCCCGCAAGGCCCCCCAGGCCAGGTACGCCAGGTAGGCGGCGCCGCACCATTTCAACAGTGTGAAGGCCAGGGGCGACGCGGCCAGCACCGCCGCCAGGCCCAGCGCCACCGCCAGCGTGTGGCCCAGAACGCCCAGGCACAGGCCCAGCACCACGCACAGGCCCACGCGCCAGCCGCGCTGTACCGACTGCACCAGCACAAACAGGTTGTCCGGTCCCGGGCTGAGCGACAGCAGCAAGGCTGCACCATAGAAAGCCACCAATGTTTCCCAAGCAGGCATGTGTCAGGCGCCGTGTGGCGCTTCGCAAAAAATGGCATTGTGCAGGCGCCGCGGGTGCGCCACAACCGGCGTCAGCGCGGTGGCACCTGGCGCTGCGGACGGCACTGGGGGTTGTTGAAGGGCCCCTCCGCCTGCGTCCAGCCCTGGCGCGGCATGAACTGCGCGCACACGCGCTGGCCGTCGACCTTGCTGGTCCACCAGTACCAGGGCGCCGGCGCGGCACGCGCGCCCTCCAGGCCCATCCACAGCAGCAGCGCGCCGCTGCAACTCACAACATATCGCAGCATGCGGGCCACTTTACCCCAGGCCCAGCGCCGTCACCCCCAGGGCGATCAGCACCGCCCCACCCATGCGCACCAGGCGGTCGCCCTCCCGCAGCAGGTGGCCACCAATCAGGGCTGCGAACAGCATGGACACCTCGCGCGCCGGCGCCACGTGCGAGATGGGCGCACTTTGCATGGCAAACAGCACCAGCACATAGGCCACCGGGCTGACCACGGCCACCAGCAGCGCCCAGCGCCACTGCACCGTCCACAGCACACGGGCTTCGGGCAGGTTGCGCAGCACCACGGGCGACAGCAGCAGCACGCGCAGGCAGCTGCCCAGGTAGTCGATCAGGATGGGGGACAGCAGCAACACCTTGACGCCATAGCCATCGACCACGGTATAGGCCGCAATGAACACCCCGGTCAGCAGGCCGTACAGCAGACCCTGGTGCAGCCGCAGGCGGGCCACCGGGTCCTGGCGCGCGCGCAGCAGGCCCGGCCCCCCGGCGATCAGGAACACGCCCAGCACCACGCCGGCCACGCCCAGCAGGCCCAGCTGCGAGATCTCCTCACCCAGCACCACGATGGCAAACAGCGAGCTGATCAGCGGGCCGCTGCCGCGCGCAAGCGGATAGACCACGGTCAGGTCGGCCTGGCGGTAGCCGCGCAGCAAAATCACGTAATACGCCAGGTGCAGCACCCCGCTGACGGCCACCAGGGCCCAGGCCTGCCAGCCCCAGTGCGGCACCACATCGTGGCCCACCCACCAGGCCAGGGGCGCCCAGACCACCACCAGCAGCAGCGAGCTGAAGAAGGCGAAGCGCGCATCACCGCCAGCTTTCTTGGCAGCAATGTTCCAGCCGGCATGGATCAGGCCGGCCAACAGAATCAGGGCGAAGGCTTGCAGTGACATAGGACCCCGGGGCAGCGCCAGCGGCGCAGTGCCCACGGTGCGCAGGAAAGAAAAAGGCTGCGGGGTACGCAGCCGGAATGAAGGGGGGAAACCGCGCTTACTGGCGCCCGGGGATCAGGGCCAGAAACTCACGCCGCAGTGTGGGGTCCTTGAGGAAGGCGCCGCGCATGACCGAGTTCAGCATCTTGCTGTCCTTTTCGCGCACACCGCGCCAGGACATGCAGAAATGCGAGCACTCCATGACCACAGCCAGGCCATCAGGTCGGGTTTTTTCCATGATCAGGTCGGCCAGCTGGATGATGCCTTCCTCCTGGATCTGGGGGCGGCCCAGCACCCAGTCGACCAGGCGCGCGTACTTGGACAGGCCGATCACATTGGTGTGCTTGTTGGGCATCACACCGATCCACACCTTGCCCATGACGGGGCACAGGTGGTGGCTGCAGGCGCTGCGCACCGTGATGGGGCCGACGATCATCAGCTCATTCAGGCTCTTGCCGTTCGGAAACTCGGTGATTTTGGGCGGCTGATGGTAGCGGCCGGCGAACACCTCCTTGAGGTACATCTTGGCCACACGGCGGGCGGTGGCCTGGCTGTTGTGGTCGTTGGCAGTGTCGATGACCATGCTGTCCAGCACGCCCTGCATCTTGGCCTCGACCTCGTCGAGCAGCAAATCCATTTCGCCGGGCTCAATGAAGTCGGCGATGTTGTCGTTGGCGTTGAAACTGCGCCCTGCTGCCTGCACCCGCTCACGAATCCTGACAGAAATGGGCGTGCCCTGCGGGTCTCCACCGGCAGGCTTTTTATCGGATGCGGCAAGCAAATCTGTAAACATGGGCGGGATGGTAACAGTGAATCAGCGGGCCGACAGGCGCCATGGAATTAGCGGCGGACTCAGAGTTTGAACTCGGCAATCAGGGGCAAATGGTCGGACATGCGCCACCAGATGCGGCCCTGCGGCACCACCAGACTCAGGGGTTCCAGCCCACGCACGTAGACATGGTCCAGCTGCGCCAGCGGCAGGCGTGAGGGGTAGGTGAAGCTGCTGCGGTCGCCCTCGTATTCGTGCAGGCCGAAGCCCGCCAGCATGCGCTTGATGTGGTTGCCCCAGTCGTTGAAGTCGCCGGCCACCACCACCGGGGCGCCGGGCGGCACCTCGCGCTCGATGAACTGGTGCAACTGCTGGATCTGGCGCACCCGGCTGCCGGCAATCAGCCCCAGGTGCACCACCACGGTGTGCACGGCGCGGCCGTGGAACTCCACCTCGGCATGCAGCAGGCCACGCTGCTCGAAGCGGTGGTCGGACACGTCCAGGTGCTTGACATCGCGCACCGGCCAGCGCGACAGCAGGGCATTGCCATGCTCGCCATCCTTGGTCACGGCGTTGGTGCGGTAAACCGCCTCATAGCCCTCGGGGGCCAGGTACTCGGCCTGGCCCACGGCGGGCCAGCGTTCGAAGTACTGGGCCTCGCGGCGGTTCATCTTGCGCACTTCCTGCAGGCAGACGATGTCGGCATCCAGCTGCTCCACGGCCAGGCCCAGGTTGTGGATCTCCAGCCGGCGCGTGGGCCCCAGGCCCTGCACCCCCTTGTGGATGTTGTAGGTGGCCACGCGCAGGATGCGCGGCTCCGGCGGCAGCAGGATGCCCGACGGCGTGGACGGTGACAGCGGCGACAGGGTCGGTAACTCAAACGTCATGCAGCGACAAAAGCAGGCAGATGGAGGATGGCTTCGGCATTCGACGGGGCGTAACAGCGGTCTGCCGCTTCACGCCAAGCATGCCAAGCAAATGCGGTGTGCTCCCGGGGATTCAAGGTGACGTGGGTGTAGGACGCCACCTCCAGCCCGAACACGCGCTCGGTGTTCATGCACACGCCCGGGGCGTAGCGGTGCAGCCACTGGGGATAGATCGGGTAGGTGTTCTCCAGTTCCCAATCGTGCAGACGGCAGCCCGGGGCCGTGGCGTCGATGCCGGTCTCTTCCTGCACCTCGCGCACGGCCGCGGCCGCCCAAGGCTCGCCCTCGGCATCCAGGCTGCCGGTGACGGACTGCCAGAAGGCCGCCCCCAGGCCGTCGCCCAGCGCGCGGCGCAGCAGCAGGACCTGCAGATCCGGCGTGTAGATCACGACCAGCACGGAGCGTGGGATTTTGTAGGGCGGGCACACCATGGCGGCATCTTCGCACCGGAAGCCGGGCCCTGGATGCAAAAAAGCCTTTGCGTCACCGCAAAGGCTTTTGGAGCGTTTCAAGGCTTCAGCGCTTGTCCATCCGGCGCCAACAGCTATGAATTTCAGAGCCCTCGAATCACGATGCCTTGACGGCGTCGGGGTTGCGCAGGCGGATGTGCAGCTCGCGCAGCTGCTTTTCGTCCACGGGCGAAGGGGCCTGGGTCAGCAGGTCCTGCGCACGCTGGGTCTTGGGGAAGGCGATCACGTCGCGGATCGACTCGGAGCCGGTCATCAGCGTGATCAGACGGTCCAGACCGAAGGCCAGGCCACCGTGCGGGGGCGCGCCGTACTGCAGCGCGTCCAGCAGGTAGCCGAACTTGGCACGCTGCTGCTCGGGGGTGATGTTCAGTGCTTCGAAGACCTTGGCCTGCACGTCGGCGCGGTGGATACGCACCGAGCCGCCGCCCAGTTCCCAGCCGTTGAGCACCATGTCGTAGGCCTTGGCCACGCACTTGCCGGGATCGGTGGCCATGAGTTCTTCGTGGCCGTCCTTGGGCGAGGTGAAGGGGTGGTGCACGGCCACCCAGCGGTCTTCTTCCTCGTCGTGCTCGAACATGGGGAAGTCCACCACCCACAGCGGTGCCCACTTGTCTTCGAACAGGCCGCTCTTCTTGCCGAATTCGCTGTGGCCGATCTTCAGGCGCAGTGCACCGATGGCGTCGTTGACGATCTTGCCCTTGTCGGCACCAAAGAAGATCAGGTCACCGTCTTGTGCCGCGGTGCGCTTCAGGATTTCAGCGATGGCGGCATCGTGCAGGTTCTTGACGATGGGCGACTGCAGACCGTCGCGGCCCTTGGCCACTTCGTTGACCTTGATCCAGGCCAGGCCCTTGGCACCGTAGATCTTCACGAAGTCGGTGTACTGGTCGATCTCGCCGCGCGAGATCTGCGCACCACCGGGCACGCGCAGGGCCACCACACGGCCACCCTTGGTGGTGGCGGGGGTGGAGAAGACCTTGAAGTCCACATCGGCCATGACGTCGGTCAGCTCGGTGAACTCCAGCTTGACGCGCAGATCGGGCTTGTCCGAACCGAAACGGAAAGCCGCGTCCTGGTAGGTCATGATGGGGAATTCGCCCAGGTCCACGCCCAGCTGGGTCTTGAACACTTCGGTGATCATCTGCTGGAAGATGGCGCGGATTTCCTCTTCGTTCAGGAACGAGGTTTCGCAGTCGATCTGGGTGAATTCAGGCTGGCGGTCGGCGCGCAGGTCTTCGTCGCGGAAGCACTTGGTGATCTGGTAGTAGCGGTCAAAGCCCGAGACCATCAGCATCTGCTTGTACAGCTGGGGCGACTGGGGCAGCGCGAAGAACTGGCCGTCGTGCACGCGCGAGGGCACCAGGTAGTCGCGGGCGCCTTCAGGCGTGGACTTGCCCAGCATGGGGGTCTCGATGTCGATGAAGCCCAGCTTGTCCAGGAAGTTGCGCACCTGGATGGAGGTCTTGTAGCGCAGCATCAGGTTGCGCTGCATCACGGGGCGGCGCAGGTCCATCACGCGGTTGGTCAGGCGCACGTTTTCCGACAGGTTGTCGTCATCCACCTGGAAGGGTGGGGTCACGGCGGCGTTCAGCACGTTCAGCTCGTGGCACAGCACTTCGATCTGGCCGCTCTTGAGCTTGTCGTTGGTGGTGCCGGCGGGGCGTGCGCGCACGATGCCCTTGACCTGCACGCAGAACTCGTTACGGATGTCCTCGGCCACCTTGAACATCTCGGGACGGTCCGGATCGCACACCACCTGCACATAGCCTTCGCGGTCGCGCAGGTCAATGAAGATCACGCCACCATGGTCGCGGCGACGATTCACCCAGCCGCACAGGGTAACGGTTTGGCCCATCAGGGCTTCGGTCACAAGACCGCAATATTCGGAGCGCATGGCCATGGTCTATCTTCCTGCGCCCTTGGGGGACGCGCTTTCAGGGTTGTTTATCGTTCTTCGTCGGGCACGGGCAGCGGTGGCGGAGCCACCACCCCCATGGAGACGATGTACTTGAGCGCGGCGTCCACGCTCATTTCAAGTTCCACACAGTCACTTTTGCGCATCAGCACAAAGTAGCCGCCGGTCGGATTGGGCGTGGTCGGCACGAACACGCTGACGAATTCATCGCGCAGGTAGCTGGCCACCTCGCCCGCCGGATTGCCGGTGATGAAGGCCACGGTCCACACCCCCTCGCGGGGCCATTGCACCAGCACCGCCGTCCGGAAGGCGTTGCCGCTGTCCGAGAACACGGTGTCCGACACCTGCTTGACGCTGGAATAGATGGAGCGTACCACCGGGATGCGGGTGATCACCGCATCGCCCCACTGCACCAGCTTGCGGCCGACGAAGTTGCTGGCGATGGCACCGATCACCAGTAGCACGGCCAGCGTCAGCAGCACGCCGAAGCCAGGGATGTGCATGCCCAGCAAGTGGTCGGGCTGCCAGGCTTGCGGCAGCAGGTACAGCGTTTGGTCCAGCGTGCTGATGATCCAGTTCAGCACCCAGACGGTGATCACACCGGGCACCAGGACCAGCAAGCCGGTGAACAGCCATTTGCGCAAAGCAGACATAGACAAAAAGGGGGATTTAGGCTTCGGTGGCGGCAGGGCAGCCGGCGGCGGCGCAGGCGCTGCCGCCATTGTCGCAAGCTGCGGCCGGCGCTGCCGCGGCGCTGCTGGTTCCACCCTTGAAGTCGGTGGCATACCAGCCCGTGCCCTTGAGCTGGAAGCCGGGTGCGGTCAATTGCTTGGAGAAGGCCGCGGCACCACAGGCCGGGCAATCGGTCAACGGTGCATCCGACATCTTCTGGAGCACATCCTTGGCGTGGCCACAGGCGCCACACTTGTACGCATAAATCGGCATAGCTTCTGTTTCCGTGTGCGAGACAACAATCAAGCGAAATTCGCAAAACCCTCGATTATAGGCGGGCCTGTTTTGGGATGAGGCCCACGCCCCGCTTGCCCAGACGCGACACAGGGCGCCTGAGCGCCCTGTGCATCGCCAGCGAGGGTGCCCGGGGCACCGGTCGCTTACTCCGCGGAACCCTGGTAGTGCACCACGTCTTCGTGTTCGTTGGCGATGTACTGGGGCGCCAGCGAGCCGAACACCATGCCGGCGAACGCACCTAGCAGGCCGGCCAGCTGCTGCGGGAAGGCCTCGCCCCAACCGGGCATGAAGACGAAGGTCAGCCACACGCCCAGACCGGACACCACGGCCAGCAGGGCGCCCTGGGTGGTCGCGCGCTTCCAGTACAGGCCGCAGACCAGGGGCACGAAGGCCCCGACCAGCGGCACCTGGTAGGCCCCGGCGACCATTTCATAGATGGAGCTGTCCTGCATGCTGATGGCGTAGACCAGCACACACAGCGTAAAGACCACCACGGTCACGCGCATGGCCTTGAGGGTCTGCGCGTCGGTCATGCCGGGCTTGATGTTGCGCAGCACGTTCTCTACGAAGGAGGTCGAGGGCGCCAGCATGGTGGCCGAGGCGGTGGACATGATGGCCGACAGCAGCGCGCCGAAGAAGGCGATCTGCAGCACCACGGGCATGTGGCCCATCACCAGGGTGGGCAGAATCTTCTGGGGATCGTCGGCGATCAGGGCCTTGGTCTCTTCGGGCATGACCAGCACGGCCGCCGTCACCACGAACATCGGGATGAAGGCGAACACGATGTACAGGCTGCCACCGATGATGGGACCCAGGCGCGCCACGTTCTCGTCCTTGGACGACATCACGCGCTGGAACACGTCCTGCTGGGGGATGGAGCCCAGCATCATGGTGATGGCCGCGGCAAAGAAGAACAGCCAGGTCTTCAGGTCCGCATCCTGCGGGAAGAACTGCAGCTTGCCCTCCGTCACGGCATAGTCGATCACCTTGTCGGCGCCGCCGGCCAGGTTGCCGGCAAACCAGGCGATCGCCAGCAGGCCGACGCAGATCACGATCATCTGCACCAGATCGGTGATGGCCACCGACCACATGCCGCCAAACAGGGTGTAGATGAGCACGATCACGGTGCCCAGCACCATGCCCGCCACGATCGACAGGGCGCCACCGGTCAGCAGGTGGAACACCAGACCCAGCGCCGACACCTGCGCCGCCACCCAGCCCAGGTAGCTGAAGATGATGATGATGGAGCACAGCAACTCCACGGCACGGCCATAGCGCAGGCGGTAGTAGTCACCGATGGTGATCAGGTTCTTCTTGTACAGCTTGTAGGCAAAGAACAGGCCCACCAGGATCAGGCACATGCCCGCGCCAAACGGGTCCTCCACCACCCCTCCCAGGCCCTCTTCCACGAACACCGCGGACACGCCCAGCACCAGCTCCGAACCGAACCAGGTCGCAAACGTGGTCGCCACCACGATGTACAGCGGCAGGTTGCGCCCAGCCACGGCGTAGTCGGCCGTGTTGTGCACACGGCGGGCTGCGTAAAGGCCAATGCCGATCGACACCAACAGGTACGCGGCGATAAAGGTAATCAGCATGGTGGCTGGTCCCTCCGGGAAAAGGAAAAGGGTTGTGGAAAAATTTGAGGCGCGATTATGGACACCACTTGTGTCCGCACGCGGAAAAAATCGCGCGCTGTCTGCTTCAGGCCACAAACAAAAAGGAGCGCCTGGCGCTTGCCTCGATTGGATTTCGATATCCAATGACATCGAAATCCAAACGGAACAAGCGCTAAGCGCTCCTTTTTTCTTGAACTGAGCACCTGCTCACGCAGCAGGCGCCCATGCAGGCCGGATCAGAAAAGCCGAATTCGCGTAAGGACTTGCATGACCAGCATGCCTAGTACAAACCCGAGCCCGCCGTACACCAGCCCCTGCAGCAAACGATTGGTACGCCGCTGCTCGCGAAGCAACTCCTGTACCAGTTCCGGGTCCGCAGCCTGCTGGCGCTGCAGCGCGGCGTGCACCAGGCGCGGCAACTCCGGAATCAGCTTGGCGTAGCGCGGGGCCTCGGCCTGCAGCTCGCGCCAGAAGCGCTGCGGCCCCATCTGCTCCAGCATCCACTTTTCCAGGAAGGGCTTGGCCGTGCTCCACAGGTCCAGGTTGGGGTCCAGCTGGCGGCCCAGGCCTTCGATATTGAGCAGCGTCTTTTGCAACAGCACCAGCTGCGGCTGGATCTCGACCTGGAAGCGGCGCGAGGTCTGGAACAGGCGCATCAGCACCATGCCCAGCGAAATCTCGGCCAGCGGACGGTCAAAGTACGGCTCGCACACGGCGCGGATGGCCGCTTCTAGCTCTTCCACACGCGTGCTCGCCGGCACCCAGCCACTTTCGATGTGCAGGGCGGCCACGCGCTTGTAGTCGCGGCGGAAGAAGGCCAGGAAGTTCTGCGCCAGGTATTCCTTGTCGAACTCGGTCAGCGTGCCGACGATGCCGAAGTCCAGCGAGATGTAGCGCCCGAAGGTGGCCGGTGCCAGGCTGACCATGATGTTGCCCGGGTGCATGTCGGCGTGAAAGAACCCGTCGCGGAACACCTGGGTGAAGAACAGGGTCACGCCGTCACGCGCCAGCTGCGGAATGTCCACCCCGGCTTCGCGCAGGCGCTCGGTCTGGCTGATGGGCACGCCGTGCATGCGCTCCATCACCATCACCTCGGCATGGCAATAGTCCCAGAACACCTCGGGGATCAGCACCAGGTCCAGGCCCTCCATGTTGCGGCGCAGCTGTGCCGCGTTGGAGGCCTCGCGCACCAGGTCCAGCTCGTCGTGCAGGTAGTTGTCGAACTCGGCGACCACCTGGCGCGGCTTCAGGCGCTTGCCATCGGCCGAGAGCTTTTCCACCCAGCCGGCCATCATGTGCATCAGGGCCAGGTCCTTGTCGATCACCGTCTTCATGCCCGGGCGCAGCACCTTGACCGCCACCTCGCGCTCCACGCCATGCTTGTCGCGGGTCACGGCAAAGTGCACCTGGGCGATCGAGGCGCTGGCCACCGGCGTGCGCTCGAACTGCACAAAGATCTCGTCCAGCGGTTTGCGAAAATTGCGCTCGATGGTGTCGACGGCGATCTGCGAATCAAACGGCGGCACCCGGTCCTGCAGCTTGGCCAGCTCCTCGGCCACATCGGGCGGCATCAGGTCGCTGCGCGTGGACAGCACCTGACCGAACTTCACGAAGATGGGGCCCAACTGCTCCAGCGCCTCGCGCAGGCGCTGGCCGCGCGGCGCATCCAGCTTGCGGCCGATGGTGAGCACGCGGCGCAGGCGGTGCAGCCACGGGTGCTGGAAGCTGGAAAGCACCAGCTCATCCAGGCCGTAGCGCAGCACCACCCAGATGATGGTGCAGCCTCGGAAAAAGCGGCTCATTGCGACAACCGGTCCGCGCCGCTGGCGGCAGCGCCTTGGCCCATGCGACCGCCGACAAACTGGCGCACCGCCCCGGCAATGCTGCGCCCCAGATTGGCCAGGGTGTGCGCGGGCACGTCGCCGATGATGCGGGACATGTCTTCCTCGACGTCCCACTGCACGTTGTCAACCAGCCAGTTGATGTCGGCCGCCAGTTGCACATCGCCCTGGATGCGCAAGGCTGGCTTGTCACCGCGCAGCGCCATCTGGGCCAGGGCCAGCGGGTTGCTGTCGGTGATCTCCAGCTGCAGATCAGGCTGGGCGCCCTCGGCCGCCAGGTTCAGCAGGCCGGCCGGGGTCACCACCAGGGCCATGTTGAAGTTGCGCCACTGCACACGGGCCACGCGCCCCTTTTGCCGCACCAGGCGCTCCATGGCCTCGCGTTCCTGCATCAACACGTGGTTGAGAAACAGCACGATGCGCTGCTGGGTTTCGTGGACGAGCCAGCTGGGCGGCTGCACGGCCTGCACCGCGCGTTCCACCAAGCCGTTCAGTAAAGAAAAAGGGGACTGTGTTGCCATAGTCCCCTGATTATTCCTGAAGTCGCAAGTTTTTTAGGCCAAGGCCTGTAAACCCGCTACCAACCAGCCGCTGGAGTTGTCCTTGGGCTTGGCCATGTTCCACACTTCACGGAAGGGGTTGGGGCCGGCGGAGGCTTCTTCGCGGATCAGGCCGGAGAATTCCACGCTGGCCATGTAGGAATCGCCCAGGTCCTCGATGCCCAGCAACTGCGCATCGATCATGACCACGTCGGTCTGGTTGAGGGCACCACCGCTCTGGGCTTCGCGCTCTTCCAGCTGGTGCTTGATCTCGGCCAGCATGCCGTCGGTCATCATGGAGCGCAGGGTGGTGATGTCACCCTTGTCCCAGGCCGCCTGCAGGGTCACGAAGTTGCGCTTGGACGCCTCCAGGAAACCCTGTGTGTCGAAGTCGGCAGGCACGCTCCAGGTTGAGGCTGCGGTGCCCAGGCCGGAGCCGATCATGCTGCCGCTGGCACCGGGGATCTGCTCCCAGGGACGGGCCGAGGCGTCATTGCCCACGTTCTGGGGCTTGTACTGGGGCGGTGTGGCCACGCTGTCGGGCGTCACCGGGGCACCGGCGCCCTGGAAGGCGAAGGGCGAGGCCGCCGCCATCGCGGGCGCCGCCTTCTTGTTGGCGCGGGCGCGCATCACCATGCCGACCACGACCATCACGGCCAGGGCCAGCAGGCCGAACATCAGCATGTTGGCGAAGGCTTCGCCAAAGCCCAGGCTGTGGGCCAGCCAGGCCAGCCCCAGGCCAGCAGCCAGGCCGCCAAGCATGGCGCCCCAGGGCTTCTTGGCGGCGGCTGCGGGGGCCGCCGCGGGGGGCGTTGCGGGTTTGGCAGCGGCGGTGTTCTGCGCAGGCTGCTGCGCAGGGCTGGCCGGTGGGGTGGCTGGGGGCGTCGCCTGGCGCTGCGTCACATTGCTGGACTGCTTGCCGATCGAGCCGCCACCGCCCATGCGCTTGGCTTCTGCCAGGGGATGCATGACGACCAATGCCGCCGCCAATGTCACTGCCCACACCTTCTTCATCGCTGTATCTCCGCTTGAATTTGAATAAACCGTTGATTAACCAAAACCTGCAAACACGTTATGCATGGGACATCTCCCTGTTCAGCATTTGATCCCGACATGCAGCGCGACGATGCCGGCCGACATGTTGTGGTAGTCCACGTGCCCGAAGCCCGCCTGCTGCATCAGGGCCTTGAGCTCCTCCTGGCCCGGGTGCATGCGGATGGATTCCGCCAGATAGCGGTAGCTGTCGGGGTCGCCCGCCACCATCGAGCCCATCTTGGGCAGGATGTTGAAGGAGTACCAGTCGTACACCTTCTCCAGCGGTTTGGCGACCTTGGAAAACTCGAGCACTAGCAGCTTGCCGCCGGGCTTGAGCACGCGGTTCATTTCCTTGAGGGCGGCGTCCTTGTGCGTCATGTTGCGCAGGCCGAAGGCCACACTCACCAGATTGAAATGGTTGTCGGGGAAGGGCAGCTTCTCCGCATCGCACACCAGCGTGGGCAGGAAGATGCCTTTGTCGGTCAGGCGGTCACGTCCAACGCGCAGCATGGCTTCGTTGATGTCGGTGTGCACCACGGTGCCACTGGCGCCGACCTTCTTGGAGAACGCCATGGACAAGTCGCCCGTGCCCCCGGCAATGTCCAGCACCTGGTCGCCCTCTTTGAGGTTGGCCACCATCACGGTATAGGCCTTCCAGGCGCGGTGCAGTCCGCCGGACATCAGGTCGTTCATGACGTCGTACTTGGACGCCACGGAGTCGAACACGCCGCGCACGCGACTGGCCTTGTCTTTTTCGTCGACCGTCTGGAATCCAAAGTGTGTGCTGCTCATAAGCTTGAAATGTAAGCAGGCTGCTGCGTCTGGTACAGCGACAACCCCGTGCACCCCCAGGGCATAGCAGGCCTGCAGTCAAAATCTGGTGCCGGGAAAACGCTTTTCAAGCGGTCGTCTCCAGCTACTTTAAATATAGCACCACCGAGGGAATATCCCAGCCCAGCGACGGCACTTGTTGCGCGCGGGGCATGCCGCCCCGGGCTTCAGCAGCCGCAGGAGCCGCTGCCGCAGCCACCACCGCTGCTGGCACCACCGCCGGTGCCGCAGCTGCCGCCGGACTTCTGCGGCATGGGGGTGTCGCGGTCCACGCCGGCCGCCTCCAGGCGCGCCAGGTAGTCGCGCCACAGGGTGTCCTGGTTCTGGCCCAGCTCGTACAGGTAGTTCCAGGTGAACAGGCCGCTTTCATGGCCGTCGCTGAAGAACGGCTTGATGGCGTAGTTGCCCACCTGTTCGATGTTGTCGATGCCGACTTCGCGCTTGCCGGTCTGCAGCACTTCCTGGCCCGGGCCATGGCCCTGCACTTCGGCCGAGGGGGAATACACGCGCAGCAGCTCGAAGGGCAGGCGGAAGGTCTGGCCGTCGGAATAGCCGACCTCCAGCACGCGCGAGGCGGCGTGCACGGTCAGCGATTGGGGAAGAGACATGTCTGCCATGGAATGCAACCTATCAAAACAATAGCTGCCTGCGCTTGCCAAACGCCAACTTCAGCCCTGAAACCTGCTGAAGTCGCGATATGGTCAGCGCAAACCGCTCACATCAATGTGATCACGCCCAGCGTGCCAGCGCCTGGGCGATGGCAGCATCGCAGTCGGCGAGTGCGTCCTGCAATTGTGCTTCGCGGGCCAAATCGCGCGCCCGCAAGGGGTTTGCCCAGACGGGCGCCGGGAAATGGCTGTCCCAGTCATGGCGCGCAATCACATGCCAGTGCAGGTGCGGCACCATGTTGCCCAGGGCAGCCAGGTTGATCTTGGTGGGCTGCAGCTCGGTGCGCAGCACGCGCTCCACCGCGGCCACCACGGCCATGCAGGTGTTGCGATCGACCTCGGACAGGTCCGACAGCTCGGCCGCATGCGCGGTCCAGATCACGCGGTAGAAGGCCGGGAAGCCCTCCTCCTGCGCCCGGATGACGCGCAGCTGTGCGCCCTGCCAGACGGGCAGGCCGCCCGCCTCGCGGCACAGCACGCAGTCCGCGGACGGCGCGCTCACAGCAGCACCCGTTCGATGCCGCCGGCGTTGGCGCGCTGCACGTAGTCCGGCATCCAGTTCTCGCCCAGGATCTGCTTGGCCATCTCGACCACGATGTAGTCGGCTTCCAGCAGACCGTTCTGCAGGTCGTTGCCGTAGCGGCTCAGGCCTTGCAGGCAGCTGGGGCAGCTGGTCAGGATCTTGACGTTGTCCTTGGCACCGACGGAGCCGTTGGCCCGCAGCTCAGCCTCACCCTGGCGCAGCTCGGTTTCCTTGCGGAAACGGATCTGCGTGGAGATGTCAGGCCGCGTCACGCCCAGAGTGCCGGATTCACCGCAGCAGCGGTCGCTCTTGAGCACGCCATCGCCGACCAGGGCCTTGACGGTCTTCATCGGATCCTGCTGCTTCATGGGGCTGTGGCAGGGGTCGTGGTACAGGTAGCCGCCCTGCGCCCCCTCCGCCGCGCCCGGCAGCGTGATGCCCTTTTCCAGCAGGTACTCGTGGATGTCGATGATGCGGCAGCCCGGGAAGATCTTGTCGAAGGCGTAGCCCTGCAACTGGTCGTAGCAGGTGCCGCAGCTGACCACCACGGTCTTGATGTCCAGGTAGTTCAGCGTGTTGGCCACGCGGTGGAACAGCACGCGGTTGTCCGTGATCATCTTGTCCGCCACGTCGTACTGGCCCGAGCCGCGTTGCGGATAGCCGCAGCACAGATAGCCCGGTGGCAGCACCGTCTGCACGCCGGCATGCCACAGCATGGCCTGGGTGGCCAGGCCCACCTGGCTGTACAGGCGCTCCGAACCGCAGCCGGGGAAGTAGAACACCGCCTCGGTGTCGGCCGTCGTCGCCTGGGGGTCGCGGATGATGGGGACGTAGTCCTTGTTCTCGATGTCCAGCAGCGCGCGTGCCGTCTTGGTCGGCAGACCGCCTGGCAGCTTCTTGTTGACGAAGTGGATCACCTGCTCCTTGAGCGGTGGCTTGCCCACCGAGGCCGGTGGGTGCTTCATCTGCGGCTTGGCCACGGCGTGCAGCAGGTCGGACGCCAGGCGCTGCGCCTTGAAGCCCACGCCCACCATGCCCTTGCGCAACAGGTTGATGGTGTCGGGGTTGGTGGCATTCAGCATGGCCATGGCCATCTTGTTGCCGGGATTGAAGCTCTTCTTACCCATCTTGCGCAGCAGGTTGCGCATGTTCATGGTCACATCGCCGAAGTCGATCTTGACCGGGCAGGGCGTGAAGCACTTGTGGCAGACCGTGCAGTGGTCGGCCACGTCCTCAAACTCCTGCCAGTGCTTGATGGACACGCCGCGGCGCGTCTGCTCCTCGTACAAGAAGGCCTCGACCAGCAGCGAAGTGGCCAGAATCTTGTTGCGCGGGCTGTACAGCATGTTGGCGCCGGGCACGTGCGTGTTGCACACGGGCTTGCACTTGCCGCAGCGCAGGCAGTCCTTGACCGAATCAGCGATGGCGCCGATGTCGCTTTGCTGCATGATCAGCGACTCGTGGCCCATCAGGCCGAACGAGGGCGTGTAGGCGTTAGTCAGGTCAGCGTACATCAGCGCGTCGCGCGGCGACTCGGCCGGCACCAGACCGTTCTTTTCGCGGATCAGCTTGCCGCGGTTGAAGCGGCCATGGGGATCGATGCGCTTCTTGTAGTCGGCGAACGGCTGCAGCTCCTCATCGCTCAAAAATTCGAGCTTGGTGATGCCGATGCCGTGCTCGCCGGAGATCACGCCGTCCAGGCTGCGCGCCAGCTGCATGATGCGCGCCACGGCTTCGTGCGCGGTCTGCAGCATCTCGTAGTCGTCGGAATTGACGGGGATGTTGGTGTGCACATTGCCGTCACCGGCGTGCATGTGCAGTGCCACCCAGACACGGCCCTTGAGGACCTGCTGGTGGATCTTGACGGTCTCGGCCAGGATGGGCTTGAAGGCGTCGCCATTGAAGATCTGCGCCAGGGGCGCCTTGATCTGCGTCTTCCAACTGGCGCGCAGGCTGTGGTCCTGCAGTTGCGGAAACAGGGTGGCCACGTCGGCCAGCCAGCCCGCCCACAGGGCGCGCACGTCCTGCACCAGCGCGATGGCCTGTTGCACCCGGTCTTCCAGCAGTTCGGCCGAGGGAATTTCACCCGCATCGTCCTGCTTGCCCAGCGGGAGATTGCCCTTTTCAAAGAAGGCCAGCAAGGCATCGCAGAACTTGAGCTTGTTGCGCAGGCTCAGCTCGATGTTGATGCGCTCGATGCCGTCCGTGTACTCCGCCATGCGGGGCAGCGGGATCACCACGTCCTCGTTGATCTTGAAGGCGTTGGTGTGGCGGCTGATGGCGGCCGTACGCTTGCGGTCCAACCAGAATTTCTTGCGCGCCTCGGCGCTGATGGCCACAAAGCCTTCGCCGTTGCGCGAATTGGCGATGCGCACCACTTCCGAGGTCACGCGCGCCACTTCGTCGGCGTCGTCACCGACGATGTCGCCGATCAGCACCATCTTGGGCAGGCCGCCGTTGCCCTTCTTGGACTTGGTGGCATAGCCCACGGCCTTCAGGTAGCGGTCGTCCAGGTGCTCCAGGCCGGCCAGCAGCACGCCCGAGCGTTTTTGCTCCTCGAACATGTAGTCCTTGATCTCGACGATCGAGGGCACGGCATCCTTGGCGTTGCCAAAGAACTCCATGCACACGGTGCGGGTGTGCTCGGGCATGCGGTGCACGATCCAGCGCGCGCTGGTGATCAGGCCGTCCGTGCCTTCCTTCTGCACCCCGGGCAGGCCGGAGAGGAACTTGTCCGTGACGTCCTTGCCCAGGCCTTCCTTGCGGAACTTCTGACCGGGAATGTCCAGGCGCTCGGTGCGCAGCGGCGTCTTGCCGTCGGCCGCGAAGTAGCGTAGCTCGAAGCTGGCCATCTCGGCATCGTGGATCTTGCCCAGGTTGTGGCCAATGCGCACCACCTCCAGCCATTCGGCATCGGGGGTGACCATGCGCCAGGAGGCCAGGTTGTCCAGTGCCGTGCCCCACAGCACGGCCTTCTTGCCACCGGCGTTCATGGCGATGTTGCCGCCGATGCAGGACGCCTCGATCGAGGTCGGGTCCACCGCGAACACAAAGCCCGCGCGCTCGGCCGCATCGGCCACGCGCTGGGTCACCACGCCGGCTTCCGTCCACACCGTGGGCACGGGGTGGTCCACGCCAGGCAGTGCCACCGACTCCACCTCGGTGATGGCCTGCAGCTTTTCGGTGTTGATGACCACCGAGCGCCAGGTCAACGGAATCGCGCCACCGGTGTAGCCGGTACCGCCGCCCCGCGGAATGATGGTCAGACCCAGCTCGATACAGCCCTTGACGAGACCGGCCATCTCGACTTCCGTGTCCGGGGTCAGCACCACGAAGGGGTATTCGACACGCCAGTCGGTGGCGTCGGTCACATGGCTGACGCGCGACAGGCCGTCAAACTTGATGTTGTCCTTGTGCGTGAGCTTGCCCAGGGTCTTGCGCACGCGGTGGCGCAACTCGGCCGCCTCGACGAACATGCGGTCAAACTCAACCACGGCGCGGTTGGCGGACTTGATCAGCTCGCCCACCAGATGATCGCGTTGCGGGTCATCCTGTGGCATGCGGCGCTTGTGGACCTCGGCCATGCGGTGTTGCAAGGCATCGACCAAGAGCTTGCGGCGCCCGGGGTTGTCCAGCAGGTCGTCCTGCAGGTAGGGGTTGCGCTGCACCACCCACATGTCGCCCAGCACCTCGTACAGCATGCGGGCAGAGCGGCCGGTCTGGCGCTCTTCACGCAGCTGGTTGAGCACACTCCAGGCCGAAGTGCCCAACAAGCGGATCACAATTTCCTTGTCGGAGAACGAGGTGTAGTTGTAGGGAATCTCTCGGAGACGGGCGGGTTCGGCAACCTTGGTTTCCAGCATTGCCTGCGCAATCGGTGCATTCATGGACGTGGACCGGATCGGGCGCTCAAGCGGCGCCCCTGAGTCATGGGGGGGCCAATTTTATGCCACCCCTAGGCACCACCCCCGAGGCTGTGTCAGAGACCTCTCGGCGCGCTGACCCAGCCGCCACCGCCGCGGCACGTCAGATTTGAACCACTACGCAAATCCCACAATTGCGAAAATAAATAATCAAAAAAGAAAAGAATTCGCGCATACCCGCATTCACCAGCGCAGGCCCGGCTTCTAGAATGCGGCCACAGCCACGGGCCACCCACCGGCGTTTGCCACGCAAGTGGAGTACAAAGGACCGTGCGGCTGTCATTTGGCCCTACACCGGCCGGATGACTGTCATAAAAGTGCCATCTTCATTCTTAGGATGGGCAGCACACATTTCTACACGTTGAGGAGTTTTCCATGCAATACAAGCGTTTCGCCCTGACCGCCGTCGTCGCGGCCACCGCCATGGGCGCAGCCAATGCAGCCACTGAAATCCAGTGGTGGCACTCGATGACCGCCGTGAACAACGAGTGGGTCAACGATCTGGCCAAGCAGTTCAACGAAAGCCAGAGCGAATACAAGGTGGTCCCCACGTTCAAGGGCGTGTATGACGAATCCATGACCGCCGCCATCGCGGCCTTCCGCTCCGGCAATGCGCCCCACATCCTGCAAGTGTTTGAAGTGGGCACCGCCACCATGATGGCCTCCAAGGGCGCCACCGTGCCCGTGGGCAAGATCATGGCCGATGCCGGCGCCAAGTTCGACCCCTCGGCCTACATCCCCGCCGTGGCCGGTTACTACACCGCCCCCAACGGCCAGATGCTGAGCTTCCCGTTCAACAGCTCGACCACCATCTTCTACTACAACAAGGACGCCTTCAAGAAGGCTGGCCTGAACGCCGACGTGGCCCCCAAGACCTGGCCCGAAGTGTTCGCCGCAGCCAAGAAGCTGAAGGAATCCGGCCACAGCTGCCCCATGACCCTGGCCTGGCAAGGCTGGACCCAGCTGGAGTCCTTCTCCACCTGGCACAACGTGGAGTTCGCCACCCACCAGAACGGCCTGGGCAAGGAAGGCTACAAGGCCCGCCTGAAGATCAACTCGCCCCTGCACGTCAAGCACATCGAGAACCTGGGTGAAGCCGCCAAGAATGGCGAGTTCGTCTACAAGGGCCGTGCGTCCACCGCCCAGGCTTCGTTCACGGCTGGCGAGTGCGCCATGATCCAGACCTCGTCCGGCTTCTACGGCGACGTGTCCAAGAACGCCAAGTTCGCCTACGGCCTGGCCCCTCTGCCCTATTACCCCGATGTGAAGGGCGCACCCCAGAACACCGTGATCGGTGGTGCGTCCCTGTGGGTGATGGCAGGCAAGAAGGCCCCCGAGTACAAGGGCGTGGCCAAGTTCTTCGAATTCCTGTCCAAGCCTGAAATCCAGGCCGCTTCGCACCAGCGCACCGGCTACCTGCCTGTGACCATGGAGTCCTTCAAGATGACCGAAGCTTCGGGCTTCTACCAGAAGAACCCCGGCACCGACGTGGCCGTGAACCAGATGATCCGCAAGGTGACCGACAACTCGCGCGGCATCCGCCTGGGCAACTACGTGCAGATCCGCACCATCGAGGACGAAGAACTCGAACAAGTGTGGTCCGGCAAGCAATCCGGCAAGCAAGCGCTGGACAACATCGTCAAGCGTGGTGACGAACTGCTGGCCCGCTTCGAGCGCGCCAACGGCGGCAAGTAACCCGCGACCACAGAAGGGCTAATACCCTTCTGACTTCAACGGAACAGCCGCTGCGTCTCTGGCGCAGCGGCTGACAGCTAGGCACAATACGCGCTCATTCGATACACATAGTGTTTCGCCTTGGTTCGTTTTGACGCGATTCCAACGCGACACGCCTCGATGACCCTCACTCTCCTCCGCGGCTGATGCAGCTCCGGCGGTTTTTTATTTTGTGATCCATCATGGAAAAACGCGTACTTTTCCGCTCCCGATGGCTGCCCTGGGCGCTGATCATGCCCCAGCTGCTCATCATCGGCATCTTCTTCTTCTGGCCAGCCGGCCAAGCCGTGCTCCAGTCTTTCCAGATGGAAGATGCGTTCGGCATGTCGACCGAATGGGTCGGATTGGACAACTTCCGCAACCTGCTGGATGACCCCACCTACCTGAATTCCTTCCAGCGCACCGCCGTGTTCTCGGTGCTGGTGGCAGGGGTCGGGATCGCCGTGTCACTGGGTCTGGCGATCTTTGCCGACCGCATCATCCGCTTCGCCATGGTCTACAAGACCCTGCTGATCGTGCCCTACGCCGTGGCGCCCGTGATCGCCGGCGTGCTGTGGGTCTTCATGTTCTCGCCCTCCATCGGCGTGATCACCCACTACCTGGGCAAACTCGGCTACGAGTGGAACCACCTGATGAACGAGAACCAGGCCATGGCCCTGATCGTCATCACGTCGGTGTGGAAGCAGATCTCGTACAACTTCCTGTTCTTCCTGGCCGGCCTGCAGTCGATCCCCAAGGCGCTGATCGAGGCTGCCTCGATTGACGGTGCCGGCCCCTGGCGCCGTTTCTGGAACATCCAGCTGCCCCTGCTGTCGCCCACCACCTTCTTCCTGCTGGTGATCAACATCGTGTACGCGTTCTTCGACACCTTCGGCATCATCGACGCGGCCACGCAAGGCGGCCCCGGCCAGTCGACCTCGATCCTGGTCTACAAGGTGTACCAAGATGGCTTCAAGGCCCTGGACCTCGGTGGCTCGGCCGCCCAGTCCGTGATCCTGATGCTGATCGTTGTCGTGCTGACCGTGATCCAGTTCCGCTATGTTGAAAAGAAAGTGCAGTACTGATCATGGTTGATCGCAATCCCTGGCTCACCTTCATCTCGCACACCGTCCTGATCCTCGGCGTGGCGATCGTCGCCTTTCCGCTGTACCTGGCGCTGATCGCCTCGACCCACACGGCCGATGCCATCGTGCAGTCGCCCATGCCGCTGCTGCCCGGCGCCCACATGTGGGACAACTACAAGGAAGCGCTGCTGGGCTCCGGCAAGCTGGGCTCCAACACCAACGTCGTGCACATGATGTGGGTGAGCTTCGTGGTGGCCATGGTCATCACCCTCGGCAAGATCGCCATCTCGCTGCTGTCGGCCTTCGCCATCGTCTACTTCCGCTTCCCCTTCAAGATGCTGTGCTTCTGGGCCATCTTCCTGACGCTGATGCTGCCCGTGGAAGTGCGGATTCTGCCCACCTACAAGGTCGTGGCCGACCTGGGCCTGCTCAACAGCTACGCAGGCCTGACCCTGCCCCTGATCGCCTCGGCGACCGCCACCTTCCTGTTCCGCCAGTTCTTCCTGACCGTGCCGGACGAGCTGGTGGAGGCCGCCCGCATCGACGGCGCCGGCGCCATGCGCTTTTTCAAGGACATCCTGGTGCCCTTGTCCAAGACCTCGATCGCTGCGCTGTTCGTGATCCAGTTCATCTACGGCTGGAACCAGTACCTGTGGCCGCTGCTGATGACCACCTCGGAAGACATGTACCCCGTGGTGATCGGCATCAAGCGCATGCTGGCCGGCGGTGAAGCCGCCGTGGACTGGAACATCGTGATGGCCACTGCCATCCTGGCCATGCTGCCCCCGACCTTGGTCGTGATCCTGATGCAAAAGTGGTTTGTCAAAGGCCTGGTGGATACCGAAAAGTAATCCGCTGCCGCATCCACCCTCTTTTGACCGATTCAACGAAATACTGTTATGGCATCCATCTCTCTCAAGAACATCGTCAAGCGCTACGGCACCGGCAAGACGGCCGTGCCCGTGATCCATGGCGTGAACGTCGACATCAAGGACGGCGAATTCATCGTGCTGGTCGGCCCCTCGGGCTGCGGCAAGTCCACCCTGCTGCGCATGATTGCCGGCCTGGAAGAAATCACCGGTGGTGACCTGATCATCGGCGACAAGAAGGTCAACGACCTGGAACCCGCCAAGCGCAACATCGCCATGGTGTTCCAGAACTACGCGCTCTACCCCCACATGAGCAACTACGAGAACATGGCCTACGGCCTGAAGCTCGCCAAGGTGCCCGAGGACGAGATCAAGCGCCGCGTGGACAAGGCCGCCAAGATCCTGGAGCTGTCCCACCTGCTGGACCGCAAGCCGCGCCAGCTGTCCGGCGGCCAGCGCCAGCGCGTGGCCATGGGCCGCGCCATCGTGCGCCAGCCCCAGGTGTTCCTCTTCGACGAGCCCCTGTCCAACCTGGACGCCAAGCTGCGCGGCCAGACCCGCATCGAGATCCAGAAGCTGCACGCCGAACTGGGCATCACCAGCCTGTTCGTGACCCACGATCAGGTCGAGGCCATGACCCTGGCCCAGCGCATGGTGGTGATGAACGGCGGCAACGTGGAACAGTTCGGCACGCCCGAAGAGGTCTACCACACCCCCGCTTCCACCTTCGTGGCCGGCTTCATCGGTTCGCCCCCGATGAACCTGCTCAAGCACTCGCCCAACGGCAAGCCCGGCCTGATCCTGGGCATCCGCCCCGAGCACATCGACCTGGTGGAAACCGGCGGCGTGGAATTCCGCGTGGAAACCGTGGAACTGCTGGGTGCCGAGCGCCTGCTGTACGGCAAGGTGGGTGACGAGGACGTCACCGTGCGCGTGGAAGAAGGCAAGCCCTTCCCTAAGCCCGGCGAGACCGCCCGCATCTCGGCCCGCCAGGACCGTCTGCACTGGTTCGACGCCGAAACCGGCAAGCGCGCCTGAGCGTTCAGGCGCGTGGCCGCGCCGAATGCACAGGTGCATGCCTGCGGAATGACTTCTGCACTAAGCTTTCCCAAGCGCCCCAGCCCACGCTGACGGCGCTTTTTTCACGTCTCTAGGGGCGCAAATCCACGATGACTACTGCATTGAAACCCTGGCCCTACCCCCGTTGGGTGGCCCACCGCGGTGCCGGCAAGCTGGCACCGGAAAACACCTTGAGCGCCTTCCGCCTGGGCGCGCAGCACGGCTACCGCTTTTTTGAGTGCGACGCCAAGCTCAGCAGCGATGGCGTGCTGTTCCTGATGCACGACGCCACGCTGGAGCGCACCACCAACGGCCACGGCGTCGGCGGCGCATTGACCATGGGTCAGATCGCCCAGCTCGATGCCGGCAGCTGGCACTCGCGCGCCTACGCGGGCGAGGCCCTGCCCACGCTGGAAGCCCTGGCGCGCTGGTGCCTGGCCAACCACCTGCACCTGAATGTGGAGATCAAGCCCACACCCGGCCAGGAGCTGGAAACCGGTCGCGCCTGCGGCACGCTGATGCAGCGCATCTGGCCGCACAGCGACGTGCCGCCGCTGTTCACCTCGTTCAAGCCCGAGGCCCTGCAGGGCGCGCGCGAAACCGCGCCCCACATCCCGCGCGGCCTGCTGGTGGACAAGCTGGCCGATGGCAACGGTGACGCCGATCTGCAAGTGGCCTTGGACCTGGACTGCCACGCCATGGTGCTCAACCACGCGCTGTGGACCCCCGAGCTGGTGGCCAAGGTGCATGGCGCCGGCCTGCGCTGCAGCAGCTACACCGTGAACGACGAATGGGCCGCCCAGCGCCTGATCGACCTGGGCACGGACGGCATCATCACCGACCGCGTGGACCTGTTCAGCCCGGCCCAAACTAGCACCTCGATCTAAAAAAGAGAGCTGTTTGCGCTCTATCACAGCGCATTTCATGCACAAAACACACTGAAATGCTTGCACAGCGCGCGCTGTGCGCTATCGAGTTCGCCAGCACGGCATCCAAAAAGGCCTTCCCCTGCGGGAAGGCCTTGCTCTTTGCGCAGCCTGCCACGCGGGCTGCACGCTCAGTCCATCTTCGTGCCCGAGGCCTTGACCGCATCGGCCCAGCGGGGCATTTCGGCGGCGAGGAACTTGGCAAAGGTCTCGGACCCCATGAAGTCGGGGTTGGCGCCCTGGCTGACCATGCGCTCGCGCAGCTCGGGGTTCTCCATCACCTTCTGGAAGGCCTGGCTCAGGCGATCGACCACAGGCTTGGGCGTGCCGGCCGGGGCCAGGAAGCCGTAGAAGCCAACCACTTCGAAGCCCTTGAGGCCGCTTTCGATGGCGGTCGGGATCTCGGGCAGCGCCGGGTTGCGCTCCCGGCTGGTCACGGCCAGCGCGCGCACCTTGCCCTGCTTGTGGTAGGCCGCGGCCTGCGGAATGCTCTCAGCCATGAACTGCACCTGCCCGCCCATCAGGTCGGTGAAGGCCGGGGCGCTGCCCTTGTAGGGGATGTGCACCATCTGGATGCCGGTGGCGGACTTGAACATCTCGGGCACCAGGTGGCTGATGCCACCGTTGCCGGCCGAGCCGAAGTTGACCTTGCCCGGATGGGCCTTGGCATAGCTGATGAACTCCGGCAGGGTCTTGACTGGGGTGTTGTTGCTGACCAGCAGCGCCAGCGGCTGCATGGCGGTGCGCGCAATCGGCGTGAAGTCCCGCAGCGTCTGGTAGGGCAGCTTGGGGTAGAGCGCGGGGTTGATCACCATCACCCCGGTGTTGGCGATCATCAGCGTGTGCCCGTCGGGCGCTGCCTTCATGACCTCCTGCGCCCCCAGCGTGCCGCCGGCACCGGGCTTGTAGTCCATGACGATGGGCTGGCCCAGCTCGGCCTGCAGCTTGTCGGACAGCAGGCGGGCGTGCTGGTCCAGCGGGCCGCCGGCCGGGAACCCCATCACGATGCGGATGGGCTTGCTGGGAAAGTCCTGCGCCTGCGCCCCCACCGCAGCCACCAGGCACGCGGCCGCAGCCAGGCATGTACGCCATGTTGTGTTCATTCAATGCTCCTTGTTGTGGAATGGCCCGCCTGCCGTCTGGCGACAGGCATGGCGGGCGGATTCTAGGGAGCCAGCCCGGGGCCGCGGGACTGTAATGTGACAAATTCATGTCAAATCCGTGAAAACCCCGGGGCGTTCGCGTGCCCTCACCCCGCGGGCGGTCAGGGCCATTCCGGGCCGCGATGCCGCCACCGACAAGCCCGCAGGCTCAGGCGCGCGGCAGTTGGCGCATGCGCTGGCGCACGTGCTCGGCCACCACCGGCATCAACTGCTGCAGGTGCTGCTGCACCTGGGCAAAGCCGGCGCTGGGCAGGCGTGTGTCCTCGTCCAGGTAGATGCGGCGGTTGATCTCGATTTGCAGGCTGTGGCGGTGCAGATGCGGCTGGCCAATGCGGCCGATCAGGGCCACGCCCTTGTACGGCTCGTTGTAGGCCACGCTGTAGCCCTGGGCCTGCAAGGTCTCGCCAATCAGGCGGATAAAGTCCGGATCGCAGGTCGTGCCATCCCGGTCGCCCAGGACAAAGTCGGCCAGGGTCTTCTCGGGCGTGCCCAGGCGCTGGTAGACATCGCTGGGCATGGAGTGCAGGTTGATGTGCCAGACCCCGCCGAAACGCCCCACACACCAGCGGATGGCCTGCGCCAGCGCGGCGTGGTAGGGGCGCCAGTAGCGCTCGATGCGCTGCTGCACCTCGGCCACGCTGAGTGCGCGGTCGTACACCGGGGTGGAACGGCCGGCCTGGCTGAGCTTCTCCCACACCAGACCTAAGCCCTGCAGGGTCTTGGGGCTGGGGTGCAGCGGCGTGGGCCAGGGGCCGTCCAGCATCGCGGGGTTGATGTCGTCTTCCTCGCGGTTGGGATCGATGTAGGTGCGCGGAAACGTGGCCTCGACCAGGGTCGCACCATGCTCGGGCCAGGCCTGCCACAGGCGGTCCACCAGCGAGTCCTCCCCGCGGCGCAGCTGCGCCAGGGGCAGCGCGAACCCGAAATCCGCCGGATAGGCCGTGCCGCTGTGCGGGGAGTCGCACACCAGCGGCAAGACCTCGGCCTGGGGCGGGTGCACCCGCACCGGGGCCTCCGGGCGGGGCTGCAGAAAATCAGGCAAACCGGGCATCAGTTGATCTTGATGTTGGCGCGCTGGGCCACGGCGGTGTAGCGGGCGATGGCGGCATCGATCTGCTTGGCAAACTGCTCGGGCGTGTTGGCCATACCTTCACCGGCGATGTCCTTTTGCTTGGCCAGGTAGCTGGGGTCCTGCATGGCCTTGTGGGCGGCCGCGTTCAGCTGGTCGATGATGGCCTTGGGCGTGCCTGCGGGGGCCACCAGGCCGAACCAGCCGCCATCACCCATCTGGGGGTAGCCCAGCTCGGCATAGGTGGGCACGTCCGGCAGCACCTCGGTGCGCTTGAGCGCCAGCACCGCCAGCGGACGCAGCTTGCCGGCCTTGATATTGGTCAGCGACGAGGACAGGTTGTCCGTCATTGCGTGCACCTGGCCCCCCAGTGCGTCGTTCAGCGCCTGGCCCGCGCCCTTGTAGGGGATGTGCAGCAGGTCGATGCCCGCCAGGTTCATGAAGTTTTCGATGTTGGCATGGCCCAGCGAGCCGGTGCCGGGCGAGGCGAAGCTGTACTTGCCGGGTTCCTTCTTGGCCAGGGCGATGAACTCCTTCATCGTCTTGGCAGGCACGCTGGGGTGCACCACAAACACGCTGGGCACGGCCATCACGTTGGTGATGGGGGCGAAGTCCTTTTTCGCGTCATAGGGCAACTTGGCCATGATCGCGGGGTTGGCGCCGTGCGTGGACACGGTGGCCATGCCGATGGTGTAGCCATCGGGAGCGGCCTTGGCGATTTCCGCGGCACCGATCGAGCCACCGGCGCCGCCCTTGTTCTCGATGACGATGGGCTGGCCCAGGATGGGGCCCATTTTGTCGGCCAGCAGGCGCGCCACGATGTCGGTCGACCCCCCCGCACCAAATGGCACCACCAGCTTGATCGGACGGCTGGGGTAGTTGTCGGCAGCCAGGGCAGCGGGGGCCAAAGCGCCCAAGGCGGCAGCAGCGGCGACGGAAGACAACAGGGTGCGGCGCAAGATCATGGGGTTTTCTCCAGGGTTCCGATGTTTTATGAGGGGTACGCACAGATTCTTGGCCACTGGGGCGCAGGAAAAAAGGGACAAAAAAACAAGCAAGCATTACCAAAAGTCATAATTTGGTCATGCGCCTTCAGTCCCCGTCCATTTCGGAGCTCCATGCCTTTGTCCAGGCCGCGCGGCTGGGCAGCTACACCCAGGCGGCCGATGCCCTGCAGGTCACCCAAGGGGCCATCAGCCGCGCGATTGCCCGCCTGGAAGAGCACCTGGGCTTTGCCGTCTTCGAGCGCCAGGGCCGGCGCAGCGTGCTGACCACGGCCGGGCGCCAGTACCTGGACGCCGTGGGGCCGGCCATCTTCACCATCGAATCGGCCACCCAGGCCATGCGCCGCAAGCGCGAGGGCCGGCATGTGCGCCTGTCCATGCCGCCCACGCTGTTCAGCCACTGGCTGATCCCGCGCCTGCCGGATTTCAGCGCGCGCCACCCGGGGACCGTGCTGTCGTTCGCCCCGTATCGGCGCGACGACCCCATCACCTCGCCCGACATCGACGCCTGGGTCCGCATCGGCAGCATGCCGTTTCCCGAGACCGTGCAGGCCGACTACCTGGTGGGCCGCGATCTGGTGCCCATCTGCCGGCCGCAGGATGCGTTGGGCATCTGCCGCCCGCAGGACCTGCTGCGCCGCCCGCTGCTGGCGCACACCAACTACCCGGACAATTGGGCGCGCTGGTTCGAAAAAATGGGCTGTGACGGCCCCTACCCGGCACCGGCCGCCGACTTCGAGTTGGTGGGCATGCTGGTGCAGGCCGTGGTCGCCGGCATGGGCGTGGCCGTGGTGCAGCGCTGCCTGATCGAGGACGATCTGGCCGCCGGGCGCGTGGCCATCCCCGTGCACCGGCCCTTCCAGATCGAGCGCGGCTATTTCCTGTGCCAGCCCGCTTCGCGGCCGGCCTCGCATGCGTTGCAGGATTTCCGTGACTGGGTGCTGGCGCAAGCCCGGGACGACCAGGCCCAGTACGCGCAGGCCTAGGCGCCTCCGCCGCACCACTTAGGCCGCAACTGTTCGGTCAGGAACGCGGGCAGCGTCGTGCGGCTCAGCCGCGCCAGCCCTGGGACATCAGCCACTGGCAGCTGCCCATGGCCAGCACCAGGACGGCATAAGTACCCATGCGGCCGTCGTGGCCGGTCAGCACCACGCCCAGGGCCAGCACCAGCACGCCCAGCAGCAGGTTGACGGCGGCCATCAGGTACCAGGGCAGCAGGTGCGCCCGTTTGCGCCACAGCACGCACGCGCCCAGCGCCAGCACCAGGGCCAGAAAAACAGCCGGTGCCACGAAGTTGAGCAGGTGGTTGAGGTAGTCCAGGACGGGCATAGAAATGACACAGATCAAGACTTTGGACTGTAGGACAGCGCAAAGCGGCAGCAAATTTTATAATCTCGGCTTATGGCAGTCTGGGCACTCGGCATCAACCACAACACGGCACCGTTGGATTTACGGGGCCGTTTTGCGTTCGCCATCGACCAGATCGCCCCCACCCTGCACGGATTGCGCCAGGCGCTGACCAGCGCCACACGCCACCCCGAGGTGGAAACCGCCATCCTCTCGACCTGCAACCGCACCGAGATTTACTGCGCCGCCGACGCCCCCGCCCTGGACCACACCCTGGGCTGGCTGGCCCATGCCGGCGGCGTGAGTGCGGACATGCTGCGCTCGCACTCCTACCTGCTGGAAGACGGCTCCGCCGCGCGCCATGCCTTCCGCGTGGCCTCAGGCCTGGACTCCATGGTGCTGGGCGAAACCCAGATCCTGGGCCAGATGAAGAACGCCGTGCGCGCCGCCGAGGAAGCCGGCGCCCTTGGCAGCACGCTGAACCAGCTGTTCCAGCGCAGCTTTGCCGTGGCCAAGGAAGTGCGCAGCTCCACCGAGATCGGCGAGCACTCGATTTCCATGGCCGCCGCCGCCGTGCGCCTGGCCGGCCAGCTGTTCGAAGACCTCACAAAGATCCGCATCCTGTTCGTGGGCGCCGGCGAGATGATTGAGCTGGCCACCACCCACTTTGCCGCCAAGAACCCCGCCCACATCACCATCGCCAACCGCACCATGGAGCGCGGGGAAAAGCTGGCCAGCCGCTTTGGCGCCGAGGTGATGCCGCTGGCCGAGATTCCCGAGCACCTGCACGAGTACGACGCCATCATCAGCTGCACGGCCTCGACCCTACCCATCATCGGCCTGGGAGCGATCGAGCGCGCGCTCAAAAAACGCAAGCACCGCCCCATGTTCATGGTCGACCTGGCCGTGCCCCGCGACATCGAGCCCGAGGTCAAGGACCTGCGTGACGTCTACCTGTACACCGTGGACGATCTGGCCAGCGTGGTGCGCACCGCCCAGGCCCAGCGCCAGGCCACCGTGGCCGAGGCCGAGGTCATCATCGACGCCGGCGTGCTGAACTTCATGCAGTGGATGCACCAGCGCGCCCAGGGCGGCGTGGTGCCGCTGATCCAGCAGCTCAACGCCCAGACCGATGCCTGGCGCGCCGCCGAAATCGCCCGCGCCAAGAAGCTGCTGGCCAAGGGCGAGGATGTGGATGCCGTGCTCGACGCCCTGTCACGCGGCCTGACCCAGAAGATGATGCACGGCACCCTGGCGGCCCTGCACAAGGGCAGCGCCGAAGAGCGCGCCCAGACGGTGGACACCGTCTCCCGGCTGTTCCTGCGCCCCGGCAAGCCCGGCCAGCGTTAGCGCCGCTGCGCGCTGCGGCTTCTGAGCCAAAACACCCTCCAGCGCCGATCTGACCAGCGCTTGCCGCTACGTTTCAAGTAGCACCCCATTTCCCCCAATCGACCATGCAACCATTCCTGCGCACCCAGCTGGAGCGCTATGCCCAGCGCCTTGAAGAACTGGATTTCCTGCTCTCGCGCGAAGACATCATGGGCGACATGCAGCAGTACCGCCGCATCTCGCGCGAGCATGCCGACGTGACCGCCGTGGCCGGCCGCTACCAGCGCTACCTGCAGACCGAGACCGACATCGCCACCGCACGCGAGATGCTGGACGACCCGGACATGGCCGAGATGGCGCAGGAAGAGATCCAGGCCGGCGAGGCCGAGCTGCTCAAGCTCGAGGACGAACTGCAGCGCCTGCTGCTGCCCAAGGACCCGGACGATGAGCGCCCGGCCTTCGTGGAAATCCGCGCCGGCACGGGCGGTGACGAATCAGCCCTGTTCGCCGGCGACCTGGCGCGCATGTACACCCGCTACGCCGCCAACGTGGGCTGGAAGGTGGAGGTGATGAGCGCCAACGACAGCGAACTGGGCGGCTACAAGGAAGTGGTGCTGCGCATCGAGGGCGAACGCGTGTACGGCGCGCTGCGCTTTGAATCCGGTGGCCACCGCGTGCAGCGCGTGCCCGCCACCGAGACCCAGGGCCGCATCCACACCAGCGCCTGCACCGTGGCGGTGATGCCCGAGCCCGACGAGCAGCAGGCCATCACCCTGAACCCGGCCGACCTGCGCATCGACACTTTCCGCGCCAGCGGCGCCGGCGGCCAGCACATCAACAAGACCGACTCGGCCGTGCGCGTGGTCCACCTGCCCACGGGCATCGTCGCCGAATGCCAGGACGGCCGCAGCCAGCACAGCAACAAGGCCAAGGCCCTGCAGGTGCTGCAGGCGCGCATTCAGGAAAAGGAACGCAAGGAGCGCGAGGCCAAGGAAGCCGCGCTGCGCAAGGGCCTGATTGGTTCGGGCGACCGCAGCGACCGCATCCGCACCTACAACTTCCCCCAGGGCCGCCTGACCGACCACCGCATCAACCTGACGCTGTACAAGCTGCTGAACATCATGGAAGGGGACCTGGGCGATGTGATCCAGGCGCTGCAGCAGGCCCGCGAGGCCGAACTGCTGGCCGAGCTGGAAGTGAATACTTAGGGAGATCGGCAAACACCATCCCGCACACCGAAGATGGACGATGGCAAAGCGTGAAACTGCGTGCCGTACTGGCGTGCGACAAGGCACAACAACGTATCCAGCGTGGTGTGAGCGAGTCTTTCAATCTTTTCAAGCCCAATTAACCTCTAACGCTCATACCGTCTGCTCCAGCAGCTATACAAAGTGAACTCACCTTTGACTTTGCAGCATGCCCTGCGCCAGGCCCACCAGCAGGGCCTGGCGCGCATTGACGCGCAAATGCTGCTGCTGCACGTGCTGGGCCAGCCCGGTGCCAGCCGCGCCTGGCTGCTGACGCACGACCAGGACCCGCTGAGCCACGACCAGCAGGCGCAGTTTGCGCAGCTGTGCGCCCAGCGCCTGGATGGCGTGCCCGTGGCCTATCTGACGGGCTGCAAAGAATTTTTCGGCCTGCCGCTGCAGGTGGATGCCCGCGTGCTGGACCCGCGCCCCGACACGGAGACGCTGGTGGAGTGGGTGCTGGACGTGGTGGAAAAAATCGTTTCACCCCGCGTGGCCGACCTGGGCACCGGCAGCGGTGCCATCGCCCTGGCCGTACAAAGCCAGCGCCCGGACGCCGCCGTGACCGCCGTCGACTTCAGCCCGCAGGCGCTGGACGTGGCGCGCGCCAACGCACAGCGCTTGCAGCTGCCGGTGCAGTTCGTGGCCTCGTCGTGGCTGGAGCAGGTGGAGGGGGTGTTTGACGTCATCGCCAGCAACCCGCCCTACATCCGCGAGGACGATCCCCACATGCCCGCGCTGCGCCACGAGCCCCGCCACGCCCTGACCAGCGGCGCCGACGGCCTGCAGGACCTGCGCGCCATCGTCGCCCAGGCCCCCGCGCACCTGCCGCCCGGCGGCTGGCTGCTGCTGGAGCACGGCTGGGACCAGGCCTCTGACGTGCAGGCCCTGCTGCGCAGCGCCGGTTTTGTGCAGGTGCACAGCCGCCAGGACCTGGCCGGCGTGGACCGCTGCACAGGCGGGCAAATCCCGGACGGCGCCAACGTTGGCGAGACAGTGAAATAATCACAGGCATTGCCGGGCGGACCACGCCCAGGCTCCCCTGCAAGGAGAACCCATGAGCGACGTACAACAACGCATCGACCAACTGGTCAAGAACAACGACATCCTGCTGTTCATGAAGGGCAGCGCCAGCTTCCCCATGTGCGGTTTCTCGGGCCGCGCCATCCAGATCCTGAAGGCCTGCGGCGTGGAGCCCAAGGCGATCGCCACCGTGAACGTGCTGGAAGACCAGGAAATCCGCCAGGGCATCAAGGACTACAGCAACTGGCCCACCATCCCCCAGCTGTACATCCGCGGCGAATTCATCGGCGGCTCGGACATCATGATGGAGATGTACGAGTCCGGCGAACTGCAGCAAGTGATCAACGGCGAGGCCTGATCACATGCAGCTGCTGGGACCGATGCCAACCCCAATGACCAGTACGGCTGGCATGGCCCCTGCTTTATCCAAAACCGCCCCTGTGGGCGGTTTTTTCGTTCTCGGCCGCAGGGCAGCGGCACAGAGTGATCGGTATGCCGGCATGCGAAGGAGGCATGCACAATGGTGACACTCGGCCGTCACCTGCCACCCCACTGACTTATGACGTTGACGCAAAGCCTGTTCATCATCGCGCTGTTGATTGCCGCCAGTGCCTTCTTCGCCGTGGCCGAGATTTCCCTCGCTGCCTCCCGCCGTCTGCGCCTGCGCCAGATGGCCGACGAAGACGACCCCCGCGCAGACAAGGCGCTGAGGATGCAGGAGCAGCCCGGCGACTATTTCACCGTGGTACAGGTGGGCCAGAACGGCATTGCCATCCTGGGCGGTATCGTCGGCGAAGGGGCCCTTAGCGGCACACTGGGCAGCCTGTTGACACTGTGGCTGCCCGAGAGCACCGCCAGCAGCCTGGGCTTCGTGCTGTCCTTCCTGGTAATCACCTCCCTGTTCATCCTGTTTGCTGACCTGGTGCCACGCCGCCTGAGCATGGTCGAGCCCGAGCACCTGCTGCTGCGCGTGCTGGGTCCGATGCAGCTGTGCATGACGGTGTTCAAGCCCATCGTCTGGATCTACGCCCGCATCACCGATGCGCTGATCCGCGTGCTGGGCCTGCCCGACCAGCGCGACGAGCGCATCACCTCGGACGACATCCTGGCCATGACCGAGGCCGGCGCGCGTGCCGGCGTGCTGGCGGTGCGCGAGCAACAGGCGATTGCCAACATCTTCGAGCTGGATTCGCGCACCGTGGCCTCGGCCATGACACAGCGAGACCGCATCGCTTACTTCCTGCGCGATGACCCGGACCACGTGATCCGCGCGCGCATCGCCGAGGAGCCCTTCTCCACCTACCCGGTGTGCGATGGCGACATCGACCACATCGTCGGCTACGTGGACGCCAAGGACCTGTTCCAGCGCGTGCTGAACAACCTGCCCATCTCGCTCAAGGACGACAGCCTGATCCGCCGCGTGCTGCTGGTGCCCGACAAGCTGACCCTGGCCGAGGTGCTGGACCAGTTCCAGCAGGTGCACGAAGACTTTGCCGTGATCCTCAACGAGTACAGCCTGGTTGTCGGCGTGGTCACGCTGAACGATGTGATGAGCACGGTCATGGGCGACCTGGTCTCGCCCGACGATGAAGAGCAGATCATCCGCCGTGACGAAAACTCCTGGCTGATCGACGGCATCACGCCCATCGACGATGTGCTGCGCGCCCTGGACCTGGAAGCCCTGCCGAATGAGGACGAGTACGAAACCCTGGCCGGCTTTCTGATGGTCATGCTGCGCCGCGTGCCGCGCCGCACCGATGCGGTGAACTGGGGCGGCTACCGCTTCGAGGTGATGGACGTGGACAGCTACCGCATCGACCAGGTGCTGGTCTCGCGCCTGCATGCAGATGGCAGCGTGATGCCGGTGCCAGACGCGCCGACCTCCACCCTGTCGGCCGTGGCCGCCGTGGCGGCGTCCGGCCCGGCCATGAGCACCCTGCCCGGCGCCGCCTCCAAACCCGAGGCCCAGCACCCCAAGCCCCAGCGCGAGACCCCCAGCGTGCCTTGAGCGTCCGTTGGACGCGCCCGCTTACCGACAGCGATCATCCGTGATCGCCGTCGGCGCGGAGGAACCCTGGCATAACTGGAGAAGTGACGGGGCAGCACCAGGCCCAGCGCGCCCGTGGCCTGACGCTGTAGCCGCAGGCGCGACGACCACCTCCCCGCAGCAGCACACGCCGGAGGACCTGCCCACAGACAGCAGTGCTGGGCATGCATCATCTGCCGCGCCACGCTCCCCCAACAACGGCGGCATCCACACTGCAACAGGCACCTGATTGCGCCGCAACCTTGCCACATTCACACAACTAGCGCAGACGAACAAAGGGTTTCAGAGCCCTTAGACCCTGAAACCCTTGTTTGCGCTGCGTCAACTGCTCTGCTTATTTCATGCCTGGCGCAACGCCTGCGGATCGAACAGCCACTGCTTCTGCGCGCCCAGCACCAGGCTGGGGTATTTGTCCTTGCCACGGCTGCCGTTGTAGCGCCCCAGGGCCATGAACAGGTCGCCACGCTCACGCTCCAAATAGTGGCGCAGGATCACGCAGCCAAAGCGCAGGTTGGTCTGCATATGGAACAGCTTGCCCGCATCGCCGTCGCCAATCACGCGCGTCCAGAACGGCATGATCTGCATGTAGCCGCGCGCCCCGGCCACCGAGACCGCGAACTTGCGAAAGCCGCTTTCCACCTGGATCAGGCCCAGCACCAGCGACACCTCCAGCCCTGCGCGCTTGGCCTCGTACCACACGGTCTGCAGAAAGTCGCGCCGCACCTCCCAGTCCGGCTTGCGGCGCTGCAGGCGGTCGCTCATGGTGGTCAGCCAGCGCAGGTAGGCGATGCGCGCGTCAGTGGAGGCAAACACCGGCTCCGGCGGCGCCAGGTCGCTGACGGCGGCGCTCAAGGCGCTGCGCACGGCATCGGCCAGCGGCTCTTCCAGCTGTGCACCGGCCTGCACCCACCCCGCCTGCCCCAGCGCCCAGGCCGCAGCCAGGCCCAGGCAGGCACGCCGGGCCGGTTGGTGGGGTGGGGGCAAGAACGAGGACCGGGGCATGCAGGGATCGAATTCTGTCAGGGGGTGAGATAGCGCCTGGCTGGCACAGCCGCCAGTGTGCACCGCACCGGTGGGGCACAGGGCGTAAAAAAAGCAGCCGCAGCTGCTTTTTTATCGGTGCTCGCGGCTCAGTGCAAGCCCAGCTGGGCCTTGAGGTGCGCCAGCGCGTCGGCCGTGGGCAGCTTGGTGGCCTCGGCAGCACGGCGGTGCTGGTACTCGACCACGCCATCCTTGAGGCCACGGTCGCCCAGCACCACGCGGTGCGGCACGCCAATCAGCTCCCAGTCGGCCAGCATGGCGCCGGGGCGCTCGTCGCGGTCGTCCAGGATCACGTCCACACCCAGGGCCAGCAACTCGGCATAAAGCTTCTCCGCTTCGGCCTTGACGGCCTCGCTGCGGCCCATGCCGATGGGGCAGATCACCACGGTGAACGGCGCAATCGCGTCGGGCCAGATGATGCCGCGCTCGTCGTGGTTCTGCTCGATGGCCGCCGCTGGCAGGCGGGTGATGCCGATGCCGTAGCAGCCCATCTCGAAGTGCTGGGGCTTGCCGTTGTCGCCCAGGAAGGTGGCGTTCATGGCCTGGGAGTACTTGGTGCCCAGGTAGAACACGTGGCCGATTTCGATGCCGCGCTCGATGGCCAACTCACCCGCGCCGTCGGGCGACTTGTCGCCCGCCACCACGTTGCGCAGGTCGGCCACCACGGCCGGCTCGGGCAGGTCACGGCCAAAGTTGACGCCGGTGATGTGGAAATCTTCCTCGTTGGCGCCGCAGACCCAGTCGGCCATCACAGCCACTTCGCGGTCCACCACCAGGTTCACTGGCTGCTTCAGGCCGATGGGGCCCAGGTAGCCGGGCTTGCAGCCGAAATGGGCTTCGATCTCGCCCACGGTGGCAAAACGGAAATTGGCCAGGCCCTCCACCTTGCCGACCTTGATCTCGTTCATCTCGTGGTCGCCGCGCAGCAGCAGCAGCCAGACCTTGGTCTGGACGATCTCACCGGCCTCGTTGCTGGTGTCGGTGGCCAGCACCAGGGACTTGACGGTCTGGCTCAGGGGCAGGCCCAGCTGCGCCGCCACGGCTTCGCAGGTGCTGTTGCCCGGCGTGGCCACCTTCTGCAGCGGCTGGGACGCCGCAGGGCGGGGACTGGCAGGTGCCAGGCACTCGGCCTTCTCGATGTTGGCCGCGTAGTCGCTCTGGGGGCAGTAGACGATGGCGTCTTCGCCGGTGGAGGCGATCACCTGGAACTCTTCGCTCAGGTCGCCACCGATGGCACCGCTGTCGGCGCGCACGGCACGGTATTGCAGGCCGAAGCGGTCAAAGATGCGCTGGTAGGCCGCGCGCATGGTCTGGTAGCTGATCTGGGCGCTGTCGCGGTCCTTGTCGAAGGAGTAGGCGTCCTTCATCGTGAACTCGCGGCCACGCATCAGCCCGAAGCGCGGACGGCGTTCGTCGCGGAACTTGGTCTGGATCTGGTAGAGGTTCTTGGGCAGCTGCTTGTAGCTCTTGAACTCCTGGCGGGCGATGTCCGTCACCACCTCTTCGCTGGTGGGCTGGATCACGAAGTCACGGCCGTGGCGATCCTGGATGCGCAGCAACTCGGGGCCCATCTTCTCGAAGCGGCCGGTTTCCTCCCACAGCTCGGCAGGCTGCACCACGGGCATGGTCACTTCCATGGCGCCAGCGCGGTTCATTTCCTCGCGCACGATGGCCTCGACCTTGCGGATCACGCGCAGGCCCATAGGCATGTAGTTGTAGATGCCAGCACCCAGCTTTTTGATCAGGCCCGCACGCATCATGAGCTTGTGGCTGACCACTTCGGCATCGGCCGGAGCTTCCTTGAGGGTGGAGATGAAGAATTGGGAGGCTTTCATGAGGGGGATTCAGCGGGATATCGCAGCAGCAATCTTGATAGGCACAGACTGCCGTGCATAATGAACGCAATATAGAAAATTGGGGTTCGATTATGCTTGACCGGGACGGATTTCGCCCGAACGTCGGCATCATCCTGCTCAACCAGAAAAACCAGGTGTTCTGGGGCAAACGCATTCGCACCCACAGCTGGCAGTTTCCGCAGGGAGGCATTGACCGGGGCGAAAGTCCCGAGCAGGCCATGTTCCGGGAGCTGCATGAGGAGGTGGGTTTGAAGCCCGACCACGTGCGCGTGGTGGCCCGGACCAGGGACTGGTTGCGCTACGAGGTGCCGGATCGTTACATACGCCGCGATGCGCGAGGTCATTACAAGGGCCAGAAGCAGATCTGGTTCCTGCTGCAGTTGCTGGGTCACGATTGGGACCTCAACCTGCGTGCCACCGACCACCCGGAGTTCGACGCCTGGCGCTGGAACGATTACTGGGTGCCGCTGGATGTGGTGGTGGAGTTCAAGCGCGGCGTCTATGAAATGGCGCTGACCGAACTGGCCCGCTACGTGCCGCGCAGCGAACAGCAACGCAACCGGTATCTGCGCAGTGGTATGCGTCCGCGCGAGAGTGAGCCCCCCACCGCCACGCCACGCCCGGCGCCCGTGCTGCGCCACCATGGCGTGATGGGCAATCCCGGTCTGGAGTTGCCGCCCGGCGCCAGCTTTGACCCGGATCCGCAGAACGACCAGAACCCGCGCTGAAATCCCCCATCCCGCTGCACTTCACCGTGCTGCGGGATTTTTTTGGGTCCCGCGGCCACGGCCTGGTACTCAGGACAGCACGACCATGTTGTCTCGGTGGACCATTTCGGGCTCGGCTCGGTAGCCCAGCAGCTGCTCGACCTCGGACGAGGCGTGCTTGCACAACAGGCGTGCCTCAGCGCTGGAGTAGTTGGCCAGCCCGCGGGCGATTTCCTTGCCGCCCGCATCGCACACGGCAATCACGTCGCCGCGCGAGAAATCACCCTCCACCGCCACCATGCCCACGGGCAGCAGACTCTTGCCCTCGCCCTGCAGCTTGCGCACCGCGCCATCGTCGATGGTGACCGAGCCATGCAGCTGCAGGTGGTCCATCATCCATTGCTTGCGGGCCTGGTTCTTGTGGGTGGGCGCCACCAGCAAGGTGCCAATCGCCTCCCCGCGGGTCAGGCGCAACAGCACATCCTGCTCGCGCCCCCAGGCGATCACGGTGGAGGTGCCCGAGCCTGCCGCGCGCTTGGCCGCCAGGATCTTGGTCAGCATACCGCCCTTGCCGATGCTGGAGCCGGCGCCGCCGGCCATGGCCTCCAGATCGGGGTTGCCGGCCTGGGCTTCGTGCACGAACCGTGCCTCGGGGTCGCGGCGCGGGTCGGCGGTGTACAAGCCCTTCTGATCGGTCAGGATGACGTAGGCGTCGGCATCCACCAGGTTGGCCACCAGCGCCCCCAGGGTGTCGTTGTCGCCGAACTTGATTTCGTCGTTGACCACCGTGTCGTTCTCGTTGATCACCGGCACCACACCCAGCTTGAGCAGGGTCAGCAAGGTGGAGCGCGCATTCAGATAGCGCTCACGGTCGGCCAGATCGGCATGGGTCAGCAGCACCTGGGCGCTGCCCACGTGGTGGTTGCGCAGCTTGGTTTCGTACATCTGCACCAGCCCCATCTGGCCCACTGCCGCAGCGGCCTGCAGTTCGTGGATTTCCTTGGGCCGCGTGGCCCAGCCCAGGCGCTTCATACCTTCGGCCACCGCGCCGCTGGACACCATGATCACCTCGCGGCGCACACCGTCATCGCCGTGCACCAGGGCCGCCAGCTGGCGCGACCATTCCTCAATCGCTGCCTCGTCGAGGCCACGGCCTTCGTTGGTGACCAGACTGGAGCCGACCTTGACCACGATGCGGCGCGCATCTTGCAGAACACGGGATGACATTGTTATGAGCGTTTTAAGGCTGTAACGCTTGTCCAGCAAGCGCTAGCAGCTATTGATCCAAGAGCACCTGCGGTGCAACCTCACACGGGCATGTCGCCCGCGAAGCGGGGATCGTACTCCGCTTCCTGGGGTTGCTCGGCCTTTTGCTGGACTTGCACGTGCTTGAAGATGTCCTGCACCAGACGGTCTGTGCCTTCGCGCGCCAGGGCCGAGATTTCGTAGACCGGCCCCTTCCACTTGTAGCGTTTCACAAAGTCCTTGACCTTGGCGGCACGCTCTTCGGTGGGCACCATGTCCAGCTTGTTGAGCACCAGCCAGCGCGGCTTGTTGTACAGCGCTTCGTCGTACTTCTTGAGTTCCTGGACGATGGCCTTGGCCTGCTCGACCGGATCCACGGCCTCGTCAAACGGCGCCAGATCGACGATGTGCAGCAACAGGCGGGTGCGCTGCAGGTGGCGCAGGAACTGGTGCCCCAGGCCGGCGCCGTCGGAGGCGCCCTCAATCAGGCCGGGAATGTCGGCGATCACAAAGCTCTGCTCAGGGCCAACCCGCACCACACCCAGGTTGGGGTGCAACGTGGTGAAGGGGTAGTCGGCAATCTTGGGGCGGGCATTGGAGACCGAGGAAATGAAGGTCGACTTGCCGGCGTTGGGCATGCCCAGCAGGCCCACATCGGCCAGCACCTTCAACTCCAGCTTCAGGCTGAAACGCTCGCCGGGACGCCCGGGCGTCTTCTGGCGCGGTGCACGGTTGACCGCACTCTTGAAGCGCAGGTTGCCAAAGCCGCCGTCGCCGCCCCGCGCCAGCACGATCTTTTCACCGGGTACCAGCAACTCGTGCAGCACTTCGCCCGTGGCTTCATCGGTGATGATGGTGCCCACGGGCAGGCGCAAGGTGATGTCCTTGCCGGCCGCGCCGAACATGTCGTTGCCCATGCCGTTCTCGCCGCGCTGCGCCTCATGGCGGCGCGAGTAACGGTAGTCGATGAGGGTGTTCAGATTCACATCGGCCACGGCATAGACGTGGCCGCCACGGCCACCGTCACCACCGTCGGGTCCGCCGAATTCCTTGTATTTTTCGTGCCGGAACGTGGCTGCGCCATTACCGCCATCGCCCGCGGCAATTTCAATATAGGCTTCATCGACGAACTTCATGAGGCTTTCCCGTGATCATTGGAGAGACAGGCACCCGTGGTGCCGGCCCAAAAGCATAAGCCAGGACCTTCCTGGCTTGCTGTGCAAGGGCTTTGGCGCCCTTGTGAAAACAACAAAGCCCCGACGCATCGGGGCTTTGTGATGTCAGATGACGCGTGTTGCTTTAAGCAGCAGGCGTGATGCTGACGGTGTGCTTGGACAGAGCGCCCTTGGTGTCAAAAGACACGTGGCCGTCCACCAGAGCGAACAAAGTGTGATCCTTGCCGATGCCCACGTTGGTACCGGGGTGGAACTTGGTGCCACGCTGGCGCACGATGATCGAGCCTGCGCTGATCAACTCGCCACCGAAGGCCTTCACACCCAGCATTTTTGGCTTGGAATCACGTCCGTTGCGCGTAGAGCCGCCGCCTTTTTTCTGTGCCATGACTTAGCTCCTTGGGAATTAAGCGGCAATCGCCACGATTTGCAGTTCGGTGAACTGCTGGCGATGGCCTTGAGACTTGGCGTAGTGCTTACGACGACGCAGCTTGAAGATGCGCACCTTGTCGTGCTTGCCGTGAGCAACCACCGTTGCCTTCACAGTTGCGCCGGACACCAGGGGAGTGCCAACCTTCAGTTCTGCGCCGTTGCCGACTGCCAAAACTTGGTCGATCACGATTTCCTGGCCTACGTCCGCAGCAATCTGTTCTACCTTGATTTTTTCGCCAGCAGCAACACGATACTGTTTGCCACCGGTTTTTATGACCGCGTACATGTAAACCTCTTTCGATTCTTGAGTCTCCGCAGACGAATTTCCACGGAAGCCCAAGATTGTACGCGTAAACGCCAATGAGCGTCCACACACAACCTTGCCGCCTCACAGGGCTTGTCCGATGTCTTCCTATAATCAGCGCCTCTCCTGGTGGCGATTACCTTGACTACAGCAAACCCCATTCCCAACCCGCTTGCCCTGATTGCCGACGATATGCAGGCGGTGGACCGTGTCATCGCACAGCGTTTGACCACCAGCGTCCCTTTGATCGGTCAGATTTCCCAGTACATCATTGCAGCCGGCGGCAAGCGCCTGCGCCCCGCCCTGCTGCTGATGGTGAGCAATGCCCTGGGCGAGCAACGCCCGACCAAGCACACGCTGGCCGCCGTGGTGGAGCTCATTCACACAGCCACGCTGTTGCATGACGATGTGGTCGACGAATCGACCCTGCGCCGCGGCCGCCCCACGGCCAACGAGTCTTTCGGCAACCCGGCCAGCGTGCTGGTGGGGGATTTTCTGCACACGCGCTCGTTCCAGATGATGGTCGAGGCCGGCAATATGCGCATCCTGCAGGTGCTCTCCGATGCCACCAATGTGATCGCCGAAGGTGAAGTGCAGCAGCTGATCAACACCCACGATGCCTCGCTGGACGAAGCCGGCTACCTGCACGTCATCCGCTCCAAGACCGCCAAGCTGTTCGAGGCCAGCACCCAGATCGCTGCGATCCTGGCAGGCGCCAATCCCACGATCGAGGCCGCCTGCGCGACCTATGGACAGGCACTGGGCACCGCCTTCCAGATCATCGACGATGTACTGGACTACGACGGCGATGCGGCAGAAATGGGCAAGAACCTGGGGGACGATCTGCGCGAAGGCAAATGCACGCTGCCCCTGATCATCGCCATGCAACAGGCTACGGCCGAAGACGCCCAGGTGGTGCGCGAAGCGATCGAGCAAGGCTCCACCGAACAATTGCCCAGTATCCTGTCCATCGTCAAGCGCACCGGCGCTCTGGATGCCACCCGCGAGGCCGCCCACAACGAAGCCATGCGTGCGATCGCCGCCTTGCAGACCCTGCCTGCAAATGCCTACACGCAGGCGATGGAACAATTGGCGGCACAACTGCTGCTGCGCCGCACCTGATCACAGATCGTGAACGTGCACAGGAGACTGTGCACCACGTCAATCTTTTTCAAAAAGCCTGCCCCTGCAGGCTTTTTGCGTCTGTACAGTCCTGTTTTGATCAGGGATGATAGGCGCGTCCTCCCACACCTAAATACAACATATTCCACTCACGGCCCATGAACGCCGCATCCACTGCATCCTCGATCGCACAGTCCTCCTCGAACACGGCCCTGGCCGGGCTGGCACGGGCCCTGGTCAGTGCAGGCCAGCTCACGGAAACGGTCGCGCTGGAGACGGCCCGCAAGGCCCACGCCAGCAAGAACAGCTTCGTGGCACAGCTGGTGGCATCCGGGCACATGCCTGCGGCGGAACTGGCCTTCCAGATCGCACAGATTTTTCGCACGCCGCTGCTGGACCTGGACACCATCGATCCCCAGCGCCTGCCCAGGGATTTGCTGGACGCCAAGCTGTGCAGCATGCACAAGGTGCTGCCCCTGCTCAAGCGCGGCAACCGCCTGGTGGTGGCCACGGCAGACCCTACTGACAAAGACGCCGCGGAGAAGATCAAATTCACCGTCCAGATGGGGGTGGACTGGGTCATTGTCGAATGCGACAAACTGCAGCGCCTGGTCGAAGCCACGACCAAGAGTGCCTCTGAGGCCCTGGACGCCTTCAATTCCGATGCTGACTTCCAGTTCGACGAAGTGGTGGATGCGCCCGCACCCGACGACAAGGACAGCAATGCGTCCGAGGTCGAGGATGCGCCGGTCGTTAAGTTCCTGCACAAGATGCTGATTGACGCGTTCAACATGCGGGCCTCGGACCTGCACTTTGAGCCCTACGAACACAGCTATCGCGTGCGCTTCCGGATCGATGGCGAACTGCGGGAGATCGCAAGCCCACCCATCGCCATCAAGGAAAAACTGGCCTCGCGCATCAAGGTGATCTCGCGCCTGGACATCTCGGAGAAACGCGTCCCCCAGGATGGGCGCATGAAGCTCAAGGTCGGCGCCGACCGCGTCATCGACTTCCGTGTCTCCACCTTGCCCACGCTGTTCGGCGAGAAGATCGTGATCCGTATCCTGGACCCCAGCAGCGCCAGGATGGGCATTGACGCCCTGGGCTACGAGCCCGAGGAAAAGGGACGTCTGCTGGATGCCATCCAGCGGCCCTACGGCATGATCCTGGTCACGGGCCCCACCGGTTCGGGCAAGACCGTGTCGCTATACAGCTGCCTGAACCTGCTGAACAAACCCGGGGTAAACATTTCCACGGCCGAAGATCCCTCGGAAATCAACATGCCCGGGGTCAACCAGGTCAATGTGAATGAAAAGGCCGGACTGACTTTCGCCACCGCCCTGCGGTCCTTCCTGCGCCAGGACCCGGATGTCATCATGGTCGGTGAAATCCGCGATCTGGAAACGGCCGACATCGCCATCAAGGCCGCGCAGACGGGGCACTTGGTGCTATCCACCCTGCACACCAACGATGCGCCCACCACGTTGACGCGCATGCGCAACATGGGCATTGCGCCGTTCAACATCGCCTCCAGCGTGATCCTGATCACGGCCCAGCGTCTGGCGCGCCGCTTGTGCCCGCAGTGCAAACAGCCGCATGATGTGCCGCACGAAACCCTGGTCGAAGCCGGTTACGAGGAGCGTCAGCTGAATGGCTCCTGGGTCCCCTACAAGGCTGTGGGCTGCAGTGCCTGCAACAATGGTTACAAGGGCCGCGTAGGCATCTACCAGGTGATGCCAATCACCGAAGCAATCCAACAAATCATCCTGCGCGACGGCAGTGCCCTGGAGATTGCCGCCCAGGCCAGGAGCGAAGGCGTGAAATCGCTGCGCGAATCCGGATTGGACAAAGTTCGGCAAGGCATCACTTCGCTGGAAGAGGTGCTGGCCGTCACCAATTTGTAGGCGCCGCAGGCCTGACCACCGTACAACATCAAGATCAGAGGGAACAGCGCTATGGCAACCGCAGCACCTGGCAGGAGCAACGCAAAGGAGTTCATTTACGAATGGGCCGGCAAAGACCGCCAGGGCAAGGCACTGCACGGAGAGATGCGGGCCGTTGGGGAAGCCCAGGTCCAGGCCTCCTTGCGCCGCCAGGGCATCTTCATCACCAAGCTGAAGAAGCGCAGCATGCGCGCCGGCAAGAAGATCAAGCCCAAGGACATTGCGCTGTTCACCCGCCAGATGGCCACCATGATGAAGGCCGGGGTCCCGCTGCTGCAGTCGTTCGACATCGTCGGGCGTGGCAACCCCAACCCCAGCGTGACCAAGCTGCTCAATGACATCCGCCAGGATGTGGAGACCGGCACCTCGCTGAGCATGGCGTTCCGCAAGCATCCCATGCACTTCAACGCTTTGTACTGCAACCTGATCGAGGCCGGGGAAGCCGCGGGCATCCTGGACACCTTGATGGACCGTCTGGCCACTTACATGGAAAAGACCGAGGCCATCAAGGGCAAGATCAAGTCCGCTCTGATGTACCCCATCGCGGTGATCGTGGTGGCGTTCGTGGTGGTGACGGTGATTATGATCTTTGTGATCCCGGCGTTCAAGGAAGTCTTCACCTCTTTCGGCGCCGACCTGCCGGCCCCGACGCTGCTGGTCATGGCCATCAGTGAGTTCTTTGTTGCTTATTGGTGGCTGATCTTTGGTGTGATCGGTGGCGGCCTGTATTTCTTCATGCAAGCCTGGCGGCGCAGTCCCAAGATGCAGCGCGTGATGGACCGGTTGCTGCTGAAGCTGCCCATTTTTGGCATCCTGATCGACAAATCCTGCGTCGCCCGCTGGACGCGCACCCTCTCCACCATGTTCGCCGCGGGCGTGCCCCTGGTGGAAGCGCTGGACTCCGTCGGCGGCGCCTCGGGCAACAGCGTCTACCGGGAAGCCACCGACAAGATCCAGCAGATGGTCGCCACCGGCACCAACCTGACCGATGCCATGACGAGTGCCGATGTCTTCCCGTCGATGGTGCTGCAGATGTGTGCCATCGGCGAGGAATCGGGCTCCATTGATCACATGCTGGGCAAGGCGGCCGACTTCTACGAACAGGAAGTGGACGAGATGGTCGCAGGCCTTTCCAGCCTGATGGAGCCCATCATCATCGTGATCCTGGGTGGCATCATCGGCGGGATTGTGGTGTCCATGTACCTGCCGATCTTCAAGTTAGGACAAGTGGTCTGATGGACTTTTCTGTATGGAGCGGTGCCGCGCTGGCGGCCTTGCTGGGGCTGCTGATCGGCAGCTTCTTGAACGTTGTGATCCATCGCCTGCCCCGCATGATGGAGCAGCAATGGGATGCCGAATGCGCACAGCACCGGGCAGCACAGGCGGGCGAGGCCTATACGCCCACAGCCCCCGCGCTGACACTGTCCAAGCCCCGCTCGCGCTGCCCCCACTGCGCCCACCCCATAGGCTGGCTGGAGAACATCCCGGTGATCAGCTGGCTGTACCTGCGCGGCCAATGCGCGCACTGCCACGCTCCGATCGGCATCCGCTACCCCCTGGTGGAAGTCGCGACGGCCGGTCTGTTCGCCTGGTGCATCACCCGCTGGGGATTCACCCCGACAGGCTGGGCCTGGTGCGGCTTCAGCGCCACCTTGCTGGCACTGGCGCTGATCGACTGGGACACCACCTACCTGCCCGATGACCTGACCCTGCCGCTGCTGTGGGCCGGCCTGCTGGCCACTGCCCTGGGCTGGACCTCGGTGACCCTGGGCGACGCCGTCTGGGGCGCCGCGATCGGCTACCTGTCGCTGTGGTCCATTTACTGGGTTTTCAAGCTGATCACCGGCAAGGAAGGCATGGGCTACGGTGACTTCAAGCTGTTCGCCGCCCTCGGCGCCTGGTTCGGCTGGCAAGCCCTGGTGCCCATGATCTTGATGGCGTCGGTGATCGGCGCCGTCATTGGCATCGCCCTGAAGCTGCGCAGCAGCCTGCGCGAGGGTGGCTACATCCCGTTCGGCCCCTTTCTGGCAGGCGCGGGCTTTACCGCGATGTTCTTCGGCCCGGACCGCCTGCTGCGCGCCGTGCTGACGGCGTTGGGCCTGTGAACATGCAGCGCGCACAACGCTGGGGCCTGACCGGCGGGATTGGCAGCGGCAAAAGCACGGTGGCGCAGATGCTGGCCGCCGCAGGGGCCGTGGTCATCGACGCCGACCAGATTGCACGCAGTCTGACGGCGGCGGGTGGTTTGGCCATGCCGCAGATCGAGGTCGAATTTGGTGCCTCGGCGATCGATGCGCAAGGGGCCCTGGACCGTGATTTCATGCGCCAACTGGTGTTTGAAGACCCCAGCGCACGCCAGCGGCTGGAAGCCATCGTCCACCCGCTGGTGGGCAGCCTGACCGAGCGCCAGGCCCTGCAGGCCGAAGCCTGCGGCGCGCAGTGGCTGGTGTTTGACATTCCGCTGCTGGTGGAATCCGGGCGCTGGCGCCCGCAGCTGGATGCCGTGCTGGTGGTTGACTGCGAGGAAAGCACCCAGGTGCAACGCGTCAGCGCGCGCAACGGGCTGGCCCCTGACGCCATCGCACGCATCATGGCGGCACAGGCCACGCGCGCGCAGCGCCGGGCCGCAGCAGACTGGGTGATCTACAACGATGGCCTTGATTTAGCTGGATTACGTCAAGAAGTGCTATCAATTTCCGCATGGTTACAGCTATGATGGCAGCTAGCGACTTTGTAACCAGTGCCCCTTTGGGCTGGCCCGCTGGTGCAAGCTCCACTTTTTCGCCTCAGCACACCGGGATACCGCCAGCGTGATTCTTTACGAGTACCCTTTCAACGAACGCTTGCGCACGTATTTGCGACTGGAACAATTGTTCCGGCGTTTGTTTGAACTCGTCACGCGCGAATCGCCGGTGGACCACCACTTTGCCCTGGCGACGATCTTCGAGATCATGGAAGTGGCGGCCCGCGCCGACCTCAAGTCGGACCTGCTGCGCGACCTGGACCGCCACAAAAGCCTGTTTGAAGGTCTGCGCGACAATCCCGCGATTGCGCAGGACATGCTGGACAGCATCATTGCCAAGTTGGAGCAGTGCTACAGCGTCCTGCATGCCCAGACCGGCAAGACCGGCCAGCCGCTGACGGAAAACGACTGGCTGATGGCCATCCGCAGCCGCATCAGCATCCCCGGCGGCACCAGCAGCTTCGACCTGCCCGCCTACCACCGCTGGCAGAACAAGCCTGCGGCCGAACGCCGGGCCGACCTGCACCAGTGGATCCAATGCCTGCAGCCCCTGGCAGATTCGCTGGGCCTGCTGCTCAGCCTGGTGCGCGACACCGGCTCCCCCCAGAAAGTGGCCGCGATGGGTGGGCAATTCCAGCAGGCGCTGCCGGCCGGACGCCCCTACCAGCTGCTGCGCCTGCGCATCGATGCGGAATCCGGCCTGGTGCCCGAGATCAGCGCCAACCGCCTGATGGTGTCCGTGCGCCTGCTGCGCCCCAATGAGGCCGGCGGCCTGCAGGTCACCACGGAAAATGCGGCTTTCGAGCTGACGCTGTGCGCCTGACCCGGCGTCTGTGACAGACTTGGGCCATGCGAGACGCTGCCTCTTTTCCCTCCACCACCGTCCCCTGCCCTACCTGCGGCGGGCCCAGCCTGTTTGCCCCCACGAATGCGGCGCGACCGTTTTGCAGCCAGCGCTGCAAGGACATCGACCTGGGCGCCTGGGCGGCTGAAAGCTTCCGCGTGCCTGCCCAGCCCCCACAGGACAACCAGTACGGCGACCCGCGCGTCGAAGACTGAGTTCGCGGCGCGCACCTACAAAAAAAGGAGCTGCACGCGCAGCTCCTTACTTGTTTTGAAGGTGCTTCAAGTGCCTAATCCATACGGCAAGCGCGCTGACCGCTCACTTTTCCGATAGTGCCGACTCGGCATAGACGGCCGCATCGAACGGTAGCCCCCGCTCCTCGCTCAGCCACTGCAGCACGGGGAGCGAGCCTTCCAGCACCGGGCGCACGCTCAGGGGCAATTGCTGCCAGGCCATCTGCTGGCCTTCGCGCATTTCAAAATCGCCGTCCCACTGCGTGACCTTGCACCAGTGCAGGCGCACCAGGGCATGGCTGTAGGCATGCTCGGTCACCTTCCAGGCCAGGCAGTTGCGGATGGTGATGCCCAGCTCCTCCTGCAGCTCCCGGCGCAGGGCCTGCTCCACGCTCTCGCCGGCTTCCAGCTTGCCGCCGGGGAACTCCCACCAGCCCGCGCGGGGCTTGCCCTCGGGGCGGCTGGTGATGAGCAGGGCGCCATCGCTCTCGCGGATCAGCACACCCACGGCGACTTCGGTGGGTTGTTGGGCAAGGGGGGTACTCACAGGGGGACTCTTTTCAAACAATCAGATTTCCGCGCCGTCGCTCAGGCCATCGACATCGGCAATGCGGTGGCGCACGGCCACCGGGCGTTCGCTGCGGCCGGCGTAGTCGCGCGCAAATTGCTGGGCCACGCGACCGCTGCGCGAGCCACGCTCCAGCGCCCAGACCAGGGCCTCGGGCTGCGCGGCCGCAATCGCCGCATCGTCCAGGCCCATCGCACGCAGCCACTGGGCCACCACGCGCAGGTACTCGTCCTGGCTGAAGGGGTAGAAGCTGACCCACAGGCCAAAGCGCTCGGACAGGGAGATTTTCTCCTCCACCACCTCGCCGGGGTGGATCTCGCCGTGCTCGCCTTTGGAGTGCGTCAGGTTGTCGGTCATGTACTCGGGCAGCAGGTGGCGGCGGTTGCTGGTGGCGTAGACCAGCACGTTCGGCGTGGCGGCAGAGACCGAGCCATCCAGGATGGACTTCATGGCCTTGTAGCCGGGCTCGCCCTCCTCAAAGCTCAGGTCGTCGCAGTAGATGACGAACTTCTCGGGCCGGCCAGCCACCACGTCGACGATGTCGGGCAGGTCGGTCAGGTCCACCTTGTCCACCTCGATCAGGCGCAGGCCCTGCGGTGCATAGGCGTGCAGGCAGGCACGGATCAGCGACGACTTGCCCGTGCCGCGCGCGCCCGTCAGCAGCACGTTGTTGGCCGTGCGGCCTTGCACGAACTGCTCGGTGTTGCGCGCAATCTTTTCCTTTTGCACGTCCACGTTCTGCAGGTCCGACAGCTGCATGGCGCCCACATGGCGCACCGGCTCCAGCACACCGCAGCCATTGGAGCGCTTGCGGTAGCGCCAGGCGATGGCCGCATTCCAGTCGGCCGGTGCCTGCAGGGGCTGGGGCAGCACCGACTCGATGCGCTGCATCAGCTGCTCGGCACGCTCCACCAAACGCTCCAAAGGATTCATCACATCTTGCACGGCAGGTCTCCACCCATGGTTTTGATAGCTGCCAGCGCTTGTGAACAGCGGATTTCAATATGAAAACACATTGAAACCCTATGTACACCAGCGCAGACTGCTTCTGAAATCAAAAGGGCCTGATCGACAGGCCCTGGCATACGCAAACGGTCAGCCCGCAGGGCAATCGAAACACAGCGCTGCCTCGAATCCAGCAGCAGCGCTGCGGCGAGAGGCAGAACAACGTGTCGGGGACCGCATGCGCAACCCTCCCGTCAGGAACGGTAGTCGGCGTTGATGGTCACGTAGTCGTGGCTGAAGTCGCAGGTCCACACGGTCTGGCTGGCCGTGCCGCGGCCCAGGTTCACGCGCACGGTGATCTCGGGCTGCTTCATCACACGCTGGCCGTCGGCCTCCTGGTAGGCGGGGTTGCGGCCACCGTTCACGACGACGTGCACGTCGTCCAGGAACAGGTCGATCTTCGTCTGGTCCAGGTCGGTGATGCCGGCGTAGCCCACGGCCGCCAGGATGCGGCCCAGGTTCGGGTCGGAGGCGAAGAAGGCCGTCTTGACCAGGGGCGAATGCGCGATGGCATAGGCCGCCAGGCGGCATTCTTCCTCGGTCTTGCCGCCGTCGATCTGCACGGTGATGAACTTGGTCGCGCCTTCGCCGTCGCGCACGATGGCCTGGGCCAACAGGCGCGAGACCTCCAGCAGCGCGGCCTTCAAGGCCTGGGCCTCCGGGCTGCTCCAGCCCGTCACCTCGGCGTTGCCGGCCTGGTGCGTCGCCACCAGCACGAAGGAGTCGTTGGTGGAGGTGTCCCCGTCGATGGTCACGCGGTTGAAGGAGCCGTCGGCCAGTTCCTTGACCAAGTCCTGCAGCAGCGCGGGCGCAATCGCCGCGTCGGTGGCCACATAGCCCAGCATGGTGGCCATGTTGGGGCGGATCATGCCTGCGCCCTTGCTGATGCCGGTGACGGTGACGGTCTTGCCACCCAGCACCACCTGGCGGCTGTAGGCCTTGGGCTGGGTGTCGGTGGTCATGATGCCTGCGGCGGCAGTGGCCCAGTTGTCGGGCTGGGCCGCGGCGATGGCTGCGGGCAGGCCGGCGACGATGCGGTCCACGGGCAGCTCTTCCATGATCACGCCGGTGGAAAACGGCAGCACCTGCTCAGGCGCCACGCCCAGCGCCTGGGCCAGGGCCGCGCAGGTGGCGCGGGCATTGGCCAGGCCGGCGGCTCCGGTGCCGGCATTCGCGTTGCCCGTGTTGATGACCATGGCACGGATGCCCTGCCCGGCAGCCAGATGCTCGCGACTGACCTGCACGGGCGCCGCGCAGAAACGGTTCTGCGTGAACACGCCGGCCACGCTGGCACCTTCGTCCAGCAGGAACACGGTCAGGTCTTTGCGGTTGGCTTTGCGCACACCGGCTTCGGTGACGCCAATGCGCACACCGGCAACCGGATGCAGGTCAGCGGCGACGGGGACGGGCAAATTCACGGGCATTGCAGGACTTCCTACCGAGATAAAACAGTGAGACAGCCATTATCGGGACAAAAAAGAACACGGGCCGCAGCCCGTGTGTGTTCTTTGGTGAAGCGTGCCGTATCAGCTCAGCTTGCCGTGGCAGTTCTTGAACTTCTGGCCGCTGCCGCAGGGGCAGGGGTCGTTGCGACCCACGCGCGCACCGGGCGGCAGCTCGAAGCTGTCGCTCTTGTCGCCATCGGCGGACGAGTAGTTCATGCCGGGCACATGTTCGGCGCGGTCTTCGATGCTTTGCGCCGCCTGGTCCAGCTGCTCGGGCTGCTGGATGCGCACGGTCAACAGCACGCGCGTGACTTCGTTCTTGACCTGGTCGATCAGCTGGCGGAACAGCTCGAAGGCTTCGCGCTTGTATTCCTGCTTGGGCTGCTTTTGCGCAAAGCCGCGCAGGTGGATGCCCTGGCGCAGGTAGTCCAGCGCCGCCAGGTGGTCGCGCCAGTTGGTGTCGAAGCTTTGCAGCAGCACGGCACGCTGGAAGTTCATGAACTGCTCGGAGCCCACCAGGTCCAGCTTGCCCTGGTAGAGGTCGTTGGCGGCCTTGACGCAGGTTTCCAGGATCTCTTCGTCGGTGATGCTGTCCGAGTCCTTGATCATGCCCTGCAGGTCCACGGACACGTGCCACTCGGCCAGTGCCTTCTCCAGCGCGGGCAGGTTCCACTGCTCTTCCATGGATTCGGCCGGCACGTACTGGCGCACCAGATCGGCCACGCAGTCCTCGCGCATGACGTTGATCATCTCGGTCAGATCCTCGGCATCCAGGATCTCGTTGCGCTGCTGGTAGATCACCTTGCGCTGGTCGTTGGACACGTCGTCGTATTCCAGCAGCTGCTTGCGCATGTCGAAGTTGCGCGCTTCGACCTTGCGCTGCGCCGACTCGATGGAGCGGGTCACGATGCCGGCCTCGATGGCTTCGCCTTCGGGCATCTTCAGGCGGTCCATGATGGCGCGCACGCGGTCGCCCGCGAAGATCCGCATCAGCTGGTCGTCCAGGCTCAGGTAGAAGCGCGAGGAACCGGGATCGCCCTGGCGGCCGGAGCGGCCACGCAGCTGGTTGTCGATGCGGCGCGACTCATGGCGTTCGGTGGCGATGATGCGCAGGCCGCCCAGGGCCTTGACCTCTTCGTGGTCCTGGCGCCACTGCGCGTGCAGCGCAGCGATCTGCTCGGCCTTGGCAGCGTCATCCAGCTCGGGGTTGTGGGCGATCTCGGCTTCCTGCTTGCTGATGTTGCCACCCAGCACGATGTCGGTACCACGGCCCGCCATGTTGGTGGCGATGGTGATCATGCCCTTGCGACCCGCCTGGGCGATGATGTCCGCTTCCTTGGCGTGCTGCTTGGCGTTCAGCACCTGGTGGGGCAGACCGGCCTGGTTCAGCAGCTGGGCAATGATTTCCGAGTTCTCGATCGAGGTCGTTCCCACCAGCACGGGCTGACCGCGCTCATGGCAAGCACGGATGTCGTCGATCGCGGCGTTGTACTTTTCCTGCGTGGTCTTGTAGACGCGGTCCAGCTGGTCCTCGCGGCGGCTGGGCTTGTTCGGCGGGATGACCACGGTTTCCAGGCCATAGATGCTCTGGAATTCAAAGGCTTCCGTATCCGCAGTGCCCGTCATACCGGCCAGCTTGCTGTAGAGGCGGAAGTAGTTCTGGAAGGTGATGGAGGCCATGGTCTGGTTCTCGGCCTGGATGGCCACACCTTCCTTGGCTTCCACGGCCTGGTGCAGGCCTTCGCTCCAGCGGCGGCCACTCATCAAACGGCCGGTGAACTCGTCCACGATGACCACTTCACCGTTTTGCACCACGTAGTGCTGGTCACGGTGGTAGATGTGGTGGGCACGCAGGGCGGCGTACAAGTGGTGCACCAGCGCGATGTTGGAGGGGTCGTACAGCGACGCGCCTTCGGCCAGCAGGCCGGCGGCGCTCAGGATCTGCTCCGCCTTTTCGTGACCGTCTTCGGTCAGGAACACCTGGTGGCTCTTTTCGTCGACCGTGAAGTCGCCTGGCTTGGTCACACCTTCGCCCGTGCGGGGGTCGGCCTCGCCCTCCTGGCGCACCAGCTGGGGCGCCAGCTGGTTGATGGCCTGGTACATGGCCGTGTTGTCGTCGGCCTGGCCAGAGATGATCAGCGGCGTGCGCGCCTCATCGATCAGGATGGAGTCCACCTCGTCGACGATGGCGTAGTTCAGGCCCCGCTGCACGCGATCGGCCTTGTCGTAGACCATGTTGTCGCGCAGGTAGTCGAAACCGTATTCGTTGTTGGTGCCGTAGGTGATGTCGGCCAGGTAGGCCAGCTGCTTTTCCTCGCGCGGCGCCTGGGGCAGGTTCACCCCCACGGACAGGCCCAGGAAGTGGTAGAGCGGGCGCATGGTCTCCGCATCGCGGCTGGCCAGGTAGTCATTCACGGTCACCACGTGCACGCCCTTGCCGGTCAGCGCATTCAGGTACACAGGCAGGGTCGAGGTCAGCGTCTTGCCTTCGCCCGTGCGCATTTCCGAAATTTTGCCCTGGTGCAGGCCGATACCGCCCATCAGCTGCACATCGAAGTGGCGCATCTTCAGCACGCGCTTGGAAGCCTCGCGCACCACGGCGAAGGCTTCGGGCAGCAAATCGTCCAGGGCCTCGCCCTGGCCCAAGCGTGACTGGAATTCATGGGTCTTGGCCTTCAGCGCCTGGTCATCGAGCTTTTCCAGCTCAGGCTCCATCGCATTGATGCGCGCCACCGTCTTGCGGTACTGCTTGAGAAGCCGGTCGTTGCGGCTGCCGAAAAGTTTGGTGAGAAAGTTGACCATGCGAACGGAAGCCGCGCACCAGTCGCCATGGGCACCGGAAGCGGCCAAATCCCTAATGTAGAGTTGCCATGCAAATGGGCTCATTCAGCGATAAAGCAAGAGCCCATCTGCTGAAAGCCAAAAATTGATTCTAACTGCCGCTTTCACTTCGGCACCCGCAGGGATGCCGCATGCACCCACATACAACGCAAGACACGGATAATGTGAGCCCCATCCGGACACTCCACCATGCATTCGCGCCGCCATTTCGCCATTTCGCTGGAACAAGCCTCCCAGGCTTCCCCCGCCCTGTCCCAGCTGATCGGCCAGGCCCGTGAGGCGAATGCGCGCCTGAAGGCCATCACCCCCCTGCTCCCGCCCGGCTTGCGCCTCAGCGTGCAAGCCGGACCAATCGAAGGAGACACCTGGTGGTTGCTGGTCAAGACATCGGCCGCTGCCACCAAGGTCCGTTATCTGCTGCCGGGGCTGGAGGCCCACCTGCGCACCAAAGGCTGGAACGTGGCACGCATCCAGCTCAAGGTGCTGCACGCTGCACCATGGCAAAGCCCAGTGTGAAACTGGAACAGCGAACGCAGGCATCCCAGCATGTGGGAAATGTGGTCGAAACAATGGATGGTGCCGGTTGTCGGATTCGAACTGACGACCTACCGCTTACAAGGCGGGTGCTCTACCAACTGAGCTAAACCGGCGGTCCGCAACACAGGCCAGAGGCTGCCGAAGGGACAAGGTACTTCAAAGAAAAAGCACCAGAGATGGTGCCGGTTGTCGGATTCGAACTGACGACCTACCGCTTACAAGGCGGGTGCTCTACCAACTGAGCTAAACCGGCGAAGACCGCGATTCTAATACAAGTTTCACGGCCGAAAAAATATCCGCTTACTTCACCCGCTTGAGGGCGGGACGACCTGTCGCAGGCGCGGGAGGACGCGGTTCGTCCCCCTCCTCCACCTGCGGCTTGGTGCCGGAAGTGACCAACTGCACCACCTGTGCAGGCGCGGGCTCTTCAGGCGCAGCAGCTTCTGGCGACGCCACGTCCACAGCACCTGCCACATCCGGCACCTCGTCCGGCACATCTGCCAACACATCGTCCACCACCGGGAACGACATGCCTTGCCCCGACTCGCGGGCATAGATCGCCTGCACACGCTCCACCGGCACCATGATGTCGCGCGGCTTGCCACCGAAACGGGCCTTGAACTCAATGAACTCGTTGCCCAGCTGCAGGCTGCCCGTGGCGTCATAGCTGACGTTGAGCACGATCTCGCCCTCGTTCACAAACTCGCGGGGCACCTGCACGGAACGGTCCACGCGCACGGACAGATAGGGCGTCAAGCCATTGTCCGTGCACCACTCATGAATGGCACGAATCAGGTACGGCCGTGTCGAAGTGGTGGTGGGCTCGTTCATGTACAAATTCCAGCAAACAGCAAAAGCAGTAGATCGGTGCTCGGGACAGGCGCAATTACTTGCGCATCACCTTCTCGGAAGGTGTCAGCGCTTCAATGTAGGCGGGGCGCGAGAAGATGCGCTCGGCGTACTTCAGCAGCGGCGCCGCGTTCTTGCTCAGCTCGATGCCGTAGTAGTCCAGGCGCCACAGCAGGGGCGCAATCGCCACATCCAGCATGGAGAAGCCCTCGCCCAGCATGTATTTGTTCTTCAGGAACACGGGGGCCAACTGCGTCAGACGGTCACGAATGTGCTGACGGGCCTTTTCCACGTCCTTTTCGTTGCCCTTGACGTTGCGCTGCTCCAGCGTGTTCACATGCACGAACAACTCCTTTTCGAAGTTCAGCAGGAACAGGCGCACGCGCGCACGATCCACCGGATCGCCAGGCATCAGTTGGGGGTGGGGGAAGCGCTCGTCGATGTACTCATTGATGATGTTCGACTCGTACAGGATCAGATCGCGCTCGACCAGGATCGGCACCTGGCCATAAGGGTTCATCGCCGCGATCTCTTCGGGCTTGTTGTACAAGTCCACATCACGGATCTCGAAGTCCATTCCCTTTTCAAACAGCACAAAGCGGCAGCGGTGGGAATATGGGCAAGTCGTTCCCGAGTAAAGCACCATCATGGCGGAAGCTCCTAAAAATCAAAAAGAGTGGGACGCTTCAAAAGCGCCCACTCCGCTGTGACCAAACCGTTTCTGCACCGAAATGCAAAGCGGCTGCAGTCTATCTATTTATTTGACGTCTTTCCAGAATGCGGCGTTCAATCTCCAGGCAATCAGAATGAAGATGCCCAGGAAGATCAAGACGCCCACACCGACGCGAATGCGTGTATTTTGGGCTGGCTCCCCCATCCATTGCAGGAAGTTCACCAAATCACCGACGGCCTGATCGTACTCTTGTGCGCTCATTGTGCCCGGAGAAATGGTTTCCCAGCCCTTGAACACCTGGGTGTTTTGACCATGCACCTCGACATTTTCCAGGATCGCATGGCGTTCACCCTGCAGCTGCCACAGCGCATGCGGCATGCCGACCGAAGGGAACACCAGATTGTTCCAGCCAGTGGCCTTGGCCTCATCACGGTAGAACGTGCGCAGGAAGGTGTACAGGTAGTCCGCCCCCGAACCTTGGGCGCTGGCGCGCGAGCGAGCGATCACCGACAGATCCGGCGGATTGGCGCCAAACCACTCTTTGGCCTGCTTGGGGTCTACCGCCGCCACCATGGTTTCACCCACCTTGTCGGTGGTGAACAGCAGGTTGTCCTTGATCTGTTGATCGGTCAGACCAATGTCCTTGAGACGGTTGAAGCGCATGGACGCCGCCGAGTGGCAACCCAGGCAGTAGTTCACAAACAGCTTGGCGCCGTTTTGCAATGAGGCCTGGTTGGACACATCCACCGGTGCCTTGTCCAGGGCAATCAGACCACCACCGGCAGCGTGCACACCGCCTGCCAGACCCAGAGCGGTCAACAGCGTGAGAATCAGTTTTTTCATTGTTGTTCGCTCCTAGCTCAGTGGGGCTTGAAATTCACGCGGTCAGGCACGGGCTTGGGCGTTCCCAGCTGGCTCCACCAGGGCATCAGCAGGAAGAATCCGAAGTAAAACAGCGTACCGACCTGCGACACACGCTCGCCAATCGGCGAAGGCGCCTGCACCCCCAGGTAGCCCAGGATCAGGAAATTCACCACGAACACCGCATACAAGTACTTGTGCCAGCTTGGGCGGTAGCGAATGGACTTGACCGGGCTCAGATCCAACCAGGGCAGGGCAAACAGGATGATCACGGCACCGCCCATCACCACCACGCCCCAGAACTTGGCATCGATCGCCAGCATCAGCGCCACGGCTACCACGGCTGCACCTACAAGCACCAGCTTGAACAAGCCGGCCATCTTGGCCTTGAAGGCGGTGAACGCAGCCGCCAGCACCACGCAGGCCACCAGCACGTACATCATCTCGGAGGTGATCGCACGCAGCATGGAGTAGAACGGTGTGAAGTACCACACGGGGGCGATGTGCGCCGGAGTCTTCAGCGGGTCCGCAGGAATGAAGTTGTTGTATTCCAGGAAGTAGCCACCGAACTCGGGGGCAAAGAACACCACCGCCGAGAACAGGAACAGGAACACAGCCACGCCAAAGATGTCGTGCACGGTGTAGTAGGGGTGGAAGGGAATGCCATCCAGGGGGTTGCCCTTGGCATCCTTGGGCGCACCGGGCGCCTTGATTTCCACGCCATCGGGGTTGTTCGAACCCACGTCGTGCAGCGCCAGCAAGTGCGCCACCACCAGACCCAGCAGCACCAGCGGCACGGCGATCACGTGGAAGCTGAAGAAGCGGTTCAGTGTGGCATCGCCCACCACGTAGTCGCCGCGGATCAGGATCGCCAGATCAGGCCCCACGAAAGGAATCGCGGCAAACAGGTTCACGATCACCTGGGCACCCCAGTACGACATCTGGCCCCAGGGCAGCAGGTAGCCCATGAAGGCTTCGGCCATCAGCGCCAGGAAGATGGCGCAACCGAAAATCCAGACCAGTTCGCGCGGCTTGCGGTACGAACCGTACAGCAGACCGCGGAACATGTGCAGATACACCACCACGAAGAAGGCCGAGGCCCCCGTGGAGTGCATATAGCGGATCAGCCAACCCCAGGGCACATCCCGCATGATGTATTCCACCGAAGCGAACGCCTTCTCGGCGTCGGGCTTGTAGTGCATGACCAGGAAGATGCCGGTCACGATCTGGATCACCAGCACCAGCAACGCCAGCGAGCCGAAGATGTACCAGAAGTTGAAGTTCTTCGGAGCGTAGTACTCCGACATGTGAACCTTGTAGGCCGAGAATGCCGTGGGGAAACGGTTCTCGAACCAGTTCGTCACCTTGGCGCCCGTGGACGCGTTGGGATCGATGTCTTTGAATTCGTGGGCCATGTCGTTTTAACTCCCTCAAGCCTTGTCTTCACCGATCAGGAGCTTGGTCTCCGACAGGTAGATGTGGGGCGGCACTTCCAGGTTGTCGGGCGCGGGCTTGTTCTTGAACACACGGCCGGCCATGTCAAAGGTCGAGCCGTGGCAAGGGCACAAGAAGCCGCCCTTCCAATCGCTGGGCAGGGAGGGCTGGGCACCGGCCACAAACTTGTCCGTGGGCGAGCAACCCAGGTGCGAGCAGATACCGACGGCCACGAGGATCTCGGGCTTGATGGAGCGCCAGGTGTTGCGGGCGTAGGCAGGAGTCAGCTCGGCAGGCTTGCGCTGCGAGTCGGGATCCGCCAACTGGGCGTCCAGGCTGGCCAGCTCGTCCAGCTGCTCCTTGGTGCGCTTGACGATCCAGACTGGCTTGCCGCGCCACTCCACCGTGATCTTCTGGCCGGGCTGCAAGGCCGAGATATCGACCTCCACCGCGGCACCTGCGGCCTTGGCCTTCTCCGAAGGCTGGAAGGTACTCACAAAGGGGACAGCGGCTGCCACGCCGCCTACCGCGCCAGCGCAGGCAGACGTGATGATCCACGTCCGTTTGCTGGAGTCGACAGGTGTTTCGCTCATGGGGATCCTCGATAAAACATCGCTAGGTATAGGGACAATCGGGAAATTGTAGCGGAGCGAAATTCAGGAATCCAAGCACGCGTCTGACACTACTTTTGCGTTAGATCACGCAATATTGCGCATCTCAACCGATTTGTGGAGTAGGCGTATGGGGATGATGCAAGAGTTTCGCGAGTTCGCCATCAAGGGCAATGTGATCGATCTGGCCGTGGGTGTCATCATCGGCGGGGCCTTCGGCAAGATCGTGGACTCGGTGGTCAACGACCTCATCATGCCGGTCGTGGGCCTGGTGTTCGGCAAGCTCGATTTCTCCAACCTGTTCGTGGTGCTGGGCACCATTCCGGAGGGCACGCCGCGCACCCTGGCAGCCCTCAAGACGGCCGGCATTCCGGTGTTTGCCTATGGCAACTTCATCACCGTGGCGGTGAATTTCGCGATCCTGGCCTTCATCATTTTCCTAATGATCAAGCAAATCAACCGCTTGAAGCGCGAGGCGCCCACCGCCCCGCCCGCCCCCGAAGTCACCCCGGAAGAGGTGCTGCTGCTGCGCGAAATCCGCGACCAGCTGCGCCGCTGATCCAGCCACCGCTGGTCCGGCGGTTGCGCCGACCGCCCCCCACAGGCCGCACCGCAAGCTGCGGCCTGTGTCGTTCAGCCCTGCGAAGGTGCCGACAGGCGCTGCGCCATGCGCACGGCCTCCAGCAGGCTGGAGGCATCGGCCACGCCCTGGCCCGCAATATCAAAGGCTGTGCCATGGTCCGGGCTGGTGCGCACCAGTGGCAGACCCAGGGTCACGTTCACCCCTTGCTCAACACCCAAATATTTGACCGGGATCAACCCTTGGTCGTGGTACATCGCCAACACCGCGTCGAATTCCCCTGCTCGCACATCAACATCCCTTGCGCGCATGAAGATGGTGTCGGGTGCAAACGGGCCTTGTGCGTCGATCTGCTCGGCCCGCGCGGCCGCCACGGCCGGCGCGATGATGGTCAATTCTTCCTGACCGAACAGCCCCCCTTCCCCCGCATGCGGATTCAGCCCGGCGACGCCAATGCGCGGCGCTCGGCCCAGCATGCGCGTCAGCGCATCGTGGGTGATGCGCAGCGTCTGCAGCACGTTGTCGAAGGTGACGGCCTCGATGGCCTGGCGCAGCGAGACATGGATGCTGACCAGTACCGTGCGCAGCTCGTGGTTGGCCAGCATCATGCGCACCGGCATCTGCGCAAGCCCGACACCGGCGTGCGCGGCGGCCTCGGCCTGCAACAGCTCGGTGTGGCCGGGGTAGTCCACACCGGCCGCATGCAGCGCCTCCTTGTGCAGGGGCGCGGTCACCAGGGCGGCGATCTCACCCCGCAGCGCCGCCCGCGCGGCCCACTGCACGCTGTACGCGGCCGCTGCGCCGGCCTGGGCGCTGACCTGCCCCCAGGGCGCAGGGGACGGCATGCCCGGCAACTGCAGCACCGGGATGCAGCGCGGCGGCACCGTCCACGCATCTTGCGGCGCAGCGATCACTGCCACCGGCAGGTGTGCCTGGCCCGGTCCGGTGATGGCCTGGGCCGCACGGCGCAGCGTGGCCACGTCCCCGGCCACAAAACACCCCTGCAGCTCGGACGCATGGTCGCGAAAGGCCTTGGCAATGATCTCCGGGCCGATGCCGGCCGAATCTCCCTGGGTGATGGCGATGGCGTGGGTGTTGGACATGAAATCAACCTCCAGCGCTGATCCAGCATGCGCGGACAGCTATGAAAATAGTGAAAGTGCTGCACAGCCACCCGCCCGCGGGGCACAGCAGCTATGGCGCCACGTTCCGCCGCGGGGTGTGCGCCCCGCTGGGGATGGCCGCACCGCCAGCCCCCAGGCACGGGCGCGCCACGCTCAGGCCGGATTATCGATCTCGATGAAGCGGTGGCTCAGGCCCAGTGCGGCGGCCACATGGGCCGCCACCGCGGGCGCGCCGTAGCGCTCGGTCGCATGGTGGCCCGCGGCGATGAAGGTGGTGCCGGTCTCGCGCGCCAGGTGGGCCTGGGGCTCGGAGATTTCCCCGGTGAGGTAGGCATCGGCGCCGGCCGCCAGGGCGCTTTCATAAAAGCCCTGGGCCCCGCCCGTGCACCAGGCCAGCCGGCGGATGGCCTGTTGCGGCGCACCGCTGACGCAGGTCACGGGCCGGCCCAGCACGGCCTGCACATGGGCGGCCAGGGCGTCGGCGTTGGCAAACTGCACGTCGCCCACCAGGCCCAGTGCCTGCTCGCCAAAGCTGCCGCTGGCCTGCACGCCCAACCGGGCGCCCAGCTGCGCGTTGTTGCCCAGCTCGGGGTGGGCATCCAGCGGCAGGTGGTAGGCAAACAGGCTGATGTCGTGTGCCAGCAGCAGGCGGATGCGTTCCTTCATCCAGCCGGTGATGCGCCCGTCCATGCCGCGCCAGAACAGACCGTGGTGCACGAAGATGGCATCGGCGCCATCGGCGATCGCGGCCTCGATGAGCGCCCGGCTGGCCGTGACGCCGCTGACAAGGCGGCGGATCTCGGCCTTGCCTTCGACCTGCAGACCATTCGGTCCGTAGTCCTTGAAGCGCTCGGGCTGCAGCAGGCCATCGAAATGGGCGAGAAGGTCTTGTCGCTGGATCATGGGGCCGATTGTGCCAAGCCGTGGCCGGCCCCTGCATGCAAAAGGGCAGCCGAAGCTGCCCTCCATGCCGCAGGTCAACGACCGATCAGCCGTGCTGCACCTTGGGCTGCCAGCCGCGCGAGGCCATGGGCCAGAACAGGCCGATGGCCGCACCCAGCACGCCCATGGCCGCCACGTAGTGGGCGGGCGCCATCACGTCCACCTGCTGCCACACGGACACCAGCATGGGGGTCAGGCCGCCGAACACGGCATAGGCCATGTTGTAGGCAAAGGACAGGCCGGTGAAACGCACCGCCACGGGGAAGGCGCGCACGCCGACGATGGGCAGCAGCGAGATGGAGCCGACGAAGAAGCCCACCAGCGCATAGCGCGCCACCAGGGTGTCCTGACCGGGCAGGCCCAGGTAGAACAGGTAGGCCGTCACGGCCATGCCGCCCCAGCCCAGCACCATGGTCCAGCGGGTGCCGATCTTGTCGTTCAGCCAGCCCCAGAACACGCAGCCCAGTGTCAGGGTGACGGTGGCCACGGCGTTGGCGGTCATGGCGTCGGCGGGTGCGATGTGGAACACCTTCTGCAGGTAGGACGGCGTCATCAGCACCACCACAACCACGGCGGTCGACAGCACCCAGGTCATCAGGGCCACCAGCCAGCAGGCCTGCTTGTGCTCGCGCAGGATGGTCTTGATGGGCAGTTCCACGTCAGCGGCCTTGCGCTTTTGCAGGTCCTTGAACAGCGGGGTCTCGTGCAGGAAGCGGCGCAGGTACACCGACACCAGGCCCAGCACGCCGCCCACAATGAAGGGCATGCGCCAGGCCCAGTCGTGGATTTCGGCCTGGGTGTAGGTGCTGTTGAGCCAGACGCCGAAGATGGAGCCCAGGAAGATGCCGCCGGTGATGCCCGAGGTCAGCGTGCCGATGGCCAGGCCGTAGTTGCGGGCGGGCGAGTGTTCGGCCACGAACACCCAGGCGCCCGGCATTTCACCGCCGATGGCCGCGCCTTGCAGCACGCGCATCAGCAGCAGCAGCAGGGGCGCCACGATGCCCAGGGTCTCGTAGGTGGGCAGCAGGCCGATGACCAGGGTGGGCACGGCCATCAGGAAGATGGACAGCGTGAACATCTTCTTGCGACCGATCTTGTCGCCGTAGTGGGCGATGATGATGCCGCCCAGGGGGCGCGCCAGGTAGCCGGCGGCGAAGATGCCCAGGGTCTGCAGCTGGCGCATCCAGTCGGGCAGGTCGGCAGGGAAGAACAGTGCGCCAATCACGTTGGCGAAGAACACGAACACGACGAAGTCATAGAACTCCAGCGTGCCGCCCAGGGCCGACAGGCTCAGGGTCTTGTAGTCCTCACGGTTCAAAGGACGATGGTGTGCACCGCCCGCCACCTGGTGGGCTTGTGCATTCGGGTGCTTACTCATTGGGTTGTCTTTCCAGAAACTTCAGTTGGTCAGACAGCGCTAGAGCCACGGCAACGGATAGGTGCTAAAGGCAGACCGGACGGTTCTGGCAACTTCACGGTGAGAAGCCGCGGCTTCCTCGGGCGGGCGGGTGTGCCCGTCCAAGAACGAACGCAGTGTGGCGCAGTCGATCGAACATTCTAGGGTTTGCACCAAAAGGGTTTACCCGCACATCGCGTTTCGCGAAGCGAATTCGCAAAATAGAGGGGGTTCATCTTGTTTCACGATGACAACTCCAAAGCGGCACCTCCCACACCCGAGCGCCCGCCAAGGCTTCGCATTTGCGCGTACGCTTTCAGACCATTGCCCCTCCCCACCTGTTGCTATGAAGCGTTACTGGCTCTTGTTCTCCCAGGCTGTCACCGTCCTGCTGGCCGCCTATTTCATCGTGGCGACCCTGCAGCCCAGCTGGCTGCAGCGCGGCGCCACCTACAGCCGCGCCGGCATCTCCCTGCTGGAGGCGCCCTCCGAACCGCGCACCGAATTCGCCCCCGGTAGCCTGGCCGCCGCGGCCCAGAAGGCCATGCCGGCCGTGGTCAGCATCAACACCAGCAAGGAAGTGCGCCACCCGCGCAGCAACGACCCCTGGTTCCAGTTCTTCTTCGGTGATGTCGGCCCACAGCAGCAGACCGGCCTGGGCAGCGGCGTCATCGTCAGCCCGGCGGGCTACATCCTGACCAACAACCACGTGGTCGAAGGCGCCGACCAGATCGCCGTGACCCTGGCCGATGGCCGCATGGCCAACGCCAGCATCATCGGCACCGACCCCGAGACCGACCTGGCCGTGCTGAAGGTGGAGCTGGACAAGCTGCCCGTCATCGTCCTGGGCAACTCCGACCACGCCGTGGTCGGCGACACCGTGCTGGCCATCGGCAACCCGTTTGGCGTGGGCCAGACCGTGACCAGCGGCATCGTCAGCGCCCTGGGCCGCAAGGAGCTGGGCATCAACACCTTCGAGAACTTCATCCAGACCGATGCGGCCATCAACCCCGGCAACTCCGGCGGCGCGCTGGTGGATGTGAACGGCAACCTGCTGGGCATCAACACCGCCATCTACTCGCGCTCGGGCGGCAGCATGGGCATCGGCTTTGCCATCCCCGTCTCCATCGCCAAGCTGGTGCTGGACGGGCTCGTCAAGGACGGCAAGGTCACGCGCGGCTGGATTGGCGTGGAGCCCAACGAACTGTCGCCGGAGCTGGCCGAAACCTTTGGCGCCAAGGCCTCCCAGGGCGTGATCATCACCGGCGTGCTGCAGGACGCACCGGCCGCGCGCGCCGGCATGCTGCCCGGGGACGTGATCACCGCCGTCCAGGGCCAGGTCGTGCGCAATGTGGCCGAGATGATGACCGCCGTGGCCGCCCTGCCCCCCGGCCAGGTGGCGGAGTTTGCCGTGCTGCGCAATGGCAGCGAGACCACGCTGAGCATCACCCCCGGCGTGCGCCCGGCACCGCAACGCGCCCGCCGCTGAGACTGCATGCAAAAAGCAGAGCGCCTGCCGCTTGCCTGCAGGCCATTTCAAACACCAATCACTTGAAAAACCTCTGAATACGAGCGCCCAGCGCTCCTTTTTCAGACAGCATCCGCCCACAAAAAAGCCCGCCCACCATCCAGGTGCGCGGGCTTTTTGCATCCCCACCAAGGGGGGGGTAAGGAATCAGTCCGTGGCCGCTTCGGCCTCGTCGTCCTCGGGCTTCTTGGACGACTTGGCGAACCAGCCGGCGGCGACAATACCGACCTCGTACAGCACGCACATCGGGATGGCCAGCGCCAGCTGCGAGATCACGTCGGGCGGCGTCACCACGGCGGCCACCACGAAGGCCAGCACGATGAAGTAGCCACGGAAGCTCTTGAGCTTGGCGATGTCCACGATGCCAAAGCGCACCAGCAGCATCACCACGATGGGCACCTGGAAGGCCATGCCGAAGGCCAGGTACAGCGACAGGATGGCCTCGACGTAAGAGGCGATGTCGGGCGTGGCTGCCACGCTCTCGGGCGTGAAGCCCTGGATGAAACCGAACATCTTGTCCAGCACGAAGAACTGCACGAAGGCGATGCCCAGGTAGGCCAGCAGGCTGCCGAACACGATCAGCGGCAGCGCAAACTTCTTTTCATGGTTGTACAGGCCGGGCGCCACGAAGGCCCACAGCTGGTACATGATCCAGGGCAGCACCGACAGGATGCCCACCATCATCAGCACCTTCAGTGGCACGAAGAACGGCGAGAACACGCCCACGGCAATCAGCTTGGCATCGGGCGGCATGTGCGCCTTGATGGGGTGGGCGATGAAATCGATCAGCCCGTTCGGTCCGGGCCAGACCGCCAGCACCGCGACCGCCAGGGCAATCCCGTAAATGCAGTACAGCAGGCGGTCCCGCAGCTCCATCAGGTGCTGCACAAAGGGCTGCTCGGTGCCTGCCAGCTCGTCGTCTTTGGTGGATTTGTCAGACATGGTCGGAAAAAGCGCCGGGCTGCGCAGCCCGGCCATTCAGGAAAGAAAGCCGCAGCGCACGGCGGCAGGCCCTGCGCTGCGTCACCACACCCGCGCTCAGCGCTTGGGCTTGAAGCGTGCCACCCGGGCAGCGCCCGACTGCACGTGCGTGCGCACGCCGGCGCGCGCCTTGTACCAGCGCGGCACGGAGCCGCGCTTGAGGCGGAAATTCTTGCCCGGATTCTTGTACACCGGCGCCACGGCACTGCGGCTGTCGTAGCTGCCGTAGTCGCTGGTCGACGTGCCGCTGTCGTAGTCCGAGGCGAAATCGGTGGCCTCGCGCCAGTCTTTCTCAAAATCGCTGGAGGCCGTGTGCACCGTCTGCTCGACATCGCGCGCCGCCGTCTCCACCGACTCCTTCATCTTCTTGAGCTCGTCGAGCTCCATGGAGCGGTTGACTTCGGCCTTGACATCGGACACATAGCGCTGCGCCTTGCCCAGCAAGGTGCCCACCGTGCGGGCCACGCGCGGCAACTTCTCGGGCCCGATGACCACCAGGGCCACCGCGCCGATCAGCGCCAACTTCGAGATCCCGATGTCAATCATGCCAACGCCCCTGGTCGGTGCTTGCAGCCATGTTCAAGCATCAGCTCTTTTGCTTGGCGTCGACGTCGATGGTGTTCTTATCGGCCTTGGTCTGGTCTGCCACGGCGGCCTTGTCGGCGGTGGCATCACCAGCGGTGCCGTCCTTCATGCCGTCCTTGAAGCCCTTGACAGCGCTCCCCAGGTCACCGCCCAGGTTCTTGAGCTTCTTGGTGCCGAACACCAAAACCACGATCAGCAGCACGATCAGCCAGTGCCAGACGGAAAACGTTCCCATGAGATTTCTCCTAACGAATACAAGTCATTTTAGACGGGCGGCTGCAACTTGGCGCCGCAGATGGCCTTAGAACACCCGGGTGCAGGCCGCGCCCTCATCCAGTGTCAGCAATCGATCAGCCGTGCTTCCAGGGACGGGGGCCACCCATCACGTGCAGGTGCAGGTGGTGCACTTCCTGGCCGCCTTCGGTCCCGGTGTTGACCACGATGCGGAAGCCGCCTTCGGGATAGGGGTTGCAGCCCTGCTCCAGCGCCAGCTGGGGCGCCAGGGCCATCATCTTGCCCAGCAGGGCTTCCTCGCTCGGGCGGACCTGGGCCATCGAGGGGATGTGCTGCTTGGGAACGATCAGGAAATGCACCGGCGCCGCAGGGCGGATGTCGTGGAAGGCAAACAACGTGTCGTCTTCGTACACCTTGCGGCTGGGGATCTGGCCAGCGGTGATCTTGCAGAAAAGGCAGTTCGGGTCGTGCGCAGTCAGTGCGGGCTCGGTCATCAAAGGCTCAACTCTCAGTTCTCGGTGAAGGTGCAGGGCGTGCGGGGTGCACGGTCAGGGATTGTCCACAATCTGCAGGGTCTCGCGCACGCCCACGTCCTGGCGGTGATCATGCACCCATTGCTGGCCCTGGGCGCGGCCCAGCGCAAACAATTTCAGCAGGAAGCCCATGTCCACGCGCGATTTGCTGGCTGCGCCAAAGTGGCTCAGGGCCGCGCCGCCGTCGATGCGGTGCATCAGCACGCTCTTGTAGCGCGTGGCATCCAGGCGGCCCTCGGCCAGCAGGCGGCGCACGAAGTCGATGGCGCGCAGCTCGCTGAGCAGGCCGGCGTTGAACATCACCTCGTTCATGCGCTCCATGATGTCGCCCGCCGTCTCGGGCAGCTCATGGTGCTCGATCGGGTTGATCTGCACTAGCAGCATGTCACGGCAGTCGGTGCGGTAGATCAGCGGGTACAGGGCCGGGTTGCCCGAAAAGCCGCCGTCCCAGTAGTACTGCCCGTCGATCTCAACCGCCTGGTACAGCTGCGGCAGGCAGGCCGAGGCCATGATGGCATCGGCGCTGAGGCGCTCGCCGCTGAAGATCTCGCCCTTGCCCGTGCGCACATTGGTGGCGCAGACAAACAGCCGCGGCATGCCCGGGTGCGACAGGGCCGCGCGCAGCTGGGCGAAATCGACCGTCAGCTCCAGCAGCCGGCGCAAGGGATTGATGTCCAGCGGGTTGGTCTGGTAGGGCGAGAGGAACTGCGACATCATGCCCATCAGCGGGTTGCTGGCCACCGGCACCCCCAGCGTGAAGCTGCCCATGGCCCCCACGCCCTCCCACAGCTTGCGCAAGGCGTTGCGCGCGGCGCTGCAGCCAGCCGCATGGCGTGCCGCATCGTCCTCCGGGTGTTGCAGGGCGGCCGTGGCAAAGCCCTGGGCCACGGCCACGGCGTTCATGGCGCCGGCACTGGTGCCGCTGATGCCGGGAAAGCAAAAGCTCCCGTCCTCCAGCAGCGCGTCCAGCACGCCCCAGGTGAAGGCCCCGTGCGAGCCCCCGCCCTGCAGCGCCAGATTCAGACCTTGTGGGGGG